>PLBS01000170.1 GCA_003134595.1 Gallionella sp. | reverse complement strand
GTCAGCGACAAGCTGGTAATAAAAAACAGCGTCGCGGCGACTGCCGTACTACGACTGAGGAAATTTGCGGAACCGCTGGAACCAAACAGACTGCCTGCCGAACCCGTGCCAAACGCTGCGCCCATGTCGGCACCCTTGCCGTGTTGCATCAATACCAGACCGATCAACACCACTGCCGTTAAAACGTGCACTACCCAAACTAATGTTTCCACTCACTACTCCTCACACTCTACGCCCCTCACATTACGTCAAGGGCAAAATTAAATTTGATCGGGACGAAAAACTTTATGTCCGGACACCGGCGCGACAAATCGCCAAAAACTCGTCGGCCACCAGTGAAGCCCCGCCGATCAAGCCACCATCAATATCCGGCATCGCAAACAACTCTGCCGCGTTATTCGCCTTCACACTGCCGCCGTAGAGTATACACAACCCGGACGCGATTTTACCATCGTGGGATGTAACACGCTGCCGGATAAACGCATGCACCGCCTGTGCCTGCGCAGAAGTTGCAGTTTTGCCGGTACCGATTGCCCATACCGGCTCGTAAGCCACCACCGCGTTGCGCAACGCCTGCACACTACCCAACTGGATCAGCGCATCCAATTGTCCGGCAACCACCTCCTCGGTAATTCCGCTTTCGCGTTGTTGCAGCGATTCGCCGACACACAGGATAGGCGTTAACCCTGCCCGTTGTGTAGCCAAAAATTTCTCGGCCACCAGATGGCTGCTCTCACCATAGTAAGCGCGCCGCTCCGAGTGCCCGACGATCACATAGCTACAACCGAAATCGCGCAACATCGCGGCAGACACCTCTCCGGTATATGCGCCTTTGTCCAACTGATGCACGTCCTGCGCACCCCACTTGACCGCGCCACCGGACAGTTTTTGCTGGGCCTGAGCCAAATAAGGGAACGGCACACAAACCGCGCAATCGACACCCGGCATCGCAACCATCCCGCTGCGCACCGCATCCAGCAACTCGGCGTTCTGAGCCAGGGCACCGTGCATCTTCCAGTTTCCGGCAACCAATTTGCGACGCATCGTAATCAATCCGCTAAGCATCAAAGCGCGCAATCCTACCTGCGAACAGTCGAATGGTCAATGAAACAAACAGAACATTGTAGGGGCACGGCGCGCTGTGCCCCTGCTTGATGTTTGGATTGGCACGCATAACTGTGCGATCGACGCTGCCGCCATGCAAACGGGGAGGATTTCGGTTAATACGGCGAGCCAAAACGGATCGGCGAAAATGTCGCGCGTAGAAGCGCCCGCAAAGAAGGTCTTCTGCTTGGCCGCATTAACCATATTATCCATTTTCCAAATTATTTTGATCTTTGCCAGAATGTTCCGGCAATTGTATAAATGCCTCCTTAGGATGTATATTCGAATCGCCATAGACAAACACAGTTTTAAAATCTATCCTGTATATATCTTATTGTCCGTACACAACCCTGTCGAGAGTAACGCTTTAACTAAGGTGTAAAAGAACGTGGCGAGGAGCGTCTGGCAAGGCGGAAACCGGCAAAAATGTGAAGTCTACACGTATCAAATGGGCATTTTGAGCTGGCTTCCCAGCGCAACAATCGCCCCGCTGTAGTTTTTCAATACTCCGTTAACCCGGAAAGGTACGAAATGCGTTTAACCCTGTACACCGATTATTCGCTGCGCGTCCTGCTTTATCTTGCCAACCGGGAAGATGAAAGTGCGACAATCAGTGAACTGGCCAACTTTTACAAGATTTCGCGTAACCATCTCGTAAAAGTGGTACACAATCTGGGACTCAACGGCTACATCCTGACAACCAGAGGAAGAAACGGCGGACTCAAACTCGCCCATCCCGCGAAAGAAATTCTGATCGGCGAGGTGGTACGGTCAACTGAACCCGATTTCGATTTGCTCGAATGTTTCAATCCTGCCACAGATCAGTGCGTGATCACCCGCTCCTGCAGCCTGAAATCCGTCATATTCAGCGCGCAAGCCAGCTTCCTGGGCGTACTCGACCAATACACGTTGGCCGACATCGCCAAGGCATCCAGGAAAACATTGCCTTCATTCAAATCCATCCCGATCATCCACAGCTAATAATTTATAAGTGCAAGACCGGTGGGTGAGCCACGGCCACTGCGACAAACTCAGGGCAGCCTGGCGATGCGCAACGCTCGGAGAATGATGTGGGCATGGGATTTGCTGACTTTGTGCACCCCGGCACGTTTCGACCACGACCACCCTGCTACCTAAGCGGCCTGCACCGGAATCTGATCGCGTTGCGCGATGATGTGGTTGTGCTCGTCCACGTAGACGAGTTGGGGATGGTATTTTTGCAGTTCGATTTCGTTGTACATGGCATAGCTGGCGATGATGATGATGTCGCCCGGGCTGGCCTTGTGTGCCGCCGCGCCATTCACGGAAATCACGCCGGAACCGCGTTGGGCGCGAATGGCGTAGGTGGTAAAACGCTCGCCATTGATGACATTGTAAATATCGATCTGCTGATATTCCCTGATATCGGCAGCATCCAGCAAATCGTCGTCGATCGCGCAGGAGCCTTCATAGTGCAACTCGGAGTGCGTGACATGCACCCGGTGCAACTTGGCTTTAAGCATGATTCTTTGCATGGGACACCTCCCTTTCAAACGGGGCGCGGATTATATAACAATCAATCAGCAAGACAAACTTCGATGTTATCCAGCAAGCGGGTATTGCCCAAGCTGGCTGCCGCCAAAATTACCAGATCGCGCTGCGATTGGCTTGCAGCTTGCAAATCAGACTGGTTGCGCACTGCCACATATTCCGCCCGCCAGCCTCTTGCAACAAGGGCTTCGACCGCTTGTTGTTGCAAGCGTTCAATGTCGCGCTCGCCTTGCAGGATGGCCAGTCGCATACCTTGCAGTGTTTGATACAGGAAAATCGCCTCGCCACGCTCCGCCTGACTCAAATACTGGTTGCGCGAACTCAGCGCCAGGCCGTCCGCCGCACGTACCGTCTCGCCGCCGACAATGCGGATCGGCAGATTCAGTTGCGCGACCATCTGGCGGATGATGTGCAGTTGCTGGTAGTCCTTCTTGCCGAACACTGCGACCTGCGGCTGAACGATGTTCAACAGCTTCAGCACCACTGTCGCCATGCCGCGAAAATGTCCTGGACGCGTCGCGCCTTCCATCTCGTTGGCGATAGTCGGCAACTCGACGAACACCGTTTGTTGCGCGGGATACATTTCGTTAATTGATGGAGCGAACACCACGTCCACCGAACCTTCCAGCCTGGCGCAATCCGCATCCAGCGTGCGCGGGTACTTGTCGAAATCCTCGTTCGGGCCGAACTGCAGCGGATTGACAAAGATGCTCGCCACTACGCAGCCGCCATGCCCGCGCGCCACGGATTCTCTTGCTAGCCGCACCAGATCGAGATGCCCCGCATGCAGATTACCCATGGTCGGCACAAAAGCAATGGCTCGCTTATCAGCCAGCCGTGTGCGCAGTTCGGCGATGGTCGAAACAACCTGCATCAAAAGCTGTGTTCCTGCGCCGGGAAAGAGCCCGCCTTTACTTCGGCGACATAGTTCGCCACCGCTGCTGCAATGCTGGTCGCACCCAGCATATAGTTCTTCACAAAGCCGGCTTTCTTGCCGGGATAAATATCCAGCATGTCGTGCAACACCAGCACCTGACCGGAACACGCTGTGCCCGCGCCGATGCCGATGGCGGGGATGGTTAGTTGCGCGGTGATCTCCGCAGCCAGCAGCGCGGGCATGGCTTCCAGCACGATCATGCCCGCGCCGGCCTGTTCGAGTTGCGTTGCATCCCTCAACAACTTTTGCGCAGCGGCGGATTCTTTGCCTTGCACGCGATAACCGCCCAACTGGTGCACCGACTGCGGGGTCAGCCCGATATGCCCGCATACCGGAATGCCGCGTTCGGTGAGAAATCGCACCGTCTCGACCATCGTTGCGCCGCCTTCCAGCTTGACCATTTGTGCGCCCGCTGCCATCAGCTGCGCGGCGTGAGCATAGGCTTCCTGAGGGCTGATCTGGAACGTGCCGAACGGCATGTCGCTGATGATGAATGCCTGCTTCGCGCCTCGCGCCACGCAAACGGTGTGATAGACCATGTCGTTCAGCGTGACCGGCAGCGTGGTTTCGTGCCCTTGCAACACCATGCCGAGCGAATCGCCCACCAGCAGTACATCAACGCCCTGCTTTTCCAGCAGCGCTGCGAAGCTCGCGTCATAACAGGTCAACACGGCGATTTTTTCTTCCTTGCCGCGCATGGCTTTCAGTGCAGTGAGTGTGGTTCTCATCATGTCCCCCGGCTAAAAAATTCGCGAGGCCCGCGCATTTCCTCTATACGTTTCAACAACAAGGTGAAATCTTCATCTCCATCAACAAAGTTCAGATGCTCGCTGTTCACCATCAACACCGGTGCCGCGTCGTAATGATAGAAGAAATCGCTGTAGCTTTGTGACAGACGCAGCAAATAACTGTCGCTGATACCAAGCTCATAAGGCTGGGCGCGGCGATGCACGCGTTCTGCCAGTGTTTCCGGCGCGGCCTGCAAATAAATTACCAGATCCGGTACCGGCGCCTGCAATTGCAGCGACCGGTAAATCTGCTGATACAGCGCGAACTCTTCCTCGTTCAGGTTGAGGCGTGCAAACAGCGGATCCTTTTCAAAAAGATAGTCCGCCACGGTACTCTCGCGGAACAGGTCCATTTGCGCAAGATCACGCACTTCGTTGCCGCGCTGGAACAAGAAAAACAATTGGGTCGCCAACGCATAGCGCGGTGGATCCTGGTAGAACCGGGCGAGAAAGGGATTTTCGTCGGGCTTTTCCAACAGCGTGGAAGAACCGATGTGCTGCGCAAGACGATGCGCAAGGCTGGTCTTGCCGACGCCTATCGGCCCTTCAACTACGACATATCGATACTTATCAAACAACATTGCTTATCCTATCCAATACCTGATCCCGGCATCCTGCAAGCGCCAGCCCTGCTTGACCGACTCCAGGTATGCTGATATCCGGCGCAATCTCCAGCAAGGGCTGCAACACGAACGCGCGTCTGTGCATTTGCGGATGCGGGATGGTCAGGCCATGCTCGTGCAACTGCACATCGTCATACAGCAGCACGTCGAGGTCCAGGGTGCGCGGCGCGTTGCGAAAGGTGCGTTCGCGACCGTGCTGATGCTCGATTTGCAACAGCGCTTGCAGCAAGGCTTGCGGGGCAAGATCCGTCATGATTTTTGCCACCGCATTCACAAAATCCGGCTGAACTTGGAGATCAGGCTGATTTGGACAACCCAATGGCGCGCTGCGATACAACGATGAGCGCGCCGCCAAGCGCGTACAAGGCAACTTATCGAGTGCAGCAAAGGCGCGTTGCAATTGGCTGAGCGGGTCTTCAAGATTGCTGCCGAGTCCGATGAAGGCGATATGCGGCATTATCCTAAAAACCGTAATTCAAGCCACAGAGATCACAGAGGACACAAAGACAAAGCGGGTTCCACATATTTTTCCGGCTCACCAGATGGGTAAAGTTAATATTTACGGCAACCAATTGTTTTTCCTCTGTGATCTCTGTGATCTCTGAGTGCTCTGTGGCTAACTGATTTTTTCATGACTATGCTACCGGCTCATCCACTGCCGACTCATCCACTGCTGGTACTTCAGGTTTCTTGCGCGGTTTGCGGCGGCGGCGCTTTTTCTCGCCGTCCCCCTCAGGCTGCAACATTTCAGCCTGGCGCGCGGCACTGGCATCCTGAAACTCGTCCCACCACAAGCCAAGCTCGTCATCCACTTCACCGCTGGCGCAGCGCAACAGCAGGAAATCGAATCCGGCGCGAAAGCGCGGTTGCTCCAGCAAGCGGAACGGACGTTGTCCGGCGCGCTGCTCGAAGCGTTGCTGCATCAGCCAGATTTCTTTCATCACGGCATCCTGGCGATGCGGAATGGCGAGCTGTTCCCTCTGCCTGGCCAGCACTTCGTCCATCGCCTCGTGCATTGCGCCCACCGGACGCTCACCCTGCTGCACGCGCAGATTCCACGCCGCCAGCACCTCATGCCACAATAATGCGGCAAACAAAAACGCGGGGGAGACGGTCTTGTCCTGACTGAGACGCTCGTCGGTATTGCGCAACGCCAGCATGATGAATTTCTCGCCCATCGGCTGTTCCCAGATCACGTCCAGCAACGGCAGCAAGCCGTGATGCAGATTCATTTTGCGCAACTGCTGGATGCACTCCAGCGAATGTCCGGACAACAGCATCTTCAGCACTTCATCGAGCAAGCGCGCCTGCGGCACGTTGTCGAGCAAGCCTTTCATCTCGGCGATCGGCGCGGCGGTCGCCGCATCCAGCTTGATGCCGAGCTTGGCGGACAAGCGCACCGCGCGCAACATGCGCACCGGGTCTTCGCGGTAACGCACCAGCGGGTCGCCGATGATGCGCAGCAGATGGTCGCGCGTGTCGGCATAGCCGCCGTGATAGTCGTAAATTTCCTGGGTGGCCGGATCGTAGAACAGCGCGTTGGCGGTGAAATCGCGCCGCGCCGCATCCTGTTCCTGATCGCCGAACTCATTGTCGCGCAGCAAACGCCCGTGTTCGTCGGTCTGCGCATCCTCGGCTTCGATCATGCGGCGGAAAGTGGACACCTCCACCACTTCCTCGCCGAACATCACATGCACCAGCCGAAAGCGCCGCCCGATGATGCGCGCGCGGCGAAATACGCGGCGCACTTCCTCGGGGGTGGCATCGGTCGCGATGTCGAAATCCTTGGGAATACGATTCAGCAACAGATCGCGCACCGCACCGCCCACCACATAGGCCTGATACCCTGAGGCTTGCAAACCGTCGGTGACTTTCAGCGCGCCGTAACTGATCTGCTCGCGCGCCACGCCATGCAGTTTGAACGGGATTACCTGGGCATTTCCCACCGATTTGGCTTTGGCAGACTTGCGGAATACACGCTTGAGGAATTTTTTGATCATGCAACCTTAAAATGTAAAACGCGACCCAGTCGCGTAAAGTATGTGGATTATACAGCCCCAAAGAAAAACGCGCCTTGCGGCGCGTTCCCGGTGCGGCAAATTACGCTTAACCCTTGAGACAAGAGCTCATGAACTTCTTGCGCTCATCGCCCTTGAGTGCCTTGGCTTTCGCATCCGCATTGCAAGACTTCATCTTGTCCTGTTGCTTCGCCTTTGCGGAAGGAGCGGCAGCACTAGCGGTCGGCTTGGCATCCGCCTTGGCAGGAACCGCAGCCTTCTTGTCTGCAACAGGTGCGGCGGACTTCAGCACGTAATCCTTTTTCAGGCACTTGCTCATAAACGCTTTGCGATCTGGTCCCTTCAGGTTATCAGCCTTTGCTTCCTTGTTGCAGCCCTTCATCTTGTCTTGCTGTGCGCCCGCGAAGGCCGGTGCGGAAACAGCAAATACAAAACCAAAACAAGCCAATGCGATCAGTTTTTTCATGGAATCCCTCTTAATGTAGTCGGTAAATAAAGTTCCCTGTGCAGCGGAAGCGCGCCCATTATAGCCAACTCGGCAAATTCCATCAGCAGCATTTATCGGCTGGCTCGTTAAGGGAGCCTCTAAAAATTCAGAGTTCGCCCAAATGCAAGGCGCGGAAAAAATTTCGCAGCGCCACATATGTTTGATATGTTAGCAAGAAATTTTTTACGCAACGCAGCATAACCAG
>PLBS01000051.1 GCA_003134595.1 Gallionella sp. | reverse complement strand
CCAAAGCCATGACACCGTTCGGGCTGAGCTTGTCGAAGCCCTGTAGCCCTTCGACAAGCTCAGGGCGAACGGTTTATTTGCTCAACGATCTTTCACACTTTGGTGTGAGTCTTGTCTTTCACTTCGCCTTCGATGGTCTGCCCACCTTCTTTAATCTGCCCGCCTTCTTTAATCTGTTTGGCGGTTTCGTCCTCGGAACGCATTCCTTCCTTGAAGCCTTTTACCGCGCCGCCCAGATCGCTGCCCATGTTACGTAATTTTTTGGTGCCAAAGATCAACACGACTACCAGCAACACAATCAGCCAATGCCAAATACTTAATCCGCCCATCTCGTTCTCCTTGAAATATTAATTGCGCCGCACCATGGGCGGGATGATGCCGCCACCGATGACGTGAATATGAAAATGAAATACTTCCTGCCCGCCGCCCTTGCCGGTGTTGATCACAGTGCGAAAACCATTGTCCAACCCCTGTTCTTTTGCCAGCCTGGGCGCCAGCAACAGCATCTTGCCAAGCAAGGCGGCATGGGTATCCCCGGCTTCGGCCAGCGAGGCTAGATGCAGCTTGGGGATCAGCATGAAATGCACCGGCGCAACCGGATTGATGTCATGAAAGGCGAACAACTCATCGTCTTCATACACCTTGCGGCAAGGAATTTCACCGCGTGCGATTTTGCAAAATAAACAGTTGCCCATGCTCAGTCCTTTTTCCGACCAATCTTTTCGGCAATGCCCGACAAACCCTCGCGGCGCGCCAGTTCGTTCAGCACGTCCGCCGCGCTCAAGCCATGCTGCGCCAACAGCACCATACAATGAAACCACAAATCGGCGGTTTCATACACCAGATGGCTTTTGTCGCCTGCTTTGCTCGCGAGTATGACTTCCGTGACTTCCTCTCCGACTTTTTTCAGGATGGCATCTTCGCCCTTGCTGAACAGCTTGGCGACATAGGAACTTTCCGGCGCCGCCTGTTTGCGCGCCTCCAGCATTTCGGTCAATCTTTGTAGAATGTCTTGTTTCATTTCTTATATATCTCATCGGGAGATTTCAGCACCGCATCCACTTCCACCCACGTGCCCTGTTCCAAACGGCTGTAAAAGCAGCTCTCGCGCCCGGTATGACAGGCGATGCCGCCTTGTTGTTCAACCTGCAACAGGATCACATCACCATCGCAATCGAGACGAATCTCTTTTACTTTTTGAATATGCCCGGACTCTTCGCCCTTGTGCCAAAGTTTCTTTCGCGAACGAGACCAATATACCGCTTCGTTGTTTTGCCAAGTCAGCTTCAATGCCTCGCGATCCATCCACGCCACCATCAGCACCCGGCCGGTAGCGGCATCCTGTGCGATAGCCGTCACCAAACCATCGGCAGACCAATTTATTTTATTCAACCAGGTTTCGCTCATGAATAAAACAGACTCAAGGTGCAAGGTACAAGGGTCAAGAAAAGACCTTGGACCATCCGCCTTGAGCCTTGCACCTTGAGCCTTGCACCTGAGCAGAAGTCTTTCATAACCGCACCTCTAGACCCTGCGCGGACATAAACTGCTTGGCTTGCTGCACGGTATGTTTTCCAAAATGAAAAATACTCGCCGCCAATACGGCATCAGCCCCGCCTTTTTTTACACCATCGACAAGGTGTTGCAGATTACCCGCGCCACCGCTGGCGATCACCGGAATCTCCAGCGCGTCGGTAACAGATCGGGTCAACGCCAGATCAAAACCATTTTTTTGCCCGTCCCTATCCATGCTGGTCAGCAGAATTTCACCCGCACCCAAATCCTGCATTTTTTTTGCCCAGGCCACTGCATCCAAACCCGTGGCCTTGCGTCCGCCGTGGGTGAATACTTCCCAATGCCCAGCCTCCACCTGCTTGGCATCGATGGCCACCACGATGCACTGCGAACCATAACGCCCGGCAGCATCGGCGACCAGTTGCGGATTGAGTACCGCGGAGGTGTTGATGCTAACCTTGTCAGCTCCGGCATTCAGCAGATTGCGCACGTCGCCCACTTCACGCACGCCGCCGCCGACGGTCAGCGGAATGAACACTTGCGAGGCAACTTGTTCGATGATGCGAAAAATAATTCCTCTATCGTCCGAGCTTGCAGTGATATCGAGGAAGGCCAGTTCGTCCGCACCTTGCTCGTCATAACGGCGCGCAATTTCCACCGGGTCACCGGCATCGCGCAGTTCGACGAAACTCACGCCTTTGACGACTCTACCAGCCGTCACATCAAGACAGGGAATGATGCGCTTGGCGAGCATGGGCTAGCGCGCTGCTCCGGCCAGTTCATCGGCCCCGGTCAATTCATCGGCCAAGGATTGCGCGGCTTTGAAATCCAATGTGCCTTCATAGATCGCACGTCCGGTGATCGCGCCGGTGATGCCTTCAGCCTGCACCGCACACAGCGCGCGCACGTCATCCAGATTGGTGATGCCGCCGCTGGCGATCACCGGCACATGCAGCGGCCTTGCCAGTTCAACGGTGGCGGGAATGTTCACGCCGGACAACATGCCGTCGCGCCCGATGTCGGTATAAATGACCGCTTCCACGCCGTAGCCTTCAAAGCGGTGCGCCAAATCCGCCACATCATGCCCGGTGAGTTTCGACCAGCCATCCACGGCCACTTTGCCGCCCTTGGCATCCAGGCCCACCATGATGTGTCCGGGAAAGGCGTCGCAGGCTTCATGCAAAAACCCCGGCACCTTTACTGCGGCGGTGCCGATGATGATGTAAGTCACGCCGATGTCGAGATAGCGCTCGATAGTTTCCAGATCGCGTATGCCTCCGCCCAGTTGCACCGGCACATCCAAACCCACCGCATCAATGATGCTGCGCACGGCGGCTTCGTTCTTCGGCTTGCCGGCAAACGCGCCGTTCAGGTCCACCAGATGCAAGCGGCGCGCGCCTTGCGCTAACCAGTGTTTTGCGGTGGCGGCGGGATCTTCTGAAAACACTGTGGCATCTTCCATCACCCCTTGTTTGAGGCGCACACAGTGGCCGTCTTTCAAATCTATCGCAGGAATAATCAGCATGGCAATATGTTAATAATTTAAGGATTCCATTGCATAAAGTTTTGCAGCAGTTTGAGCCCGTCCGCTTGGCTTTTTTCAGGATGAAATTGCACCGCAAACAAATTATCTTTCGCTACCGCGCACACAAATGATTGCGGATATTGACTGGTCGCCTGCACCAATGATGCATCTTGCGGCTGCACATAGTAGCTGTGAACGAAATAGAAGCGCGCATCCTGGTCTATGCCATCCCACAACGGGTGTTGCCCGTGGTGCACCTGATTCCAGCCCATGTGCGGCACCTTGAGTTTATTGCCCTGTGCATCGTGCATATTACTGGCAAAGCGCACCACCTTGCCATGCAAAATCCCCAACCCGGCAACATCGCCTTCAGCACTGTGTTCGAATAACATTTGCAGGCCGATGCAGATACCGAGAAAAGGCCTGCTGCGTGCGGCCAGCAGCACCGCATCGCGCAAACCGCGCGCATCCAGTTCACGCATACAGTCCGGCATCGCGCCTTGTCCTGGGAACACCACGCGCTTGGCATTTACAATCGTGTCGGCATCATCTGTGACAACAATTTCGGCAGCGGGAGCAACTTTGCGCAAAGCCTGTTCGACCGAGCGCAAGTTGCCCATACCGTAATCGACTACAGCGACATCAACCATGATTGATTATAGCGTTCCCTTGGTGGAAGGCATCACGCCGACCATACGCGGATCAAGCTCCAGCGCCATGCGTAGCGCGCGGCCAAATGCCTTGAAAATGGTTTCGGCCTGATGGTGGGCATTGTTGCCCGCCAGGTTGTCGATGTGCAATGTCACCAAGGCGTGATTGACGAAGCCCTGAAAGAATTCCTTGACCAGATCCACATCAAAATCACCGACGCTGTCGCGCACGAATTTACAATTGAACACCAAGCCGGGACGGCCGGAAATGTCCAGTACCACGCGAGACAAGGCCTCATCCAGGGGTATGTAAGCATGGCCGTAGCGGCGCAAACCTTTCTTGTCGCCTACTGCCTGATTAAACGCCTGGCCCAGCGTGATGCCGATGTCTTCCACGGTGTGATGCGCGTCGATGTGCAAATCACCCTTGGCCAGAATATTAAAATCCAGCAAACCATGACGGGCGATCTGGTCGAGCATGTGATCGAGAAACGGCAGTCCGGTATCAAACTTGGCCTTGCCGCTGCCATCAAGCGCCAGTTCAACTGTGATCTGGGTTTCCAGGGTGTTGCGTGAAACTTTCGCGCTACGCATGATTTAGCCCTATGCGGATTGAATAATGGTTTCTTGTAATGCAGCAATAAACCTCATGTTTTGGTTCCGACATAACCTGAAGGTTAGTCTCCACCGAAACTCGCTACCCATTATGCAGACTCTCTTGCAACGCCAGCATGAATCGCTCGTTTTCGTCCGGTGTACCTACTGTCACACGCAAGCAGTCTTTCAACATCGGATGCCCGCCGCTCAGGTTCTTGATCAGCACGCCTCGCTGCTTCAAGCCATTGAATATCGCCGTCGCATTAGCCACGCGGAACAGCAGGAAATTCGCCTCGCTCGTGTAAACCTTTACAGCGGCGATTTCGCTCAACTGCTGGTACAGTTTTGCACGATCCCGCTTGATTTGTTCCGCTTGCTGCAGCAACACCTCATGATGCGCCAACAATTTTTCGGCCACCAATTGCGGCAATACGCCGACATTATACGGCAAGCGCAGCTTTTCCAACTGTCCCAACAATGCCGCGCTGCCCGCCAGAAAACCGAGGCGCAACCCGGCCATGCCGAGCTTGGAAAAGGTGCGCATCACCAACAGATTCGGATAACGCGCCAAGTACGGAACAAAACTATCGCTGGCAAAAGCATAATAGGCCTCGTCCACCACCACCAGACCCGGCGATGCCGCGATGATTTGCGCCACAGTGTCCGCCGAGAACAGATTACCGGTGGGATTGTTCGGATAGGCCAGAAACACCAGCGCGGGTTGTTCGCGGCGGATCGCTGCGAGAGTCGCGGGCAAATCCAAAGAAAAATCCGCTGCCAGCGGCACACCCACATAACGCATCCCGGTGTACGTCGCGATCATCTTGTACATCACGAACGACGGCTCCACGCTGAGCAGTACCGCGCCTGGCTTGTTGACAGCCATCGCCAGCAACTGGATCAACTCGTCTGAGCCATTGCCAAGCAACACCTCCATCCCCTGCGGCAAACCGGTCACGCCACGGATCTTTTCCTTGAGCGATACGGCCCCAGGATCGGGATAACGGTTGATGGCAGCAACAGCGACCGCCTCGGCGATTTCGCCGCGCAATGCGAGCGGCACAAGATAGGGGTTCTCCATCGCATCCAGCTTGATGTAGCCGGAACTGTCCGGCACATGATAAGCATGCAGATCAAGAACTTCCTGGCGCAGCAACGCGCTTGCGAGAGAAGATGCCGAAATGGAAGACATGAAACGAAATAAAACGTAATAACAACGGCTCGGAGCTTATCACATACGGCCATCTCTATAAATTCAGATTTCGCCGTTCTTTCATTCCATAGCTATCCCGCAACTCGAAACACACATTCCCCGCCCGATTACTGATCAACGTCAATCGATAACCTAGCTGTTCGGCCCAGCGTGCGGCTTGGTACAGTCCTATCCCAAGTCCATTTTCAGAAACGACGACGCCGCGCAACAAGTTTGCGGCAATATTTTCAGGTATGGGATCGCCGTTGTCGCAGACGGTCAGGCGCACCGGGTCGGGTTGAATTTCGACGCAGATGGTGACATCCGGCTCGGATTGGCGTTTTCTCAGAACGTTATCGATCAGATTGTCGATGATGCAATCGAACAGAGCGGCGGGAATATTTTTGCCCGGCAAGCTATCCGGCTCGCGCCAATCAATAACCTGGTACTGGTTGCGCAACCGCAGGGTGCTCCACCATGCGTTCAGGGCAAGCTGCGGCGTTTCGCTCTCAACATGCGGCTGCTGGAGCTTGAGTAATGTCATCTCGATACGCTGGGTAAGCAACGGGAGTTGTTGTTGCAACAATTGTTGCGCCCGCTCTTCGCGGCTTTGTGCGATGGCTGTGAGCGAGAGCAGCGATTGCAGCATGTTTTTCAGGTCGTGGGTGAGGCGCGACCCGGTCTCGTACACGGCCTGCAAACGCGTGATGTCGCGCAGGCTTTGCTCGCGCTGTTTAGCCTGGTAGAAATAGCCGATCAATTGCACGAGCAAGTGTATATGCAACAGCAGGGTGGGGTTGAGCGATTGCTTAGCATACAGCGTCAGGCGCAATCCACCTTCTTGCACCACCGCAGCGTGTTCGCTGAATTGTCCGAACTGTCCGGTCCCATCAGGCGATTGCCAGGACAAGCCTGACAGCCACTGAAAATCCGCCAGCAAGGCAACGGCGCGGCGCAGATAGGCCGCCGCATCGGGTTCGCGCTGGACTGCCTCGGTCAACTGGGCGAGCCAGCTTTCAAACGGTGTGCCGACATTCAACAGGTAGCGCGAGAACATCACTTGCAGGCCGCTGAAACCGAAACGCGGATTCCACAGCACACCGAATGCCAACAAAATCAATCCAATCAGGAACAGGGTACGCAACATGGCATCGAGGTAATCCAGCCGCCCCAAGGTCATAAAGGCGAGGCTGCCGAGCACCACCAAGGTCAGCAACATGAACAGCAACAAGCTGTAAATGAAGTCCACCGTCTGGGTGCTTTCGGTCAGTTCTTTGTTAACCGGCAGAGCTGTCATGACCAGCAGCAGAAACGGCAGCAAATACCATGTCAGGATGCGCCCAGCCTCAATTGTGGATTGGGCCGCAAATAAATTCGGCACAACCCAGAGCAGCAACACCGCGAGCAAATAGACCATCACAGACAGGTACAACCAGCGCGTCCAGCGGTCGCGAAAAACGAAGATGCGCGCGCCAACCAAACCAAACAGCCCGGTCAACCATAAAGCGACTGTCCACCAGTTTAACCAGAACATCGCCGCCGCCGCCGCCAGTGCGATAAACGCAAACGCGCCACGCCCCACTCTGCGCTCGCCGCGCCACAGCGGTTGCCAGAGCAGGAACAAGCCGAAGTGGGTCAGCAGTAGCGGGTGCGCCCACGTGCTTTCCACGCCGAGCAGCAGCGCGCCGTGCAATAGCCAGAGCATCGCCAGCAACAGCCAGCGACCGCTATGCAAATGATTCCCCCTATTCACCGTCAGCATTTCGTCATCACCCTGTCAATATCTCGTCAAAACCACCCCGATCAAGTTGCACACCATCCCACTCGAACACCCCATGAAATCCGTCATGACAGACCTGATTCAGTCGAATTGCTTGATTTAATGGGTTCCCTGCTGCGCGGGAGTGACAAAACCAAAAGACCTGTGTAGCATTGGCACAACACTTGCGGTAATTCGGGCGTGGTACATACAAACAGGAGATTAACACAATGAAACGCAATCAATCCGGCTTTACCTTGATCGAAATCGCCATCGTACTGGTGATTATCGGCCTGCTGCTCGGCGGTGTGCTGAAAGGACAAGAGCTCATCAACAGCGCCAAGGTCAAGAACCTCGCCTCGGATTTCAGAAACATACCGTTATACATCTACACCTATCAAGACAAGTACCACGCCTTGCCGGGCGATGACCCTCTTGCGTCGATCCATGTATCAAGTGCGGTTACCGCAACGACCCCTGCCAACGACGCTGGCAACGGCAGAATTGATGGAAAGTGGGATAGCACCACTGCAACAGATGAATCCTTCCTGTTCTGGCAACATGTGCGTCTGTCAGGTATTGCAGCCGGCATCACGGATACAACCGATACCGTGGGGTACCCGGCTAGAAACACTCTCGGTGGACTCATGGGTGTTACTAATTCAGCTGCAGAATTGCCTATCGCCGGCCTCAAGGGTTCCTACATTGTTTGTTCCAGCAGCATTATCGGGAAATTTGCCAAACAGCTTGATGTTGCACTGGATGATGGCGATCCTACAAAGGGCGCGATGATGAGCATACTCGATGGATCACATCCAAGTGCTTTAGTTGGAGCAACAGCACCAGCCGCGGTTGTTCCGGATGACACTAGCCTCTATACCGTTTGCATGGGATCTTAAGGTATTCGCCCGGCGTGACACAAGCCCGCTGTTCGCAGCGGGCTTTTTTATTCCCCATCACAAATTATTGGGAATTATTGCCTAATCTTCATTACTCAACTAGACTGCAAACTCCCATTGTGGCGCAGGGAATGATATGGAATTCAGGCTGAGTGACCATGCTCAAAAACGCATCCAGCAGCGTAGAATAAAACCGGAATGGATCAAGGTTGCAATTGATAATCCAGACCAGCTTGAAAATGATACCGAAGATTCAACATTGGCGCATGCGCTAAAAGCAATTCCCGAAAAAGGTTTCAAAAAATTGCGTGTAATTTACAACGAAACAACCGAACCGGTGACCTTCGTCACCGCTTACTTTGAATGAGGTGAATCAATGAGAATCGAATTCGATCAGTTGGCCGATGCGCTCTATGTTCATCTTGCCGATGGAGAGGTGGAAAAAACCGAGGAGATTAAACCCGGCATGATTCTGGATTACGATGCAAATGGAAACGTGCTGGGCGTTGAAGTCTTGTATGTGAGCAAACGCGCGGAGCTACCACTTAAAAAAGCAGCTTGAATCCCTCAAACCAAGCCCGCTCCGGCGGGCTTTTTTATTGCCCTTTATGCAGCTGCGATTCAGCCGCCTGCAACGCTTCCGGCAACCCGAGCAGCACCAGTATGTCTCCGGTCTGAAGCAGCATATCTTCGCTTGGTTGCGCGCCGTACACGTTGCGTCTACGCACGGCATTCACTTCGACGCTCAGCTCCGCCAAGCCGACCTCACCCAATTTTCTACCCGCTGCTGCGGAGTCGTCTTTGAGCAACACGCTGAGGAAGCGCGGCTGCAGGTTTTCGCCGGCCTCGTCCTCATCGTTTTGGGCGGTGCGAAAATAGCCGCTGAATGCCGCATAACGCCCTGCACGGCTTTCCTGGACACGGCGAATCACGCGGTTCAGCGGCACGCCGGCCATCAGCAGCGCCTGCGAAGCCAGCATCACGCTGCCTTCCGTCACTTCCGCCACCACCTCGGCCGCACCGGCTTTTTTGAGTTCTTCGATATGAGTATCATCGGCAGTGCGCACCACCACCGGCAGATCGGGGCGCATTTGATTCACATGGTGCAGAATCTTGAGGGTGGAGTGTTTGTCGTCGTAAGTAATCACCAAAGTTTTTGCGCGCATCAGCCCGGCGGCCAGCAGCACTTCGCGCTTGGCAGCATCGCCATACACCACGCTCTCGCCCGCTGCCGAGGCCTCATGTACCCGGCGCGGATCAAGATCGAGCGCGATGAAGCGGATGCCCTCCTGTGCCAGGAAGCGCGATAGTGCCTGCCCGCTGCGTCCATAACCGCAAATGATGATGTGTGCGTCAGCGGACATGCTTTGCACCGCAATCTGGTGTATCTGCACGGCGCGATCCATCCACGCCGAAGGAGAAAGCCGCCGCACAATGGCTTCGGCATGTTGTATCAAAAAGGGCGCGGTCAGCATGGAAATCAGCATGGCCGCCAGCACGTTCTGCATCACTTCCGCGGGCAACAAATTCACCCCACCCGCCAAAGTCAACAGCACAAAACCGAATTCACCCGCTTGCGCCAATCCCAAACCGCTGCGAATCGCGGCGCCCCAATCACCGGCGAACCAGCGCGCCAAGAGCGCCACCACCGCCGCCTTGAACGGCAGCAGGATGAGCAGGATCAACAACACCCAGCCAAACCCCGCGATCACGCTGCCCAGGTCGAGCAGCATGCCGATAGTGACGAAGAACAAACCGAGCAGCACATCGCGGAATGGCTTGATGTCTTCTTCCACCTGATAGCGATATTCGGTTTCGGAGATCAGCATCCCGGCGACGAATGCGCCCAGCGCCAGGGAAAGCCCGGCCAGCTCGGTGATATAGGCCAAGCCCAGCGTGAACAGCAACACGTTGAGCATGAACA
>PLBS01000184.1 GCA_003134595.1 Gallionella sp. | reverse complement strand
GATGAACTATGGCTGCTGATTTGGGTACCTTGCGTACTAATCTGACGAGTTTGTTTGGCGACAAGCTGGTCAGCGTGGAAGAAAGACTGGGAGAATTGACCGTCGTGGTCAAGGCGGCCGTTATGCTGGACGTGTTGACGCGTTTGCGGGATGCAACAGAGTTGCGTTTTGAGCAAATGATAGACCTGTGCGGGGTTGATTACTCCGCTTATGGCAGTGATGTTTCCGAGGGGGGCGCATATTTCGGATCTGACATCGCTCCGGCCGACACTGCCGCATACCCCCATCGTTTTGCGGTGGTCTATCACCTGCTTTCGGTGACGCATAACGCGCGCTTGCGTGTGCGCATCTTTGCCGAGGAAGATGATTTTCCGGTATTGGCATCGGTGATCGATATTTGGCCAGCCGCCAACTGGTATGAGCGCGAAGCCTTCGATCTGTATGGCATCGTGTTTACCGGACACCCCGATCTGCGCCGCATCCTGACCGACTATGGCTTTGTCGGCAACCCGTTCCGCAAGGATTTCCCGCTGTCCGGTAATGTGGAAATGCGCTATGACCCGGAGCAACAGCGTGTGGTGTATCAGCCGGTCTCGATCGAGCCGCGCGAAGTGACGCCGCGTATCGTGCGTGAAGAAAATTACGCCAGTAACTCGGGGCGCGGTAATGGCTGAAAAAGTGCAAGGCTCAAGGTACAAGGCTCAATGTTCAAGGTTCAAGGGTTTTCCTTGCACCTTGCGCCTTGTACCTTGCCCCTTTCACATGAGATAGGCAGAAAGTATGTCCGAGATAAAAAACTACACAATGAACTTTGGCCCGCAGCATCCGTCCGCGCACGGGGTGTTGCGCTTGGTGCTGGAATTGGACGGCGAGGTGATCGAGCGCGCCGACCCGCATATCGGATTGCTGCATCGCGCCACCGAAAAACTTGCCGAGCACAAGACCTTTCTGCAATCCTTGCCTTACATGGACAGGCTGGATTATGTCTCGATGATGAGCAACGAACATGCTTATGTGATGGCGATCGAGAAGCTGGCGGGCATAGACGTGCCATTGCGCGCCCAATATATCCGCGTGATGTTCGATGAAATCACCCGCATCCTGAACCACTTGCTGTGGCTGGGCGCGCACGGGCTGGATATCGGTGCAATGACCGTATTCCTGTATTGCTTCCGTGAGCGAGAAGACTTGATGGATGTATACGAAGCCGCATCCGGTGCGCGTTTGCATGCATCCTACTATCGTCCGGGCGGCGTGTATCGAGATCTGCCGGATACCATGCCGCAATATCAAGCATCGAAGATCCACAATGCCGCGGCGGTAAAAAAACTCAACGAAAATCGCCAAGGCTCGCTGCTCGATTTTCTCGAAGACTTTACCAGCCGTTTTCCCCACTACGTGGATGAATATGAAACCCTGCTGACGGATAACCGCATCTGGAAACAGCGTACCGTGGGTATCGGTGTGGTCACGCCGGAACGCGCGCTGGCGCTTGGTTTTACCGGCCCGATGTTGCGCGGCTCGGGAGTGGAATGGGATTTGCGCAAGAAGCAACCCTATGAAGTGTACGACCGTTTGGACTTTGATATTCCGGTGGGTACAAAGGGCGATTCGTATGATCGCTACCTGGTGCGTGTCGAGGAAATGCGCCAATCCAACCGTATCATCCGGCAATGCATCGATTGGCTGCGCCACAACCCCGGCCCGGTGATGACGGGCAACCACAAGTTCGCACCGCCGTTGCGTGAATCCATGAAGGAAAACATGGAAGAACTGATCCACCACTTCAAGCTGTTCACCGAAGGGATGCATGTGCCTGCCGGTGAGGCTTATGCTGCCGTTGAACATCCCAAGGGAGAGTTCGGCATTTACCTCATCTCTGACGGGGCGAACAAGCCTTATCGCATGAAGATACGCGCGCCGGGCTTCGCCCACATAAGCGCGCTGGATGAGATGGCGCGCGGTCATATGATTGCGGATGTGGTGACCATTATCGGAACCCAAGACATCGTTTTTGGAGAGGTCGACCGCTGATGTTACCTGAACAAATTCAAAGCAAGATCAACCGCGAGTTGAAGAAGTATCCGGCGGATCAGAGGCAGTCCGCGGTGATGTCGGCATTGCGTTTCGTGCAAGATGAAAAGGGCTGGATAGCCACTGATGATATGGCGGATATCGCGTCATATCTGGGTATGCCGCAGATAGCGGTGTACGAAGTGGCGACTTTTTACCACATGTATAACCTCAAACCGATGGGTAAGCACACCATCACTGTATGCACCAATTTGTCCTGCCAGTTGGGCGGCGCCAATGAAACTGTTGAGTATCTTAAATCCAGGCTGGGCATCGGTTTCGGTGAGGCGACCGCAGATGGAAAATTCGGTTTGCGCGAGGGTGAGTGTATGGGGGCGTGTATAGATGCGCCGCTGTTCACCATCAGTAATAGAAAATTGTGCGGCCGTTTGACACCGGAAAAGATCGATAAAATTTTAGCGGAGCTGGACCAATCATGAAAGACACTGGCATGAGCGGCGCTGAAAAAATTATGAACGGACCTGTCATTTTTACCACGATGGATTTCGACCAGCCATGGACGCTGGAAAATTATCTCAAGGTTGGCGGTTATCAGGCGCTGCGCAAAGTGCTGACCGAAAAGATGACGCCGGATGAGATCATTGCCGAGGTCAAGTCGTCTGCGTTGCGCGGGCGCGGTGGCGCGGGATTCCCTACCGGACTTAAGTGGAGCTTCATGCCGCGTCAATTCGAGGGCGACAAATACATCGTCTGCAATTCTGATGAGGGTGAGCCGGGCACCTGCAAAGACTGGGACATCATGCGTTATAACCCGCATCTGCTGATCGAGGGCATGGCCATCGCCGCTTACACCATGGGTGTGAAGACCGGCTATAACTATGTGCACGGCGAAATCTTTGAAGCCTATGAGCGTATGGAAGAAGCCTGTGAACTGGCGCATTCCGCCGGTTATCTCGGCGCCAATATCATGGGCACGGACTTCTGCTTCGACCTGCACAACCATCTCGGCTATGGCGCGTATATTTGCGGTGAAGAAACGGCATTGCTGGAATCTCTGGAAGGCAAAAAAGGCCAGCCGCGTTTCAAGCCGCCGTTTCCGGCCAGCTTTGGCCTGTATGGCAAGCCGACCACCATCAACAATACCGAAACCTTCGCCAGCATTCCCTACATCATCAATCACGGCGGGCAGAAATTCCTGGAACTGGGCAGGCCCAACAACGGCGGTACCAAGCTGTTTTCCGTGTCCGGTCATGTGAACAATCCGGGCAACTTCGAAGTGCCGATGGGAACGCCGTTCAAGAAATTGCTGGAAATGGCCGGCGGGATGCGCGGCGGGCGCAAACTGAAAGCCTGTATCCCGGGCGGCTCGTCGATGCCGGTGTTGCCCGGCGAAATCATGATGGATCTGGACATGGACTACGATTCCATCTCCAAGGCCGGCTCGATGCTGGGCACCGGTGCGGTGATCATCATGGATGACACCACCTGCATGGTGCGTGCGCTGGAACGTTTGTCTTACTTCTATTACGAGGAATCCTGCGGCCAATGTACGCCGTGCCGCGAAGGTACCGGCTGGCTGTATCGCATCGTGCATCGTATTGAGCATGGCGAAGGGCGCAAGGAAGATCTGGATTTGTTGTTAAGCGTGGGCGAGAACATTGCCGGGCGCACTATCTGCGCATTGGGCGAGGCAGCGGTGTGGCCGGTGCAGGGCATGCTCAGGCATTTCCGCGACGAGTTTGAATATCACATCGAACACAAGCGCTGCTTGGTGTGAAGCTGACGGATTAGGTGAGCAATGATCAATATTGAAATTGATGGCAAGTCGGTCGAGACCGCGCGCGGCTCCACCGTGATGGACGCAGCGCACAAGCTCGGCGTTTACATCCCGCATTTCTGCTACCACAAGAAATTATCCATCGCGGCCAATTGCCGCATGTGCCTGGTTGAAATCGAGAAGACTCCCAAGCCGATGCCTGCCTGCGCGACCCCGGCTGCGGAAGGCATGAAGGTACACACCCACTCGGAGTTGGCGGTCAAGGCGCAGCAAGGCGTGATGGAATTTTTGTTGATCAACCATCCGCTCGATTGTCCGATTTGCGATCAGGGCGGCGAATGCCAGTTACAGGATCTGGCTGTGGGATACGGCGGCAGCGCATCGCGTTATCAGGAACCCAAGCGCAGCGTGATGCCCAAGGATATTGGTGCGCTGATCTCCACCGAAGAGATGAACCGCTGCATCCAATGCACGCGCTGTGTGCGTTTTGGGCAGGAGATCGCCGGGGTGATGGAACTGGGTATGGCGTTCCGTGGCGAGCATGCCGAAATCATGAGCTTTGTGAACAGCACGGTGGATTCGGAGTTGTCCGGCAACATGATCGATCTGTGTCCGGTAGGCGCGCTGACCAGCAAGCCGTTCCGTTACACTGCACGCAACTGGGAGCTGTCTCAGCGCAAGTCGGTCAGTCCGCACGATGGCCTGGGTTCCAATCTGGCGGTGCAGGTGAAGGACAATAAAGTGCTGCGCGTTGTACCGATCGAGAACGAAGCTATCAACGAATGCTGGATTTCCGATAAGGACAGATTCAGTTATGAAGGGCTGAACGCGACTGAGCGTTTGACCAGGCCGATGCTCAAGCAAGACGGCAAGTGGATAGAAGTCGATTGGCAAGCAGCCCTTGAGTATGTGGCGAATGGTTTGCGCCAAATCAAGACGGCAAACGGTGCAGAACAAATTGCGGCGTTGGCCACACCGCACAGCACGCTGGAAGAGCTGTACTTGCTGCAAAAACTGATGCGCGGGTTGGGCAGCAACAACATCGATTTCCGTTTGCGACAATCTGACTTTTCTTCCGATGGCATGCAAGCCGGCGCACCGTGGCTGGGCATGCCAGTCGCCGACATCAATACGCGCGACCGCTTCCTGATCGTCGGCAGCTTCCTGCGCAAAGATCATCCGCTGCTGGCTCAGCGTGTGCGCCAGGCGGTCAAGAAGGGCGCACAGGCCAACATCGTTCACGCAAGCGACGATGAGCTGCTGATGCCGGTGGCGAACAAGTCCATCGTCGCGCCGGACGAGTTGGTGAACGTGCTGGCGCAAATCCTGAAAGCGCTCGCCGCTGAAAAATCAGCCGCGCTGTCTGGCGAAGCGCAGCAAGTCATCGAAGCTGTGCAACCCTCCGCGCAAGCGCGCGCCATCGCGCGCAGTCTGGCGAGCGGCGAACGTGCTGCGGTGCTGCTGGGCAACTTCGCGCAACAACATCCGCAAGCTGCGCAGATCGCTTTGCTGGCCGAGCAAATCGCCGCATTGTGCGCTGCGAAGTTCGGCTTCCTGGGTGAAGCGGCGAATAGTGTCGGTGGCTATCTGGCCGGAGCCGTGCCATTGGGTACGAATGGCATGAATGCCGCGCAAATGCTGGCATCGCCGCGCAAGGCCTACATTCTGCTGAATGTCGAGCCGGAACTTGATATGCACGATCCGCAACAGGCGATGACTGCGATGTACGCTGCCGATATGGTGGTGGCGCTATCCGCCTACAAACACCGCGCGGCTGATTACGCCGATGTGCTGTTACCTATCGCGCCATTCACGGAAACATCCGGTACGTTTATCAGCACCGAAGGCCGCGTGCAAAGTTTCAGGGGTGCGGTCAAACCGCTAGGCGAGGCGCGTCCGGCATGGAAGGTGCTGCGCGTGCTGGGTAATTTGCTCGACGTATCTGGTTTTGATTATGACTCCGGCGAAGCGGTGCGCGATGAAGTGTTGCCCAAGAAAGATGGCGCAATGAGCGTGGCGGATAAGTTGAACAATCACATTGCCGGCGTTGTATTGCAAGCTGCGACAAGCAGCAACAGCCATGGTTTGCAGCGAGTCAGCGATGTGCCGATATACTTCGCCGATGCGGTGGTGCGTCGCGCAGCCTCGCTGCAAATTACGCACGATGCGGCAACTCCATGTGTGGTAATGCATAGCAGCGAGTTGCAGAAGCTGGGTGTGCGATCCGGAGACGCTGTGAAAGTGAATCAGGGCAAAGCAAGCGCGCACCTGGTGGCGCGGGCAGATGACAGCATGCCTGTCGCTACTGCGCGTGTGGCGGCGGGACATCCGATCACGGCGGAGCTGGGTGCGATGTTCGGGACGATTACCGTGGAACCGATAATTGGGGATCGGGCATGATGGGACTGCTGCAAACTCTGGAACTGGCCGGGCAGAACCTGCTCGGCCCGGCCTGGCTGCCGATCTGGACGCTGGTAAAAATCCTGGCGATCGTATTGCCGATCATGGGTACGGTCGCTTATTTGACACTGGCGGAGCGCAAGGTCATCGGCTACATGCAAATCCGTATCGGCCCGAACCGGGTTGGTCCTTTCGGCTTGTTGCAACCGATCGCCGACGGCGTGAAATTGCTGCTCAAGGAAATCATCATTCCGACCGGTTCCAGCAAATTTCTGTTCGTTCTGGCACCTATCATGGCCTTGGCTCCCGCGCTAGCGGCTTGGGCAGTCGTGCCGTTCAGCGACGGGATGGCGTTGGCCAATGTCAATGCGGGGCTGTTGTACATCCTGGCGATGACCTCGCTGGGAGTGTACGGCATCATCATCGCCGGCTGGGCATCAAATTCAAAATATGCATTCCTGGGCGCGGTGCGTTCCGCAGCACAGATCGTGTCGTATGAAATCGCCATGGGCTTCGCGCTGGTGTGCGTGCTGATGGTCTCGCAAAGCATGAATCTGGGTGACATCGTGCGCGGCCAGCAAGGCAGTCTCGGCATGCTGAACTGGTATATATTGCCGCTGTTCCCGATGTTCCTGGTGTATCTGATTTCCGGCGTGGCGGAAACCAACCGCGCGCCGTTCGACATGGCCGAAGGCGAGTCGGAGATCGTCGCGGGTTTCCATGTGGAATATTCCGGCATGGCGTTCGCGCTGTTTTTCCTGGCCGAATATGCCAACATGATTCTGATCGCCTTCATTACCTCGATCATGTTTCTGGGTGGATGGTTGTCGCCGCTGCCGTTCCTGCCGGACAGTTTCATCTGGCTGCTGGGCAAGGTCTCCTTTATATTGTTCCTGTTCCTGTGGTTCCGCGCGACCTTTCCGCGCTATCGCTATGACCAGCTCATGCGTCTCGGCTGGAAAGTGTTTATCCCGCTCACCATCATCTGGGTCGTGGTGATTGCGGTGTGGATGCAGACCCCGTATTGGTGGTGGTAGGGGCGCGGTTAATCGCGCCCGTACAAGGATACCCATACAAGGATATAAGACATGGAAAAGATCAAAAATTTCTTCAAGACCTTCCTGCTCTTCGAGTTGGTCAAAGGTATGGCGCTGACCGGGCGGTATTTCTTCGCGCGCAAAATCACCGTGCAGTTCCCCGAAGAAAAGACCCCGCAGAGCTATCGTTTTCGCGGCCTGCACGCGCTACGCCGCTATGCCAATGGCGAAGAACGTTGCATCGGTTGCAAGCTGTGCGAGGCGGTCTGCCCGGCACTGGCGATCAAGATCGAAGTGGCCGAACGCGAGGACGGCACAAGGCGCACCACGCTATATGACATCGACCTGACCAAGTGCATCTTCTGCGGCTTCTGCGAAGAGTCCTGTCCGGTGGACGCGATTGTCGAAACGCGCGTGTTCGAGTATCACGGCGAGAAGCGCGGCGACTTGTATTACACCAAGCCGATGTTACTGGCGATGGGCGATAAATATGAAGAGCAGATCGCCAGGGACAGGGCGGCGGATGCCAAGTACCGGTAAGCAGGAATAAAGGGCAAGCTAATGAGTTTTGAAACCATCGTGTTTTATGTATTCGCGGCGTTGATCGTGTTCGCGGCGTTGCGTGTGATCACCGCGCGCAATCCGGTGCATGCGGTGCTGTTCCTGGTGCTGGCGTTCATCAGCTCCGCCGGTATCTGGCTGTTGCTTGAAGCCGAATTCCTCGCCATCACGCTGGTGCTGGTATATGTCGGTGCGGTGATGGTGTTGTTCCTGTTCGTGGTGATGATGCTGGATATCAACTTGGTGCGCCTGCGCGAAGGCTTCTGGCGTTGGCTGCCATTTGGTGCCGCATTGGCCGGCCTGATGGCGTTCGAGATGATCTGGGTGCTGGGTTCGCATGAGACTTCCGCTGGCATGGTCGCTGTCAAACATGCCGCCGATTACAGCAACACCAAGGAACTGGGCCGGCTGATCTATACCGACTATGTGTATCCGTTCGAGATTGCCGCCGTGATCCTGCTGGTGGCGATGGTGGCTGCGATCGCACTGACCTTGCGTCGTCGCAAAGATGCCAAATCGCAGGTGGTCTCCGAACAGGTTGCGGTCAAGAAGGCGGATCGCTTGCGCATTGTGACCATGCAGGCTGAACGCAAAGACGGTCAGCCAAACTAACTACCCAAGGGAGCGAGAAGCGTGCTAACACTGTCGCATTATCTGGTACTGAGTGCCGTGCTGTTTGCCATCAGCGTGGTCGGCATTTTTCTGAACCGCAAGAATCTGATCGTGCTGCTGATGGCGATCGAAATGATGCTGTTGGCTGTGAATACCAACTTCCTGGCGTTTTCGCATTATTTGCACGATACCGCCGGACAAGTCTTCGTATTCTTCATACTGACCGTGGCCGCGGCCGAAGCGGCCATCGGTTTGGCGATTCTGGTTGTGTTGTTCCGTAATCTGAACACCATCAATGTCGATGATCTCGACAGTTTGAAAGGTTGATGCGGATGGATATGCAAAGCCTTTATCTTCTGGTTCCGCTGGCTCCGCTGGCCGGGGCGATCGTCGCAGGCTTGCTCGGAAAGTGGCTTGGCCGCACTTGGTCGCATCGCATCACTGTCGCACTGGTAACCGTTTCATTCCTGGCCTCTGTGGCGATATTCGACGATGTACAGGCAGGTCATATGTTCAACGGTTCGGTCTATACCTGGCTGACCTCGGGTGATGCAAGGTTTCAGGTCGGTTTCCTGATCGATAGTCTCACCACCGTCATGATGCTGGTGGTCACCTTTGTGTCGCTGACGGTGCACATCTACACCATCGGCTATATGAAGGAAGATCCCGGCTACCAGCGTTTCTTCAGTTACATTTCACTGTTTACCTTCTCGATGCTGATGCTGGTGATGGCCAACAATTTCGTGCAGTTGTTCTTCGGATGGGAAGCGGTGGGACTGGTATCCTATCTGCTGATCGGTTTTTGGTACGACCGGCCAACCGCGATTTATGCCAACCTCAAGGCTTTCCTGGTGAATCGCGTCGGCGATTTCGGCTTCCTGCTCGGGATCGCCCTGGTGCTGATGGTGTTCGGTACGCTGGACTATGCCGCTGTGTTCGCCAATGCCGCCAGTCACGCCAATGACATGGCACCGATCCCCGGCATGCCGGTGAATCTGCTGACTGCGATATGCATATTGCTGTTCATCGGTGCGATGGGCAAATCGGCACAATTTCCGTTGCATGTATGGCTGCCCGATTCGATGGAAGGCCCGACCCCAATCTCCGCGCTGATCCACGCCGCGACCATGGTGACGGCTGGTATCTTCATGGTGGCGCGCATGTCGCCCATGTTTGAGTTGTC
Organism: Gallionella sp.; assembly: GCA_003134595.1. Classification (GTDB taxonomy): domain Bacteria; phylum Pseudomonadota; class Gammaproteobacteria; order Burkholderiales; family Gallionellaceae; genus Gallionella. Next base: position 4,259 of record PLBS01000184.1, on the reverse strand, counting down.
CGAAACCGCCTTATCCTTTGTGATGGTGATCGGCGCGATCACCGCGCTGTTCATGGGTTTTCTTGGTATCGTCCAGAACGACATCAAGCGCGTGATCGCATATTCCACGCTGTCGCAACTGGGCTACATGACCGTGGCACTGGGTGCTTCCGCTTACTCGGTGGCGATCTTCCACCTGATGACCCATGCCTTTTTCAAGGCGCTGCTGTTCCTTGCCGCCGGCAGCGTGATCATTGCCATGCACCACGATCAGGACATCCGCAATATGGGCGGACTGAGAAAATACATGCCCATCACCTGGATCACTTTCCTGATCGGTTCTTTGGCGCTGATCGGCACCCCTTTCTTCTCCGGTTTCTATTCCAAGGACAGCATCATCGAAGTGGTCGAGTACTCGCATCTTCCGGGCGCAAGTTTTGCCTACTATGCCGTGGCAGCAGGGGTATTCGTCACGGCATTTTATACATTCCGCATGTACTTCCTGGTGTTTCACGGTGAAGAGCGTTTCGGTAAAGCACACCATGATCACCATGGCGATAATGCCGATGAAGAGGTGTCTGCAGATCATCATCACGGCCTTGCGCCGGGACAGAAGCCGCACGAATCGCCATGGGTAGTGACGTTGCCGCTGATTTTGCTGGCGATCCCATCGGTGTTCATCGGTTATTTCACCATCGAACCGCTGTTGTTTGGCCATTATTTCAATGAGGCCATATACATTGCCGCAACACATACCGGAATGACAGAATTGGCCGAAGATTTTCAGGGCCCGGCTGCAAAGGTTTGGTATGCACTGCAAGAACCTTACTTTTGGATCGCTTTATCTGGTGTCGTGAGTGCATGGCTCTTCTATTTGAAGCGCCCGGAAATTCCGGCTGCGATTCAAAAGCGTTTCCTTCCCATCTACACGCTGCTGGATAACAAATATTATTTCGACATCTTCTACGACTGGTTCTTTGCCGGCGGGGCGCGTGGTACGAGCGGCTTCCTGTGGAAATTCGGCGATATAAAGCTGATCGACGGAGTGATGGTGAATGGTACTGCGAAACTGGTCGGCCTATTTTCCGGGGTGCTGAGGCGTCTCCAGTCCGGCTATATCTATCACTATGCGTTTTCCATGATCATCGGCGTGTTCGTGCTGCTGACAGTGCGGAACTGGTTTGAATAAGGAATAACAGCATGTTTTTTGGATTACCCGTCATTAGCGTTGCGATCTGGTTGCCGATCCTGTTCGGTATTCTGGTGTTGGCCACCGGCGACGACAAGAATGCCCAGCTGGCACGCATCCTGTCCATGGTTGGTTCGGTACTTGGCTTTCTGGTGACTATCCCCCTATATACCGGTTTTGTGCGCGACACCTCGGAGATGCAGTTCGTCGAGATGCACAACTGGATCGCACGTTTCAACATTCACTATCACCTTGGCGTGGATGGCATCTCCGTGCTGTTCGTTCTGCTCACGTCGTTCTTCACACCCATCGTGGTACTGGCCGGATGGCGGGTGATCGAGAAGCGCGTCGCGCAATACATGGCGGCGTTCCTGATCATGTCCGGCTTCATGATCGGCGTGTTCGCCGCACTCGATTCCATATTGTTCTACGTGTTCTGGGAAGCGATGCTGATCCCGATGTTTCTCATCATCGGTGTGTGGGGCGGTGCGAATCGTGTATACGCGGCGGTCAAGTTCTTCCTCTACACCCTGCTCGGCTCGCTGCTGATGCTGGTGGCGTTGATCTATCTCTACAACCAGTCCGGCGGCAGCTTCGAGATACTTGATTTCCACCAGGTCGCGCTGCCGATGACCGCACAGATTCTGATCTTTATCGCCTTCTTTTTCGCCTTTGCGGTGAAAGTGCCGATGGTTCCGGTGCATACCTGGTTGCCGGATGCCCACGTCGAGGCGCCTACCGGCGGTTCGGTGATCCTGGCGGCGATCATGCTGAAGGTGGGAGCTTATGGATTTCTGCGCTTCTCAATACCCATCGTGCCGGATGCCAGCCATCATTTGGCCGGAGTGATGATTGCGCTGTCGCTGATCGCGGTGGTGTATATCGGCCTGGTGGCTTTGACCCAGACCGACATGAAGAAACTGGTGGCGTACTCGTCGATTTCCCACATGGGCTTTGTCACTCTGGGCCTGTTCATCTTCAACGCTTACGGCATGGAAGGCGCGCTGCTGCAGATGATTTCGCACGGTTTTGTGTCCGGCGCACTGTTCCTGTGTATCGGCGTGCTATATGACCGGATGCATTCGCGCAACATTGCCGATTATGGCGGTGTGGTCAACACCATGCCGGTGTTCGCCGCGTTCTTCATGCTGTTCGCCATGGCCAATGTCGGCCTGCCGGGCACCAGCGGCTTCGTCGGGGAATTCATGGTGATACTCGGCGCGGTGAAAGCGAATTTCTGGTACGCGTTTGCCGCGGCTTCCACGCTGATCTTCGGCGCGGCCTACACGCTGTGGATGTACAAGCGCGTGGTCTTCGGCGCAGTGGCCAATGCGCACGTTGCCAAACTGGCCGACATCACCCTGCGCGAAAAAGTGATTTTTGCGATCCTGGCGCTTGCCGTGCTGGGCATGGGGCTGTACCCGTTACCGTTCAGCGAAATCATGCATGTGTCCGTGAATGATTTATTGGTACACGCGGCTCGTTCCAAGCTGCCGTTGTAAAAAAGAGGACAGGCGCTAGTTTTTAGTCGTTAGTTATTAGTTAAATCAACTACCCACTACCAACCAGAGACTAACAACTAACGACTAACGACTACCAACTAGCGACTGAATTATGGACCTGATGACTAATTTGATGCCAGCCAGCGCGGAGATATTCCTGCTGATCATGGCGTGTGTGATTCTGATTGCGGATTCGCTGATCAAGCAAAGTGGCAGGCTGGTCACTTACATGCTGGTGCAACTCACCTTGATGGGTTGTGCGCTGATTACCGTTGGCACGCATGAAAACGGCGTGGCGCACGTCTTTCACAACATGTTCGTGGACGATCTGATGTCCGATGTGTTGAAGCTGCTGACCTATCTGGCAGTTTCCATGATGCTGGTATATTCGCGCCAATATCTCACTGTGCGCGGTCTGTTCAGCGGAGAATTCATGGTGCTGACCCTGTTTGCCACGCTCGGCATGATGGTGATGATTTCCGCCAACCACTTCCTGGCGCTGTATCTCGGCCTGGAGCTGCTTTCCCTGAGTCTGTATGCAATGGTCGCATTGCAACGCGATTCAGCCATCGCGACCGAAGCCGCGATGAAATATTTCATCCTTGGGGCGCTGGCTTCCGGCCTGCTGTTGTACGGCATGTCCATGCTGTATGGGGCGACCGGCTCGCTGGAGCTGGGGGAGGTGTCAAACGCGATTCAATCCGGTGATGCTAATAAAACCTTGCTGGTGTTCGGGCTGGTGTTCGTGGTTTCCGGTCTGGCCTTCAAGCTTGGCGTGGTGCCATTCCATATGTGGCTGCCGGACGTGTATCACGGCGCACCGACAGCGATGACCATGCTGATCGGATCGGCACCCAAACTCGCCGCCTTTGCTTTTGTTTCGCGCATCCTGGTCGAAGGGCTGCAACCACTGGTGCAACACTGGTCGGGCATGTTGATCATTCTCGCGATTGCCTCAATGGCGCTCGGTAACATCACCGCGATTGCGCAAACCAACATCAAACGTATGTTTGCCTACTCAACCATCGCGCACATGGGCTTCTTGCTGCTGGGCTTTATCAGCGGTGACATAGAGGGCTATGGCTCATCAATGTTCTACGCCGTGATTTATGTGCTGATGTCGCTGGGCGCGTTCGGCATGATCATGTTGCTGTCGCGCGAGGGCTTTGAGGCTGATACCCTCAACGACTTCAAAGGCCTCAACCAGCGCAGTCCATGGCTCGCCTTCCTGATGTTGATACTGATGTTCTCCTTGGCCGGGGTGCCTCCCACCGTGGGTTTCTACGCAAAATTTTCGGTGCTGAATGCCGTCGTGCAATCCGGGCACATCTGGCTGGCTGTCGTGGCGGTACTGTTTTCGCTGATCGGCGCGTTCTACTACCTGCGCATCGTCAAGTTAATGTATTTCGACGCGCCGGAAAGTCACGAGCCGATTATCTTCGGACAAGATACCACGCTGCTGATCAGCGTGAACGGCTTGGGCGTGTTGTTGCTTGGTTTGCTGCCCGGCACTCTGATGTCGGTTTGCGCCGTGTCAGTCCAACAATCCTTGTTGCTGCATTAGGGAACCTCTAAAAATCCAGATTTCA
>PLBS01000173.1 GCA_003134595.1 Gallionella sp. | reverse complement strand
ATTACGTTTCAACACACGGGTCAATGGACTCGTTAATAAAAATTATGGAGCGGAGATTGAAAGTCAGAAATTTTGTGCGAATCAAACGGAATTTTATTCGCTCGGTCTTGTTGTTGATCATCACCCTGTTGTCGTTTGGAGTTACCATAAGCCAGGCCAATGCCCACGTGATTGATCGCATCGAGATCAATCGCGCGGGAGATGAGGCAGAGATCCAGATCAAGTTCGATGTCAGGATTCAATATCTGCGTGAGGCATCGCTCGATAATGGCGAGATCCATATTTTCGTAAAACTCCTGGAAGCTGATCCGGACCGCGAGCACATGGTTCCGGAGGCTATGGAGCCGCCGCCGTCGGATATCGCCCCGCATTTTTCTGTTGCTTATCCCGCGCTCGATTCATCGCTCTCCATCAAATTTGACAAGGTGGTAAGTTACCGGGTCAGTCCCGGTAAAGATGGACGCAGCATCAGCATTTTCACTCCCGTTTTAAATCCTGAACCTCGATCCGCCGCAGCTCCGCCGCAGCCCGAAGCGGGGGGTGCTCCGCCGATGGTGCAACGCACCCAGGAGGATATTGAAGTGGAAGCGAAGCAATTTATCGCCACTGCACGCGATGCGATTCAGCATGCCCAACTTGAAATAGCGATTGAAACATTGAACCGGCTGCTATTGTTGCCACCCAATCAACAATCCCAGTCCGCTCAAGAGCTGATAGGTGAAGCGCGGGAGAAAAACGGGGAGATAGCCAAGGCGCGAGCGGAGTATGAGTTATATCTCGAGCTTTATCCGAACGCAGCGGATATAAAGCAGGTGAAGGAGCGGTTGGCACACATGCCTGTTGCGGGAGCCAAACCTGCGCAGACGGAGCCTGTTACCAGACAGAAGTTCGTTGAAGAGAAGATGACAGTCTACGGCGGCATTTCCCAGTATTACTACAAGGGTGTGTCACATACGGATACCTTTAGCATTGCAAGCGACTTAACCACTACCACAGCGTCATTGACAGGCACCGACCAGTCTCAGCTGCTTTCGATATTGGATCTGACAGCGCGGAAACGCACGGATACCACCGATACGCGTATTGTGCTGCGAGACAACTACAACGCGAATTTCTTGCCCAGGCAATTGAGCCAGAATCGCTTAACCGATGTCTATGTCGAACAGAGTGCGCGTGACCGTAGTTATCTGTACCGCCTGGGTCGGCAGACGGGGTCGGCAGGTGGTGCCCCGGGTCGTTTCGACGGCGCAGTGGTGGGTTACAGTCTTAATTCTGCTTGGCGAATCAATGGCGTCATTGGCACACCGGTAGAATTTGTCAGTGGTGGTGGTAGCGTCGGCGAAAGCAAAACTTTCGCTGGTGTGAGCGTTGATCTTACCCGGTTACCCGAGCAATGGAGCGGAAACAGTTACTTTATACAACAACGCGTGGGTGGTTTCGTGGATCGCCAAGCTATCGGGGTGGAAACGCATTATTTTGAGATGCAGCGAAATTACATGGGCTTGTTTGAGTACGATACGATATTCAAGAAGGTTAATCTGGGGATGTTCCAGGGAAATTGGACGACGGAGACAAGCACTAACTACAACTTGCTCCTTGATCATCGGAGATCGCCACCGCTGCAGCTTACCAACGCGTTAATGGGTCAACCGGTGCAAACCATAGCGGCGGCATTGTCACAGCCGGGAGTGTCGTTGAGCACCCTGCGCGCGGATTCCATAGCGTTAAGTCCAATCTCTAATCTGTTCGCGATCGGAATGAATCGCCCTTACTCTCCCCGCTTGCGATTAGGCGGCGATTTTCACATCAATAATACGTCTGGTACCGGGGCAACGAGTACAGGACAACCCGCTTCTCAGGGGAGCGGGAATACCTATACTTATTCCTTCAATGCGCTGGGTAACAATTTATTGTTCGAAAACGATTTGGGTGTGGTCACTGCCGCCTACATAAGCGCCAAGACCTATAAAGGGCAGTCTTTGGCATTTACCCAGGTTGAGACTTTTCGGCAAAACTGGCGGGTGGATATGTTGCTGCAGCTTTACAATCAGAATGACATCTTAGGCACTCACCAGACGCAGATTAAGCCAAGCCTTAAGTTGAATTATCGCTTGAACAACTCGGTCAACCTGGAGGGCGAGGGAGGGATTGAAGCAATCCATACCAGCAGCGCAACCCAAAATGATAAAACACGGCGCAAGTATTTTTACGTCGGTTATCGCTGGGATTTCCAATAGCCAAGCGGATGATATTCAGGTTCTCAGCGCTTTCTGTCGTACACCACGAAATAATAGGAATGCAGGTTTTTCTCGTCCGGCGCGTGATTCACGCGCCCGGTTTCCTGCCACAAATTGCGGTCGAATTCCGTGAAATACGCATCGCCTGAGATGTCGGCATCGATTTCAGTCAGGTAGATGCGGTCGGCGAAATCGATCGCCTGACGGTAAAGCTCCGCGCCGCCGATCACAAAAATTTCCGCATCATTGCCACACGCTGAAATCGCCGCTTCGACTGAGTTCGCCACCAACACACCCGGCGGCGCATAGTTCGCATTGCGCGTCACTACCACCGAAGTACGCCCCGGCAACGGCCTGCCGATCGATTCATAAGTCTTGCGCCCCATCACGATATGATGCCCCATCGTGAGTGCCTTGAAGTGCTTCAGGTCGGCGGGCAAATGCCACGGCAGCGTATTGTTGGCACCGATCACGCGGTTCTTTGCCATCGCCACGATGATTGAAAGGCGGGATTGAGGAGCGAGGGGCGAGGAAAAACCAACCCCCTCTAACTCCCCCTTGTCAGGGGGAGAACAAAGCGGCTCCCCCCTGATAAGGGGGGCTGGAGGGGTTAGGGTTTTATTCAATCCTCAATCCTCGCTCCTCGATCCTAGATTGCCACCGGCGCTTTGATCGCCGGATGTGGATCGTATCCTTCCAATGTGAAGTCCTCGAACTTGAATCCGAAAATATCTTTCACCGCCGGATTGATATGCATCGTCGGCAACGGGCGCGGCTCGCGCGACAGTTGCTCGCGTGTTTGTTCCATGTGGTTGGAATACAAATGCGCATCGCCGAAGGTATGCACGAAATCGCCCGGTTGGAGATCACACACTTGCGCCATCATCAGTGTGAGCAGCGCGTAGGAGGCGATGTTGAACGGTACGCCGAGAAAGATGTCCGCGCTGCGCTGATACAACTGGCAGGACAATTTCCCATCTGCCACGTAAAACTGGAAGAACGCATGGCAGGGTGCGAGCGCCATTTTGTCGAGGTCGGCCACATTCCATGCCGAGACGATGATGCGGCGTGAATCGGGATTAGTTTTGATTTGTTGCACCGCCTGCGCGATCTGGTCGATATGGCGGCCGTCGGGTGCGGGCCATGAGCGCCACTGGTAGCCATACACCGGCCCCAGGTTGCCGTGCGCGTCCGCCCACTCGTCCCAGATGGTGACCTTGTTGTCCTTGAGATATTGGATGTTGGTGCCGCCCTGCAAGAACCACAGCAGTTCATGGATGATGGAGCGCAAATGCACTTTCTTGGTGGTGAGCAGAGGAAAACCTTGCGCGAGATCGAAGCGCATCTGGTAGCCGAACACCGAGACCGTGCCGGTTCCGGTGCGGTCGCTTTTTTTCGTGCCGTGATCGAGCACGTGCTGCATCAGGTTAAGGTAGGTACGCATAAAGGTTCCATGAGGCGGGCACTACCACGAAATGTTGCAGTGGGCTCCGTCCACCCTTCGATACCTCAGGGCGAACGGAGATATCGAAGGGCGAATGGGGCGGTGTGTTTGAGTATTACCGTTCGTGCTGAGGTATCGAAGCATGAACGGCAAGCCAATCACATTTGAGCTGCTGAATCGGGGATAATGTGCCGCTTAGCCAAATTTTTTCGAGGACGTAATGCTAGCACAACTGACTGCTTCTCCTGTTCTACCCAAGACTCTAAATGCAGCACACTTGTTGGTGCTGTTACCCAAAGGCAAAACCCTGCCACGCGATGTGCCGCAACGTGATTTGTTGGCTGCCGTACTCAAGCGGCGCGGTATCAAGGCCGAGGAATTCGCCGACACACCCATCGCCGCGAATGCCGCAGACGGCAGCCTGACCGCCTGGGCGATGCTGGATTTCAGCAAGACGAATTTCGCGGTGCAGACGCAAGTGCGCAAGGCCATGCAGTTGCTGTTGAGCGAGCAGCCGGCCAGCGTCACCATCGTGGTGCAGGGCGATGCGGCGCAGCGCCAGCAGGCCGCCGAAGCGGCGGTGTATGCGGCGTGGGTGAACGGCGCACCGCTGCCGCTGCACAAGAAAAAAGCAGACCAGCGCAAGCCGCTGCAAAAGATCGCGCTATACGGCTATGCCGACACAAAAAGTTTTGCCGCGCTCAAGGCGCAGGCCGAAGGCAATCTGCTGTGCCGCACGCTCACCGTGCTGCCGCCCAATGAACTCACCCCCGGCCTGTATCGCAAGCGCGTCAAGGAGCTCGCCAAACAAAATGGCTGGCAGCTCAAGGAATTCGACCTGAAAGCGTTGCGCAAGATGGGCGCGGGCGCATTCGTCGCGGTGGCGCAGGGCAGCCATGACGAGGACGCCGCCATCGTGCATCTGCGCTATCGCCACGCCAAGTCGAAGCAGACTGTGGCACTGGTCGGCAAGGGCATCTGCTTCGACACCGGCGGACACAACCTCAAGCCCGCGCGCCACATGCACGGCATGCACGAGGACATGAACGGCTCGGCGGTCGCGCTCGGCATCCTGCTCGCCGCGACGCAACAAAAGCTGCCGGTCAACATCGACTGCTGGCTGGCCATCGCGCAAAACCACATCAGCCCGAAAGCCTACAAGCAGAACGACATCATCAAGGCGCTGAACGGCACCACCATCGAAATCATGCACACCGATGCCGAAGGTCGCATGGTGCTGGCCGATACGCTCACGCTCGCCTCGCGCGAAAAACCAAACATGCTGATCGACTTCGCCACGCTCACCGGCAGCATGGCGGTGGCGCTGGGCGCAAGATACAGCGGCGTGTTGGGCAACCGCGATGCATTGCTGCAACAGGCCGTGCAGGCCGGACAGCAATGCGGCGAACGGCTTTGCGCTTTCCCGATGGACGAAGACTACGAACCCGCGCTGGATTCCAAAGTCGCCGACATCAAGCAATGCTCGCTGGATGGAGAAGCCGACCACATCCTCGCGGCACGCTTCCTGAAACGTTTTTTGGAGAACGACGTGCCGTGGCTGCATGTGGACTTGTCCGCCAGCCGCTGCGAGGGCGGATTGGGCAGCGTGGCGAGCGATGTGACGGGGTTTGGTGTGGGGTGGGGATTGCGGATGTTGCAGGGTAAGTAAGAGTTGATGCTATGGCTGCAAACGGATAGGAACGGGCACTCGTTATTCTTTCTAATTCCTTGCCTGAAGGAAATGAGGCAAACTACTCCAAACTGCTCCACCCCGATATTGAAGTGGAGAAATTATTTTGCCATCGCCGAATGCGATGAATAACTTTCCACGCAACTCAACTCGATCAGCCTCATCGATTACGTATTGTGTCTGAAATAGTTCTCCATGAGCTGGATTTCCCAAATTAGCGGTGTCATATACACAAACTTCACGTTGACCGGAATCATCGGCCGAAATATTGCGTATATTGCCACAATGCCCGTAAAGTACCCCTTTCCAAGCTCGATCATCCTTTTTGCTGAGGAACTGCTTAACAAACGCTAACAATTCGTCGTTATTTGCAACTAGGTTACGCTGAATTGAACAGCCCTTCGAATGTACATGGGAAAAACCGTTGGGTTTAACATTTCCCTTCTTGTCGACTAGCATGGGAGAAAAAATAAATCTGGCGAGTATCTCGGAATTTTCAACTGGGTGGGGAGAGTGCTTGCTCATCCGATGTTTTTCACAAGCACAATTAGGAGCCGCTGCGTTAATTTCAGCGACCCGCTGCTCACCAGTTTCACGGGTACGTCGATCTATGTCTTGGCAATCAATACCAAAGTCGAAGAATCGACTAAGGAATCTTTTAAGCCTCGATGAGAGCCTGGAACACAACGGGCATTTTTGTTGAGTCAAATGAAAGAACACCTTTATGCTTATCGCCATCGTTTTTTATGAAATATGCAATGCGACCATCACCTAGAAATTCGAGATCTGCGTATAAGTCGCTCTCGTTCCAATATAGCGCTGCATGACCAGAGGCGAGAAGCATTGGTTCAGGAAAAGGAATATCACCATCCAGCAATCTAACGAATGTAACAGCCTCTTTCATTGACAGAGCATTAGGCGCAGCAGCCCCTTCACTATCCCAATCGGCACTTAACAAATTCCATTGTCTAATCTCACCGATAATAATTTCATGCGAAGTCGTTGGCCTAGCAGACTCCTCATATATTTCGTCATTGGCAACAATCGTGGTTAACTGAGTGGCAGGCACAATCGGCGAACGTGATGTAACCCTTTGGATTGGCCGTGCTTGCGGCTCCACTAGCGCTGGTGGCATATGGCTTACAGTTGGGACTGGGGTCACTGTGAGTGCAATAAATAACTTTGCAACTGCGGCAGTTCCTAATGGGTTCGTCATAGTTATTCTATAAGCGCAATGCGCTTGCTCATTGTGTCATTAATGATATTACTGAAAACTTCCTTGCCAAATTTATGCAGCCCTTGCAAATGGGCATCGATAAAACTAATAACGCTTTCTCGTTCCATAGCACATAGTTCATATCCAGGCTGATTTAGCTGGTCGGTAAGCACCGTCGTAATTGCCACTATACGACGAGTTTCGCTAAGACGACTCTCATCAAGATAATCAACATTAACATTAAGCAAACGCTTTGTATTTTTATCAACTCTTATGAATGCACCTGTATGACTATGCCAGAAATCCTCAGCCTTATACACATACGGGCAGAGATACTTGGATTCGGCCCGAAGTAAAAGGTTTGGCCTGCATTCAGATAAATTTCCTGACCACACAAACTTATCCACATAATTAACGCTTATACCTGAAAGCCCAGCCTGCTCAGCATATAAGGGGACTAATGTGTTGAAGTATCTACTAGCTTGTGACCAAACAGCATCCCACCGTGAATAAAGAGTTGTTCTAAAAGTTAAAGAGGTTCGCTCAACCCGAAGTTCATGCGCAACTGTCCCATCAGGCTCCACCCTCCGAAAAGAGGTTCCATTATTTGACTCTTGTTGATCACCTGTATTAGGGCCGATAACAAAAGTGAGCTCTCGGATTTCAACTTTCCCCGGAAGTTCTTGCTCGAATGACTTAGCGGCTGCGAGCGCTTTTGTAAAAAGAGCTTTCTCAAGCGGCTGATCAAATTGCAGAATAAACACCACTTGCTCAATGGCATGAGCCGCGTGAATCGGTTCAAATTGCCCTTTTTGACTCAAGGTGTCTGACATGGGATGTAAGTATAAAGTCTATCTTCTATAACGATTAATGCAATAACTTTAGCATAAAATGTAATACATCGCGCATTATTGATTATGGTTGAATGACCGCGACCGGGTCGCAACAAGTAGTCACACAGCTAAAAGGGACAGCTTCGCTTTTCTTTTCGAACGGGCGTGCCACGTCACCCGTGCATTGAAATAAAAAGCGACCGTCTCATATGAGTTGAGAGCTGACTTTTGTGACCGGCAGCAACGTGCCACAACAGGCCATACACGCAATACACAAAATTCCGGACACTCTCAGCGTAGCACCAGTTATTCTAGCCGGCAAAGTTGATTTGATTGTTTTTTAGGTTCGTTACCGCACAGACCGGCGGCAACATTAGGTTCAATCTTCAGTTCCTGCAGGGGCAGCCTGTCAACTTAAATGAAGGAGTAGATCATGAACAAAAATCAAGTCAAAGGTGCTTTAAAAGACATCGCCGGTAAAATGCAGGAAGAGGCTGGAAAGCTGGTCGGCAGCAAAGAGCAACAAGTCAAAGGTCTCGGCAAACAAATATCCGGAAAAGCCGAGAAAACCTATGGTGATGCAAAGGAAGTCATCAAGGATGCAAACAAGAATCCTTGAAGCGTTAATGTAATAACAAATGGCCGCTGTGCGCGGCCATTTTCTCGACAGGTTGACGTTGCGGAAGATCGCTCGACCTTGAACCTGGATTCGGCAGTTGAAATGATAAAAAACTGCCCATGCTTCGACAGGCTCAGCACGAACGGTTTTTTTAGCGCCCACCAAATTGGTGGGTAGTCCGTTCGCCCTGGGCAGCCTGCGTAGCGGGCGTGTCGAAGGGTTGAGCACCTGCCAACTGACGGATTTAGGTCGAGCATGAAAAGTTGTTTTCGACATAATCAGGGGAATTTATGACCAGCGCTGAACATGTCACGCCCCACTGGGTAAAGGATCTGAAGATCGTCCTGGTCGAGTCGCTGAAATCCTGGGTTGATCACCGGGGAGACAGCAAAGGCGCAGCCTTGGCTTTCTATACCTTGTTCTCCATGACGCCCATCTTGTTGCTGGCCATCGTGGTCGCCGGCTACTTCTTCGGCGCCGAGGCTGCCCAGGGTGAGATCGTTGGTCAAGTGCAAGGGCTGGTAGGGCCGAATGGCGCGAAGGCGATCCAGGCATTGCTGGCAGCCGCGCGCGATCCCGCCTCCGGACTGGTGGCGACACTTATAGCGAGCGTCTTGCTGTTGGTGGGCGCCACTAGCGTCTTCGCTGAGTTGAAGGACAGCCTGGATGAGCTGTGGGGTATCGACAAGCCTCGTCAGTCGGCCTTTAGCGTGATCTTGAGAACCCGGCTCTTGTCCTTTGGAATGGTGCTTGTTCTGGCTTTTCTGCTGCTCGTCTCCCTCGTCGTCAGCGCTGCACTGACCATGCTTGAACACCGTGCGGGCGGGGTCTTGGGCAGTTCCGCCGCAGTTCTCGCGACAACCGCCTCTCTCATTTCGTTCGGCGTCATAGCCTGCATGTTTGCAATCATCTACAAGACCCTGCCAGACGCACCGCTGACGTGGCGCGATGTCTGGATCGGTGCCGCCTTCACGGCGGGGCTGTTCAGTCTGGGAAAATATGTGATTGGTTTGTATCTGGGTAACAGCGGTGTGGCATCGAGCTTTGGTGCCGCCGGATCGCTGATCGCGTTGCTGCTGTGGGTGTACTACTCGGCACAGATTTTCTTTCTGGGGGCGGAGTTCACGCGACATTACGCGCGGCGGTTCGGCAGCCTGCAGCATGAGAGGCTGCGCGCCGAGGAAAAGGAACGCCTCGCCGCTCGACCGGAAGTTGAGTGAGCCGCACGGAAGGAGCCCCTTGTACGACCGGGATGCTATGTACGGCATTCTACTGCCGCATGCATGTGCTCGCGAAAACGGGAAACGTAACGTGACAAAAAAGGCTTTAGAACATCCGCAAGCCGTGTTTACCATTGGGCATTCGACCCGGGAATTGGCGGAGTTCATCCGCCTGCTGCAAGCGCACGGCGTGACCAGAATAGCGGATGTCCGCACCGTGCCCCGCTCGCGCCACAACCCCCAGTTCAACAGGGAAACCCTGCCCGACGCGCTGAAGACTGCCGGCATCGGCTATGTCCACCTGCCGGGACTCGGCGGCCTGCGCCATGCACGCGCCGATTCGCCCAACATGGCTTGGCGCAATGCGTCGTTCCGCGGCTACGCGGACTACATGCAGACCGATGAGTTCACGAAAAATATGGAGTCGTTGACCGATCTGGCCAAGGAGGAGCATATTGCCCTGATGTGCGCCGAAGCCGTACCTTGGCGCTGCCACCGCTCCCTCATCGCTGACGCCCTCACGGTGCGCGGAATCACGGTGGAGCACATCATGAGCATCGCACATCGCCAACCACACACTCTTACGCCATGGGCGCGAGTGGAAGGCAGGCGCATCACCTACCCTGCTGAAACATTGCCAGCCAATCCTGCCTAGTCGGTGAGCTTAACAATAAATTATACCCAGATCAGAACGATGCGTTACCCGCCGAGTGTCTGGTCCTGGTTTTTAAACCAGGAGAGTGCGTGTTCAAAATGCTGCGGATCAAAATCTGGCCAATATTCATCCCTGACATAGAAATCCGCATAAACCGATTGCACCGGGAGGAAACCGCTCAATCGGCGTCCTCCTCCCCAGCGTACAATCAAATCCAGACGTGAAACTTCATTTGAACGCAGGCCACCGTTTTTAAGGCCGGCCAAATCCCATTCCCAGCCATAATTGACGAGTAGATTTACCTTCATTCCGACACCCTGGCGCTGCCGGAATTCTTTTAACTCCTTGGGGAATTGTGTCGAGGTCTCATCGCCTACAACAAGCAGAGCCGCTCCACGGCGTGCAATCTCGAAAGCGAATGCAACGGTGGCCTCGCTGAATGCCTGTTTCTGAATGGAAGGCCGCTTGGTGTTGTCCTGGGTAAAGCAGTAGATGGAAACTTCTTTGATCCCGCATTCCTTACATTTCTCATACAGCAGCAACCCCGGGTCGATACCATGAGCATATCCGGCTTCTTTGGGCAGGCCATGATCCATGGCCCAGCGGCGATTTCCATCGGGAATGAAACCGACGTGACGCGGGATATTATTTTTCGCCATTGCAATCCTTATTCCAACATGATGTGAGGTCATACGATACGAAGGTTATCATTAAATGTCGCATCGGTTATTCTGGCCGGCAAAGTTGATTTGATTGTTTTTATAAGTTCGTTACCGCACAGACTAGCGGCAACATAACGTTCATTCTTTAGTCCTTGCAGGGATATCCTGTCAACTTAAATGAAGGAATATGATCATGAACAAAAATCAAGTCAAAGGAACTATAAAAGACATCGCTGGTAAAGTGCAGGAAGAGGCTGGAAAACTGGTCGGCAGCAAAGAGCAACAAGTCAAAGGTCTCGGCAAACAAATATCCGGAAAAGCCGAAAAAGCCTATGGTGATGCAAAGAAAGTCGTCAAGGATGCAAACAAGAATTCTTGAAGCGTTAATGTGATAACAAATGGCCGCTGTGCGCGGCCATTTTCTCGTCAGGCCGCCGCTGCGCAATTGCGCAAACAGATACTAATTATTCATTCGAGGAGGACTTTATGCTGGTGACATTTACAACCGATGCCTATGCCGACATCACCATGTTTGGGGATGTCGCGCTTACCATGCTGAAAATGATGGGACACAGCGCAACCGTGCCCGGCGCTATTCTGGCGACAGATGTTCCTGCGGCGCTGCGCCGGTTGACAGCCGCTATCGATGCAGAAAAAGCCTCGCCGCCAGTTGCGGATAAGGATGCGGATGAGCCGGTGGTGAGCATGGC
>PLBS01000101.1 GCA_003134595.1 Gallionella sp. | reverse complement strand
CGCAACGCGGATTCGGCAAGCAACTTGTCCTCATTGGTTGATTTCTCGGAGCGCACCGACACCCAAAAAGTGCCGGCATTCAACCAGGCCGCTCAAAAAAGTCCGGCGCCAAACGCCGATTTCGGCGGCATCAAGCTTAATCTGAATGATCCTAAATGAAGGGCGCCCCTGAAAATAAATTATATGGTATTCCCAACTGCAACACCGTTAAAAAAGCGCGCGACTGGCTGGCGCAACATGACATCGCGGTCGAATTTCACGATTTCAAAAAGAACGGACTGAATGTCGCCATAGCACAAAGCTGGCTGCAACAAGCCGACTGGACCAAGCTGATCAATCGTAGCGGCCTGACCTGGCGAGGCCTGCCGGAACAGCGCAAACAAAGCATTCAAGATCCGGCTGCCGCACTCGTGCTGATGCTGGAAAAGACCAGCGTGATCAAACGCCCGGTGCTGGAACAAAACGGCAAGCTGCTGCATGTCGGTTTTGACGTAGCGGCTTATTCCAGAATTTTCAATTCTCACTCATAAGTTATCAACCATGACTGATTCTCACCATGTCTGACACACTGCAACTTGCTAAGGATTTGATCGCCCGCCGCTCACTCACGCCCGATGACGAGGGCTGTCAGGACATCCTCATCGAACGCCTGGAAAAACTCGGCTTCAAGATAGAGCGCATGCGTTTCGGCAACGTGGACAATTTCTGGGCACGGCGCGGCACGGCCAGTCCCGTCGTGGTGTTTGCCGGGCACACCGATGTGGTGCCTACCGGGCCGGTGGAGAATTGGTTCAGCCCGCCGTTCGAGCCGACCATCCGCGATGGCATGCTGTATGGACGCGGCGCGGCAGACATGAAGACTTCCATCGCGGCTTTTATCACCGCTCTCGAGGCGTTTCTCGCGCAGCACCCGAAACACCATGGCTCGATCGCGCTGCTCATCACTTCCGACGAAGAGGGTGTGGCGGTGGACGGCACGGTGCGCGTGGTGGAAGCGCTGCGCGCACGCGGCGAGCTGATAGATTTTTGCATCGTCGGCGAACCCACCTCGAACAAAAAAGTCGGCGACATGATCAAGAACGGACGGCGCGGCTCGCTGTCCGGCACGCTGATCGTCAAAGGCATCCAGGGCCACATCGCGTATCCGCACCTGGTGAAGAATCCCATCCACATGGTCGCGCCGGCGATCGCTGAACTCGCCGCCACCACCTGGGATAATGGCAACGAATATTTTCCGCCCACCTCCTGGCAAATCTCCAACATGAATGGCGGCACCGGCGCAACCAATGTAGTCCCCGGCACGGTCGAGATCTGGTTCAATTTCCGTTTTTCCACCGCCAGCACCGAGCAAGGCCTGAAAGACAAGTTCCACGCGATACTGGACAAGCACGGCGTGACCTATGACTTGAAATGGGAATTGTCCGGCAAGCCCTATCTCACCTCCAAAGGCAGCCTGGTCGCCGCGATCAGCCGCGCCATCGAACAGTGTTACGGCATCACGCCGGAACTTTCCACCAGCGGCGGCACGTCGGATGGACGCTTCATCGCCGACATCTGCCCGCAAGTGATTGAGTTCGGGCCATTGAACGCCACCATCCACAAACTCAACGAATGCGTCGGCGTCTCCGACATCGAGCCGCTCAAGCTCACTTATCAGCGCACGCTGGAAATCTTGCTGAGCAAATGAGCAACTTTTTTTTTGAAGCCTCCTTAACGCTGCACACCGTGCGCGACTGTTTGCGCTTCGCGGTGAGCCGCTTCAATCAGGCCGGATTATTTTTCGGGCACGGCAGCAACGATGCTTATGACGAAGCCGCTTACCTTATCCTGCATACACTGCATCTGCCGCTGGACCGGCTCGAGCCATTCCTTGATGCGCACCTGACCGACAGTGAGCGTTCGGCAGTGTTGAATATCATCCAGCGGCGCGTCGAAAAACGCATTCCTGCCGCCTATCTGACCCATCAGGCGTTTCTGGGAGATTTTAGTTTTTACGTGGATGAACGGGTCATCGTGCCGCGCTCGTTCATCGCCGAATTACTGCTAGCACAACTCAGCCCGTGGATCGCAGAACCGGAAGCAATCTGCAACGTATTGGACTTGTGCACCGGCAGCGGCTGTCTTGCCATCCTCGCCGCACATGCTTTCCCCTATGCCAGCGTGGACGCGGTAGACTTGTCACAGGCCGCGCTGGCAGTCGCTGAGCGCAACGTTGCCGACTACGAACTGCAAGACCGCGTGAACCTGATCGAATCGGATTTATTCGCCAAGCTTGATAGTAAACAATATGACCTGATCATCAGCAACCCACCCTATGTGGATGCCGAATCAGTCGCCGCATTGCCGCATGAATATCTGCACGAACCGAAACTGGCGCTCGGCAGCGGTCATGACGGGCTGGATGCCACCCGCATCATCCTCAAACACGCCGCACAGCATCTCAATCCGAGTGGCATATTGATAGTGGAGATCGGCCACAACCGCGATGTGCTGGAAGCCGCTTACCCAGACCTGCCGTTTACCTGGCTGGATGTCAGCGCGGGCGATGAATTTGTGTTCATGCTGCACCGCAACGACCTGTCAGGTCGCTGAAAACTGCTGCGCTCGACATAACTTTGTTGCTCAAGAACTCAGAATGCTCATTTACCTCTATGTAAACTCCGCTTCTTCGCCCTTTCGCGCCGCGTTCTGTCATCGCTCGCGACGTTTTCAAGCGGCCTGATTGCAAACATGTCGGTCGATCACTACGAGAATTTCCCCGTCGCATCGGTTTTGTTGCCAAAACGGCTGCGCAAGCCGGTCGCGGCGATCTACCATTTCGCCCGTGCAGCAGACGACATTGCCGATGAAGGCGATCTGCCCGACCAGGAACGTCTGCAACGACTGGATGAATTTCGCGCCGAGTTGACGCGTATCGCTGACGATCAGACACCGCTCACCCCGCTGTTCATCAACCTCGGCGCAGAGATACGGCAACACAGCCTGCCAATGCAGCCGTTCCATGATTTGCTCGATGCGTTCTCGCAGGACGTGGTAAAAAAACGCTATAACGATTTTGCCAATCTGCTCGACTACTGCCGCCGCTCCGCCAATCCGGTCGGCAACTTGCTGCTGCATCTTTATGGGGAAGCCACACCCGTCAACATCGCTTACTCGAATGCCATCTGCACCAGCTTGCAAATCATCAATTTCTGGCAGGATGTCGTCAGGGATTACGCCATCGGGCGCATCTATCTGCCGCTGGATGAACTCGCGCAATACGGCGTGAGCGAAGAACAGATTGCGCAAGGCATCACCGACGATGCATGGCGCGAATTGATGAAGTTCCAGGTGGATCGCGCGCGCGGCATGATGCTTGCCGGAAAACCATTGGGCAGCATCCTCACCGGACGCATCGGGCTGGAGATACGCATGATTATCGCCGGTGGATTGCGCATCCTCGACAAGCTGGAAAGCGCGCAATACGACATGTTCCGCCATCGTCCGGTATTGAAGCCGTTCGACTGGGTTATCATGCTGGGAAAAAGTGCCCCGTTTTAATTTTCTTCTTCAAAAAGCGCCTTGCATCTCTAGAAATCGTAGCGAGCAAGCCCGAGTGCAAGGAGCCGCGGAGTGAAAGACGAGACATACCTGCTGGTAGGCGAGGATTGAACGAGCACGCGACGCAGCAATCGGGCTGCGCAGTAGATTTATAGAGATGCAAGAAATGACACCAGACCAATACTGCCATGACAAAGCCGCCGCCAGC
This sequence comes from Gallionella sp., assembly GCA_003134595.1. Taxonomy (GTDB): domain Bacteria; phylum Pseudomonadota; class Gammaproteobacteria; order Burkholderiales; family Gallionellaceae; genus Gallionella. Next base: position 464 of record PLBS01000101.1, on the reverse strand, counting down.
GGTTCCAGCTTTTACTACAGCTTCATGTTCCTGCCGCCGGACAAACGCCGCGCCATCACCGCGCTGTATGCCTTTTGCCGCGAAGTGGACGACGTGGTGGACGAATGTTCGGATGAACAAGCGGCGCGCACCACGCTCAACTGGTGGCGCGCACAAGTAGCAGAAATCTATGGTGGCAAGCCGCAGCATCCGGTCGCACAAGCACTGGTTCCAGTGGTGAAGAAATATAATCTGGCGCAAGAGCATCTGCTGGAGATCATCGACGGCATGGAGATGGACCTGAACCAGCCGCGCTATGCGGATTTCAAATCGCTGCAACTTTACTGTTACCGCGTCGCCTCGGTGGTCGGCCTGCTCGCCGCAGAAATTTTCGGCTACACCGACCGCAAGACACAGAAATACGCGCACGACCTCGGCATCGCCTTCCAGCTCACCAACATCATCCGCGATGTCGGCGAAGACGC
>PLBS01000062.1 GCA_003134595.1 Gallionella sp. | reverse complement strand
GGAAGGTTAGGATGGGGGTAGAGTTCTGGATCGGCGCTGCGTCTACCCCCACCCTAGCCCTCCCCCTGCAAAGGGGAGGGAATCAAACTCCTTCCCCCTTGCAGGGGGAAGGTTGGGATGGGGGTAGAAGCCTAAAGAGGGACTGCTTATGTCCGAACCACTATTCAAAAAAATCGTCATCTTCGGGGTCGGGCTGATCGGGGGTTCGTTCGCGCTGGCATTGCGAAAAGCGCATGCGGTGAATTTGGTGGTGGGCTTCGGGCGTAGCGCACAGACGTTGGCACAGGCGCAGCAACTCGGCGTCATCGATCGCATCGGGCAGGATGTGGCTGCCGAAGTCGGCGATGCCGATCTGGTGTTGTTGGCGACCCCGGTTGGGCAGATGGCGGAACTGATGGCACGCATCGCGCCGCACCTCGGCACTCACACCCTGATCACCGATGGCGGCAGCACCAAGAGTGACGTGGTGCGCGAGGCTTACGCGCAACTGGGCAGCAAGGTGGCGCAGTTCGTGCCCTCGCATCCCATTGCGGGCGCCGAGCAGAGTGGAGCGGCGGCATCGCGCGCCGATCTGTTCCAGTGGAAGAAGGTGGTGCTGACACCGCTGCCGGAAAACAGCGCCGTGTCGGTGGATCGTGTGCGTCAAGCGTGGGAACTGTGCGGCGCTATGGTGAGTGAACTGACGCCGATGCAACACGACGAAATCTTCGCCGCCGTGAGCCATTTACCCCATTTGTTATCGTTCGCGCTGGTGCACGACCTCGCGCAACGCGACAACCGCGACCTGCTGCTTTCCTTCGCCGCCAGCGGCTTCCGCGATTTCACCCGCATCGCCGCCAGNNATCTACATCGCGGAATTGAATCAGATGAGCACGGCACTTGCGGCAGGTGATGCGGCACAACTCGAACAGACCTTCCGCACCGCGCGCGAGGTTCGTGCCGGCTGGACAGAAAAATAAAAGTAATGGCTAAGCGTATTTCAAACAAGCAAGTTTGGTGGCTGGTGATTGCCGTCGCGCTGATCTGGTTCGCCAATCTCGAATACCGCAAATTGATCAAACCGGACGAAGGCCGCTATGCCGAGATCCCGCGCGAGATGGTGGTCAGCGGCGACTGGACCACGCCGCGNNATTATTCGGCGAGCATCAATGGACTTCGCGCCTGTGGACGGGGCTGACCAGCTTTGCCGGCATTCTGCTGGTTTGGTTTGCCGGGTTGCGTTTGTTTGGGCGCGAGGCGGCGAACTATGCCGCGATATTGCTGGGCAGCAGCATGCTGTATGTGTTGATGGGGCACATCAACACGCTGGACATGGGCGTCACCTTTTTCATCACGCTGGGCATCGTCGGTTTGTCGCTCGGACAAACACAGACAAACACAACGAAACGCCGTAACTGGATGTTGCTGGCCTGGGCTGCGCTGGGCTTGGCCGTGTTGAGCAAGGGCTTGATGGGTCTGGTGTTGCCGGGTGCCGCGCTGTTCATTTATGCCGTGGTGCAGCGCGATTCTTCCGTGTTCAAACGTATGCACTGGCTGCCCGGCCTGGCGATGCTCCTGCTGATCACCGCGCCGTGGTTCTATCTGGTGATGAAAGCCAATCCGGAATTTTTTCAGAAATTTTTCATTTACGAACATTACACGCGCTTCACCACCAAAGACCTGGGGCGCTATCAGCCCTGGTATTACTTCATCCCGATCTTGCTGGCGGGTGCGCTGCCCTGGACGGTGCTGATGTTTGACACACTGTTCCGTACTTGGCGTGACAGCAAGCAATATCTTGAGTCACCGCGAAGTGAAATAAATTCCGTTCGTCCTGAGCCTGTCGAAGGATATAGAAAGGCTTCGACAGGCTCATCCTTCGACTCCGCTGCGCTACGCTCAGGACGAACGGTAAACGTGGTATTTAATCCCGCGCGTTTTCTGCTGATCTGGGCGGTGTTCATCTACCTGTTCTTCACCGTCTCCGGTTCCAAGCTGCCGTCCTATCTGCTGCCGATGTTCCCGGCCTTGGCGCTGCTGATGGGCAAACAACTGGCTGTAATGAACTCGAGCAGATTGTTCTGGCTGATCGCCCCGATATTGCCGCTGATGCTGCTGGCACTGGGGTTTGCGCCTTTTACCGCGCGGCTTGCCGACACGCCGCTGCAGGTGCAGGGATACGGTGAATATGCTTACTGGCTGGTAGCGGCAGCGCTGATCTGGTCGTTGGGTGTGATTGCCGCGCTGGTTTTGCTGCGCCGCCCGCATGCTGTCAAAGAGCACAAGCCGGCGGCGGTGCTGGTGTTGGCGCTAAGCACCTTGCTTGCCGCGCAGCTCGGTACGTCCGGCTACAATACGATCGCGAGGGAGCGCTCCGCCTACTTCATAGCCAATGCGATACGCCCTTACGTCAAGGCGGACGAACCGTTCTATTCGGTGGCCACCTACGAACAGACCCTGCCGTTTTATCTGAAGCGCACTTTTACTTTGGTGCAGTATCAGGATGAGATGGCCTTCGGTATCATGCAGGAACCGCAGCGCTGGATACCTGACATCGCCAGCTTCGCGAAGGTCTGGCAGGCGCAACCGGCGGCGCTGGCGATCATGCCGGTGAATATTTATCAGCAACTCAAGCAACTAAATTTCGACATGAAAATTATTTATGAAGATCCCCAATACATTGTGGTGAGCAAACCATGAATTTAATCAGCTTCGGCCTGATCTTCACCGGCGTGATGCTCAACGCCGCCGCGCAGATACTGATGAAGGCGGGCACCAATAGCATAGGTTATTTCGAGTTCAGCATGGAGAACGTCCTGCCCATCGGCCTGAAACTGGCGACCGAGTGGCACATCGTCGTCGCACTGTTTTGTTATGCGCTGAGCGTGGTCATCTGGGTGCTCGCGCTGTCGCGTGTGCCGGTCAGCATCGCTTTCCCGATGCTGTCCATGGCCTATGTGGTGAATGCTGTCGCTGCGTGGTATCTGCTGGGCGAAGCCTTCAATCCGACCAAGCTGGTCGGCATGGGGGTGATTATTTTGGGTGTGATTATTATTTCGCGAGCTTAAAGTCAATGCTGTTTACTAAATTGTTCGTGGTGATGCTTCGCCATTCGATACCTCAGGAGCCTCAGCACAGGGTATATCCGTTCGTGGTGAGGTATCGAACCACTTTATAAATGCCCTTCGATACCTCAGGGCGAACGGTTTTTTGGGTTATCAGCACGAACGGCTGTAGAAATCTTTAACGGATATATCCATGAATACTTTTTTACCATTTTCTAAACCCACCATAGACGAAGCAACCATCGTCTCGGTCGCGGATACATTGCGCTCGGGCTGGATCACCAGCGGCCCGAAGGTGCTGGAATTCGAGAAACAACTTTCCGCCTATTTCGGCGGTCGTCCGGTGCGCACTTTTAATTCGGGCACTTGCACCATGGAGATCGCCCTGCGCATCGCGGGCATCGGTGCGGGCGATGAAGTCATCACCACGCCGATCTCCTGGGTGGCGACGGCGAACGTGATACTCGAAGTCGGCGCCACGCCGGTATTCGCCGACATTGATCCGGTCACGCGCAACATCGATCTGGATAAGCTGGAAGCTGCGATCACACCGCGCACCAAGGCCGTCATCCCGGTGTATCTGGCAGGCAAGCCGATGGATATGGACAGGCTGTATGCGATTGCGGCCAGGCACAAACTGCGCGTGATCGAAGATGCCGCACAGGCGATCGGCTCGACATGGAAGGGCAAGCCCATCGGCTCGTTCGGCGATTTTGTTTCGTTCAGTTTTCAGGCCAACAAAAATATCACCACCTCCGAAGGCGGTTGTCTGGTGCTGAACAACGCCGAAGAAGCCACACTCGCGGAAAAATACCGGCTGCAAGGCGTCACGCGCAGCGGCTGGGATGGCATCGAAGTGGATGTGCTGGGCGGCAAGTACAACATGACCGACATCGCCGCCGCCATCGGCCTGGGCCAGTTTTCAAAATTGAATGACATCACCGCGCAGCGGCGCAAACTGGCACGGCATTATTTTGCGACGCTGGGCAAAGATTTCGAGAAACAGACTGGTGCGAAACTGCCGCCAGAAGATTACACGAATACCAACTGGCACCTGTTCCAGATCGTGCTGCCGGATCGCATCACCCGTCCCGAGTTCATGGAAAAAATGAAAGCGCACAACATCGGCATCGGCTTCCACTACGCACCTATCCACCTGTTCAAACTGTATCGCGCACTGGGCTTCAAGGAAGGTATGTTCCCGGTCGCCGAGCGCGTCGGTAAGCAGATCGTTTCGCTGCCGATGTTTTATGCGATGAACGAGGCGGATGTCGAGCGCACGTGCGCGGCGATGCGAGAGGTGTTGGTTGGGTAAATAATATTTGCTGTATGGATTCCGTCAAATTTGCGTCATGGAAATGAGGTTAATAATGCGTTTATTTTTGCTAGCGATTCTTCTGCCCGCCAATATTTATGCAGCAGAATTTGTGCTTGATGGAAAAAAGTTGTATTTACGGTTAATGTGAGAACAGTTAGTTGTGGAAAATTTTCCATAGTTATCGAAGAAGAAAAATTTCCTCGTGAATATGAAATGCGAATCCCAAAAGAGTTTCCTATAAAAGGATTTTATGGAGGTAATTTTATAATTGCGGCTAATGCATATTTTGTAATGAAAGACGTAAAGTACGAACTACCTTTCGCTAGTGATGTTAAGGGGTTAAAAGAACGGCTTCGTAAAGCTACGTATATCCCAACAGAAACCGAATGTACAAAGGATGGTTTTCTTGTTCGGTATTGGTCAGGTGGAAATGGGCTAGGAGCGGATGCGGGAATCAACTTTTCAGTATCTGAATCAGGCATGGTCAGTGCGCCTTTGTGGTTCAATGAAAGCGAATTTATAAATTTGTATGCAAAGTAAAACTCAACCGGTTAAGTAAGGTTAGAACAGCGTAACCAGCGCGGTAGGATGGGTGGAGCGTAGCGATACCCATCATTTTGATTTCCCCGTTACTCATTGTTGGGTATCGCTTTGCTCCACCCAACCTACATAAATCCGATTTCGCTAACCCCGCTCTCATACTGTAAAATGCCGCCCTTATGAGCACACCCCAACTTTCTGTCGTCATCCCCGTCTACAACGAAGAGCAGGGCTTGCAGTCCTTGTTCGACCGGCTGTATCCGGCGCTGGACGAGCTTGGCATCACTTATGAAATCTTGTTCGTCAACGACGGCAGCCGCGACCGTTCTGCCGCTATATTGCGCGAGCAGTTCCAGACGCGCCCGGATGTGACGCGGGTGATCCTGTTCAACGGCAATTTCGGCCAGCACATGGCGATCATGGCGGCTTTCGAGCAGAGCCGCGGGCAGCGCGTTATCACGCTCGACGCCGATCTACAGAATCCGCCGGAGGACATCGGCCTGTTGCTGGCGAAGATGGACGAGGGCCACGATTACGTTGGCTCGATCCGCCGCCAGCGCAGCGACAGTTGGTGGCGGCATGTCGCTTCGCGCATGATGAACGGACTGCGCGAGCGCATCACGCGCATCAAGATGACCGACCAAGGCTGCATGTTCCGTGCCTATGACCGGGGCATCATCGACGCGGTCAATAGTTGCAAAGAGGTGAGCACGTTTATTCCGGCGCTGGCATATACCTTTGCACGCAATCCCGCCGAGGTGATCGTGGGGCATGACGAGCGCACTGCCGGCGAATCGAAGTATTCGCTGTACAGCCTGATTCGCCTGAATTTCGATTTGATGACCAGCTTTTCGCTGGTGCCGCTGCAACTATTTTCGATGCTGGGCATTGCGATCTCCATGCTGTCCGGGTTCTTCGTGGTGTTCCTGGTGCTGCGCCGCATCATCATGGGGCCGGAAGCGGAAGGGCTGTTCACGCTGTTCGCGATCGCTTTTTTCCTGATCGGCATCACGCTGTTCGGCATCGGCCTGTTGGGCGAATATATCGGGCGCATCTACCAGCAGGTGCGCCATAGGCCGCGTTATCTGGTGGAAGCGGTGCTTGAAAAGCAGGACAAGGAACAAGGGGTAAGGGACAAGGGGAAAGCTGAATCGGCGGTTCGACTATGAGTCGAGCGGTTGTTTTCGCGTATCACAATGTAGGCGTCCGCTGCCTATCCGTACTGTTGGCGCATGGCGTGGATGTCGCGTTGGTGGTGACGCATAGAGACAACCCTAAAGAAGCCATCTGGTTCGATAGCGTGTCCGAGCTGGCCGCGCTGCATGGCATCCCGGCCATCACACCGGACAATCCGAACACGCCGGAAGTCATCGCGCAAATCCGCGCCCTGCAGCCGGATTTTTTCTTTTCATTTTATTATCGCGAGATGCTCAAGCGCGAGTTGCTGGAAATACCCAGGCACGGTGCGCTGAATATGCACGGTTCGCTGCTGCCAAAATACCGTGGCCGCGTGCCGGTGAATTGGGCGATAATTCACGGCGAGACGGAAACCGGTGCGACGCTGCATTACATGACCGAGAAGCCGGACAACGGCGACATCGTGGCGCAGCAGGCTGTACCGATCTTGCCCAACGACACTGCGTTGCAAGTTTTCCAGAAAGTGACGGTGGCGGCGGAGATGGCGTTGAATGCCTGCCTGCCGGATCTGCTGGCAGGGCGTGCAAAAGCGGTGAAGCAGGATTTGACCAAGGGCGGATATTTCGGCGGGCGCAAGGCGGAAGACGGCGTGATCGATTGGTCGCTGTCAGCGCAGGCGATACACAATCTGGTGCGTGCCGTGGCGCCGCCTTATCCGGGTGCTACTACGTTGTTGATAGGGCGACCGATGCGTATTTTGCAAACGCTGCCCATTGGCAGCGCGGCAGACGGTGCGCAACCTGCGTTCTATGTGCAAGATGGAAGGGCTTTTGCAATCTGCGGCCAAGGCATGTTGCGCGTGGTGAAATTTGAACTGGATGGCATGGCGATGAGTGCGGCGGAATTCGCGGCGCGGTATGGTGCGGCAAGATTTGAATTAGGTATCTAAGGTTTTGTCATTCCGGCGCAGGCCGGAATCCAGCAAAAAAAGAATTCCGCATAGCGGACAAAACCAGAACCTGAATGCGTCCCGCTACGCGGGAGAGCTTTCAATTAGCCGGATTCCGGCCTACGCCGGAATGACGATGGAATTTAATTGTTAAGGAAATAAAAATGAAAAAAGTATTGATACTCGGCGTGAACGGTTTTATCGGACACCATCTTTCCAACCGCATTCTCGCCACGACCGATTGGGAAGTGTATGGCATGGACATGAGCACCGATCGTATCACCGACCTGATCGGGCGCGAACGTTTCCACTTCTTCGAAGGCGACATTACGATCAACAGGGAATGGGTCGAGTACCACGTCAAGAAATGCGATGTGATCCTGCCGCTGGTGGCGATCGCAACGCCGGCTACCTACGTCAAGCAGCCATTGCGCGTGTTCGAGCTGGACTTCGAGGCCAACCTGCCTATCGTTCGCGCATCGGTAAAGTACGGCAAGCATCTGGTGTTCCCTTCCACCTCGGAAGTGTATGGCATGTGCCATGACGCAGAATTCGACTCGGAAAATTCCGAACTGATCTGCGGCCCGATCAACATGCCGCGCTGGATCTATTCCTGCTCCAAGCAGTTGATGGATCGCGTAATCTGGGGCTATGGCATGGAAGCGAATTTGAATTTCACGCTGTTCCGTCCGTTCAACTGGATCGGCTCAGGGCTGGATTCCATCCATACGCCGAAGGAAGGCAGTTCGCGTGTGGTCACGCAATTCCTCGGCCACATCGTGCGTGGCGAGAACATCAGCCTGGTGGATGGCGGGCACCAGAAACGCGCTTTCACATATATCGACGACGGTATCGACGCGCTGATGAAGATCATCGCCAACAAAAACGGCATCGCTACCGGCAAGATTTATAACATCGGCAATCCGGTCAACAACTACGCGATTCGCGACCTCGCCGACATGATGCTGAAACTGGCGAAGGAATACCCCGAATACCGCGACTCCGCGCAAAAAGTAAAGATCGTCGAAACGACTTCTGCAGCCTATTACGGCAAGGGCTATCAGGACGTGCAAAACCGCGTGCCGAAGATCACCAACACCTGCGAAGAGTTGAACTGGAAGCCGACCATCAACATGGCTGACACGTTGCGCAATATTTTTGACGCGTATCGCGGTCAGGTGGCGGAAGCGCGCGGCCTGGTAGATTAATTCCAGTCCGATTTCATCGGTGAAACTGCGTTGGCTTCCTCACTCACTCCTAGCCGTGCTCACGGCACTGTCGGCGTCGTTCGTTCGTCGCCGCCTTGTTTGACCTTCGAAATCGAATTGGAATAAGTATGGCGAAACAACTCGCCCTTAAAATTGACGTTGATACATATCGCGGAACGCGCGAAGGCGTGCCGCGTCTGGTTGAAGCGCTGCAACGCCATAACGCGCAGGCCACTTTCTTCTTCTCGCTTGGCCCGGATCACACCGGACGCGCCATCAAGCGTGTATTCCGCCCCGGCTTTCTCGGCAAGGTATCGCGCACCTCCGTGGTGGAGCACTACGGCATCAAGACCCTGTTGTATGGCACGTTGTTGCCCGCGCCGGATATCGGCAGGAAATGCGCGGACATTCTGCGCATGGTGCACGCGGCCGGTTTTGAAGTCGGCATCCACTGTTATGACCATATCCGCTGGCAGGATTATGTGGCGAACCAGGATGCCGAATGGACGCGGCGTGAACTGCAACGTGCGGTAGATCGCTACACCGAAATCTTTGGCGAGGCTCCGCACGCCCATGCCGCCGCCGGTTGGCAGATGAATCGCCACGCGTTGCGGCTGATGCAGCGCATGGGTTTCAAATACAGCTCGGACACGCGTGGCACGCATCCTTTCATTCCAACTTGGCAAGCGGAGATCATCGCCTGTCCGCAACTACCGACCACCCTGCCGACGCTGGACGAGCTGATGAACCGCGACGGCATCACGCTGGACAATATTGCTGAACACATCCTGAAGCTAACTGCAGAACCCTCAGCCACCGGCCACGTTTACACCCTGCATGCCGAGCTCGAAGGCGGGAAATGGCTGCCGATATTCGAGCAATTGTTGCAGGGCTGGCAGACGCAGGGTTACGAACTGGTGTCGATGCAGCAATATCTGCAAGGGCTGGATATGGCTGCACTGCCGCGTCATGAGGTGGTGATGCGCGAGGTGGAAGGGCGGGTTGGCACGCTGGCAGTAGAGGCTGCAGAGCAGGTGTGACGACTAGATGTTGAGTGCAGTTTCGAAGGCCGGCATTTTGTGTATGAACTTCGACAGTGCGAAGGCAGCGGTGGGTTGCATGTTGACGCAGATCATCCTGACGTTGACGGTTTGCGCCGAGCGAGCAAGCGTATCGAGCCACGCATAGTAGAGCGGGTCGATGAGCGCGAGACTGGACAGATCGTAATAGAGGCGGGATGCATGTGCCTGCATGAGGCGCGCTGTAATGCTTTCGATAAGCCCGGCCTGATCCCGGATGTTGAGACTTTTCGAAGGCTCAAGCAGGAAGTCACCGCCTCCTATCTGGGTCAGGTGCAGACCTGGGATGGCCATTTTTAATGGGAGACGGTGATGCCCATGCGGTGGAAAGCCTCCTTCAGCCCGTCGGACATACTTGCACGTGTGGTGATGTTGGTGAGGTCGATGTTCAGGCTGACCAGTGCGCGCGCGATTTCAGGACGGATGCCGGTGACAATCGCGTCGGATCCCATCAATTGCACGGCATGCACCATCTGAACCAGATGATGGGAAACTTGCGAGTCTATGCTTTTCACCCCGGTAAGATCCATCACCACGGCCTTGGCATGATCTGTGGCGACACGCTTGAGCAACGCTTCCATGACCAGCATGGTGCGGCTCGAATCGAGGGTGCCGATGATGGGCAGGGTGAGCACGCCATCCCAAATCTCGGTGATGGGCGTGGCAGTCTCGCGGAGTTCGGTCTGTTGCGCTTGCAGCGTGCGTTCTCTTTCCTCCAGATAGGCATGGAAAACAGCCATGATCAGTTCGTTGAAAACGCCGGTGAAGTAAAGCAGTACCGAACGTGACTGACCGAAAGGGATGCTGCTGGACTTTTCCAGAGCATCGATCAAAGTGAACTGCAAAAGCTGGGTGTAACGCACCACCTCTTCCACATTTCCGCCGCGCATCAATATGTTTCGCGACAGATTGGTGAAGAACATTTCCAGAGCATGGAATTCGGGTGAGGTATTATTGCTCGGGTCTTTCGATCCCAGCAGGGAAGCAATGAGATTCTGGAATTCGCTGCTCAAATCCGCGACTTCATCCTGATCCATCAGCCTGTTATTGCTGCAGAAAAACTTTCGTCCCGGCTCTTCAAGTGCTGCCGAAATGTTGCCGATCTTCAGACTGAATAATGCAGTCAGTTTCTCGCTGAGCCCTTTTTTGGTTGCCATGTGGTTTCCCTTGGTTACTGGTTATTGGTTGTTTATAAGACGGTTGAAACACAAATAGACTGATCATCCGAAATCCTGCCCATGATATTCCCTAATGTGTATGCAATCAACTGGGGGTGATGGCTGAAAAGCCCGGTGAAATTCTCGGTGTTCCAGTTGCGCCGGATGCCGTCGCTCGCAGTCACGACCACAGCTCTTTTGCCGAGGGCAGATTGAAACAAGGAAGCCGATCGGTGTTCTTTGCCCAGAATACCCGGCGCAAAGGCAATAAGCTGTATCTGTTCCTGGTCGTAAATGTGGGCGTGCATGTCTCCTACGCCGAGCAGTTGTAAATTACGTTCGGCGAGATCGATTTCACCGACGATGGCGACTGCCCCGCGCGTGTCGACGAGCTGGCGGTCAACTTTCTCCAGTATCGTGCCGAGCTTATCGCTGTGAGTGAGGTGTATTGCGAGATTTGCTGTGGCAGTCAGCGCTTCTTCACCATGCCCCAAGCCATCCAGATGCAGCCAGCGCAGATAGTTGCCATTTTTTCTCCAATAGATTCGGTCACCGTTGTAGCGCTTGTCGGACAGCGAGCGGGAAAACAGGCCGATTCTCATGGGTATGAAATCTTTGTGCAAGCCGAGGATGAAGCGTGCGAGGAAAACCGTCCCGCTCCATTTTTTTGCCTGGCTGAAATGTTCCGGTTGAGTGTAAATGTAAGATTCGTCGCTTAGGCGACGGACGGCCCCCAATCCTTTGCCGAAAGTCTTCGCGGTGGAATATCCGTCTTCCTCCGCCCGGGCAAGGTCGGCGATGCCCGGGCCGTAATCCAATGCGAGGATGTCGAGTATCGGACCGGGTTGCATCCAGATCTGGATCATGCCGCTCCCGCCTGCGTGCTTGATGTTGTTGTACACCAGTTCAGAGGCGACCAGCAGCATGTTCTCCCGTTTCAGGTCAGGAATGCCGATGCGATGAGCGATCGCAGCAAGCTTCGAGCGCAGCAAAATCAGGGCACTTTCGTTTTTCGTGGGACCGCTGTAAAGCAGCTTGCAATCTGTAGCGGTATCGAAAACTTTAGTCATTGAGCCGGTCGTTAGTTTGTCATTTCCGTGCGGAGGAATTGGCATTGCCGCTTCGACTGTGACATGCAGAAATGAGACACGACCTGACCGCGACCGCGGTGCTTTGCTTCATACAATGCGTTGTCGGCACGGCGGATGAATTCTTCCAGCGTGAGATCGTCCTGAGTATCCTGATTGATGGTGGCAATGCCGATGCTGATTTTATTATCCAACGACTTCAGCACCTGCCTTGCCTTGTCGCAAGCGAGGGGATAGTCGGCGAACAGCACCACGGCGAACTCATCGCCACCGAAGCGGAAGGCGAGATCCACATCCTCGCGGATAATTTTGCGCAGGATATCGGCGGTCTTGTTGAGATGCTCGTCGCCGACCTGGTGGCCGAATTCGTCGTTGATCTTTTTGAAGTGGTCGAGATCGAGGAATAAAAGTGAGAGCGGCGAATTTCTTTGCCGCATGGTATGAAGGAATGTCTGTTTGAGTCTTTCGTCGAAGGCGCGGCGGTTTAGAAGTCCGGTAAGCGCGTCGGTTTCTGCTTGGTGCACGACTTCCATCAGTTCGTGCTGACGCGTTTTCAAAGCCTGCTGCAGCATTTCCATTTCTTGTTCGGCGCGTGCCCGGGCTTTGTCGAAATGACGCTCCATCTCGGCATTACGCTGCAACAGGATTTCCGGGTCGGCAGAAGCAGTTGAATTCCGCAAGTGCAGGCACAATTGCGCAATGGTTTCCTGGTGCGGCAACTCTGGAAGAGTCGCAATTTTGAATTGCCCTTGCTTATCCCACAGCACAAGCAGTTGTTTGCCCTGCAGCAGCAAGCTGACCGACACAGGGCGACCAGCGGTGACGCCGGCGTTGCGCAGCTTTTCGATCAGTTCGAGCGAAGCGATCGAGGCGGCAAAAATATTTCCACCCAACTCGCTCACGCTCTCCAGTGCAAAATTGATAAAATTTCGCAAATCAGGATCGATCGTCAAATTTTGCTTCAGCAGCTCGACAGTTTCCGGCATGGGTCGTTTCCCTTAAGCAGGTGGCACATTATGCATTTATTTGACAAAACAGTATGCATTTACGGTCGCGTTGCGCGTTATCGAGCTACCCGCTTGCTCGGTTCCAACACCCTGTTAACCTTCACGCCCGATACCGTGATACTCGATGCCCAGCGCGGTGACACTGGCAGGCTCAAATAAATTGCGTCCATCAAAAATCACCGGCTGCTTCAGGCGTGCTTTGATGACGTTAAAGTCAGGACTCTTGAAGGCTTTCCATTCTGTCACGATGATCAGCGCATCGGCATCTTGCAGGGCGTCCTTGGAGTTCTCCGCATAGCTCAGATCGGCGCGTTTGTCCCCCGCCTTTTGGCGGCTTTGCAGAGGATAGATGTGTTTGGTTTCTTTCATCGCCACCGGATCGAAGGCGGTGACGGTCGCGCCTCTGGCCCACAGTCCTTCCATCACCACGCGGCTGGTGGCTTCGCGCATGTCATCGGTGCCGGGTTTGAATGCCAGTCCCCACAGCGCGAAGTGCTTGCCCTTGAGATCGTTGCCGAAGCGCTTGGTGATCTTTTGCAGCAGCACGGATTTTTGTGCATCGTTGACATGTTCCACCGCCTGCAGCACTTTCAGCGGCAGACCGTATTCTTCGCCGGTACGTTGCAGGGCGCGGATGTCCTTGGGGAAACACGATCCACCGTAACCGCAGCCGGCGTACAAAAAGTGATAGCCGATGCGCTGGTCGGAACCGATGCCCTTGCGCACGTGCTCGATGTCCGCACCGACGCGCTCGGCCAGGTTGGCCAGTTCGTTCATGAACGAGATGCGCGTGGCGAGCATCGCATTGGCGGCATATTTGGTGAGTTCTGCGGACTTGATGTCCATCACCATCAGGCGGTCGTGATTGCGCTGGAACGGCGCGTACATTTCGCGCATCACGCGGATGGCTTGCTCGTCTTCGGCACCGATGACGATGCGATCCGGGCGGTTGAAGTCGTCTATCGCCGAACCTTCCTTGAGGAATTCCGGATTCGATACCACGGAAAAACCAGGATTGAGGATCGAGGATTGAGGATCGAGGCCGCGCTTGTCGAGCTCCTCCCGCACCGCTTGCTTGACCTTATCTGCCGTGCCGACCGGCACGGTGGATTTGTCCACGATCACCTTGTATTCGGTCATGGTACGGCCGATGGCGCGTGCGGCAGCGATCACATATTGCAAATCCGCCGAACCGTCTTCACCGGAAGGGGTGCCCACCGCGATCATCTGCACCAGCCCATGCGCCACGCTCTCCGCCACATCGGTGGTGAAGCGCAAGCGGCCTGATGCGACATTGTTCTTGATGACATCTTCCAAGCCCGGTTCGTAGATCGGCACACCGCCTTGTTGCAATAGGGCGATCTTGCGCGGATCCACATCCAGACACAGCACGTCGTTGCCCAACTCGGCCAGACATGCGCCGGAGACCAGGCCCACGTAGCCGGAACCGATAACAGTAATTTTCATTGCATCAGACTTTCAAATAACGAGTTGCGTATTATGCCGCAGAATGAACCAGAGGTCAGTCGCCTTCCGTGCTCCCAACGCTTAGTTGATATTAAAGCGCCCGTGATTGATAAAGCGCCAGGTCGCTTGCCGAATAGCAGCAGAAAATCACCTCCCGCAAGGAGCAGGGCGAGCCCTTTAATGAGTCAAACGATAGCAAAAAATCGCGCACCGCCGCAATCGCCACCTCAGCCGCCAGTTCCGGCGGATAGCCATAGACGCCGGTGCTGATGCACGGGAAGGCGATGGAGTTAAGCTGCTGCGCGGCGGCGAGGGACAGGCTCTCACGGTAGCAGGAGGCCAGCAGCTTCGCCTCGTTCTGCGTTCCGCCATGCCACACCGGCCCCACGGTATGGATGACGAACTTCGCGGGCAACCGGCAACCGCGCGTGAGCCGCGCCTGCCCCGTCGGGCAGCCGCCCAGCGTGCGGCATTCCTGCAATAACTCGGGACCCGCCGCGCGATGGATCGCGCCATCCACGCCGCCCCCGCCCAGCAGCGACGAATTCGCCGCATTGACGATGGCGTCTACGTTCAATTGAGTGATGTCGCCCTGGATGGCGCGCAGTATGGTCATGGCTGGCCTCCGTGCGGTGTAAAACGAAGTAGGGCGGGAAACCCCGCAGGGGGTGGTCCCGCAACGGGTTGAAGCTATTCGGCGGAACTGCTGTACGTTCCGCCTTACGCAGGCTATTTGTCGCGCAACGTCTTCATCGCGCCACCCCATGCGACGACCTGATCGAGCATGGCGTTGACGGATTGCTCATGCATGGGTGCCGGCTTGAAGACAGTGAAGTTCTCGAAGTCGGTGAAGAGGGAGAGTGCGACCTGGGCGCGCACGTCGGCTATTTGCAGCTCGCCCATAACCAGCCGCAAATTTTCCACCGCGCGCGTGCCGCCTGCACTGCCGTAACCCACGAACCCCGCCGCCTTGTTGTTCCATTCACGGTACAGATAATCAATCGCATTCTTGAGCGCGCCGGAGGTGCTGTGGTTGTATTCCGGCGTCACGAAAACGTAGGCGTCGAAAGAAGCGATCTTGGCGGACCAGGTCTTGGTGTGCGGTTGGCTGTATTGCCCCATCGACGGCGGCACTGGCTCGTCGAGCAGAGGCAGGTTGTAGTCTTTGATATCTACTATTTCGAACCCGGCATCGCTGCGCTTCTTGGCAATTTCGTGTACCCACTTGGCGACGGCGTCGGCTTTGCGACCGGGACGTGTGCTTCCGATGATGATGGCTATCTTGATCATGACTCATTCCTCCGTAAGAAAGATGATTTGGTGTGCGGCAAGAACTGCGACTAGCAGGGTAACTACCTTAGCACAAAGCGACTTATTTCGGAGAGCACAATCTTTTCCAGGTTGGGGGCAAGGCAATCCACTTCGATATTCTCCGGCATGGAGCGCAGCCAGGTGAGTTGGCGTTTCGCCAATTGCCGCGTGGCGGCGAGGCCGGTTTCCAGCAGTTGTGCTTCATTGATCTCGCCTTCGATGAATTGCCATGCCTGGCGGTAGCCGACGCAGCGCATGGCGGTCATGTTCGAGTGCAGCGGGTATTTTTTACGGAGTCTGCGCAATTCATCGACCAGCCCCTGTTTCAACATGTCCTCAAAGCGCCGGGCAATGCGCTGATGCAGCGCGGCGCGGTCGGAAGGTATCAGCGCGATGGGGATGACGCGGTAGGGCAGTGCGGCGTTTTGCTCTTGGCCTATCAGCGCCGACATCGGTTGTCCGGTGAGGCGATAGATCTCCATCGCGCGCTGGATGCGTTGCGTATCCGTGGGATGCAGGCGCGCGGCGGTCTCGGCATCCACCTGAGCAAGTTGTGCGTGCAGATGTGCTATGCCGTGCTGTGTGATCTCTGCATCGAGCGCGGCGCGCACTGCTGGATTGGATTGCGGCAGGACGCTCAATCCTTCGCGCAGTGCTTTGAAATACAGCATCGTGCCGCCGGCCAGCAGCGGAATCTTGCCGCGTGCGGTGATGTCGTGCATCAATCTCAGCGCATCATGGCGAAACGCGGCGGCGGAGTAGGCTTCGGTCGGGTTGATGATGTCGATGAGGTGGTGCGGCGCGCGGGCGAGTGTTGCAGCGTCCGGCTTGGCGGTGCCGATGTCCATGTCGCGAAACACCAACGCGGAGTCCACGCTGATGATCTCCACCGGCAGGCGCTGCGCGAGTTCCACCGCGACGTTGGTTTTGCCGCTGGCGGTGGGGCCCATGAGGAAGATGGCGGGGGGCAGCGATCTCATGTTGAAGCCGCGTCATTACCGCGCATAACCAGCGACTTGGTTGTCGTCTTTGGACAACCTAGTCGAATGGCTAGTGGTTTCATCAGGCGGGAATCTATTGATGTTTCCATAATTGGCGACAGCATATCCCCCTTCCCAACCGGCCCCCTCGCAAGCTCTCCCCCAGAGGGAGAAGGGCTTGCCCCCATCTCCCCGTGGGGGAGGGATTGAGGGAGGGGGTTCATGCCAGTTCCCGATCACGAGTTTCCCGCATCGCCATTACCGCCAGCACGCTGATCGCGGCAGCGGCAGAAACATAACCGCCCACCCAGGCGAGGCCGCCGTGCAGCACAAGTTGTTGTGCGAGGTAAGGGGCTAGCGAAGCGCCGAGTATGCCGCCCAGATTGTAAGCTGCGCCTGCCCCGGTGTAGCGCACGGAGGTCGGGAACAGTTCCGGCAACAGCGCCCCCATCGGTGCGAAGGTGGCGCCCATCAGGAAGAGTTCGATGGAAAGAAAGACGGTGATTTGCCACGGCGAGCCGCTCCCCAGCATGGGGGCGAGCAGGAAGCCGGACAGTAATGCCGCGCTGCCTGCAACGAGCAACACCGGGCGGCGGCCATAACGGTCGCCCGCCCAAGCGGAAAGTGGCGTGGCAGCTGCCATGAAGATGACGGCCACGCACAGCATGCCGAGGAATTGCGGGCGTGGGATGCCGAGCGTGGTGGTGCCGTAGCTCAACGAAAACACCGTGGAAATGTAGAACAGCGCGTAACACACGACCATCGCCAGTGCACCCAGCAGCAAGGATGCAGCATGATGAGCCAGCAATTCCGCCAACGGCAGATTCACAGACTGTCGCGTTGCCAAGGCTTTGGCGAACACCGGCGTCTCCGTGAGTTTGAGCCGCACGTAGAGACCGACGATGACCAATGCCGCACTGGCAAGAAACGGAATGCGCCAACCCCATGCGCGAAATTGCGCATCGTCGAGAAAATGCGACAGCAACAGGAAACTGCCGGTGGCAAACAGAAAGCCAACGGGCGGCCCCAGTTGCGGGAACATGCCGAACCAACCGCGTTTACCGGCAGGCGCATACTCCGCAGCCAACAATGCCGCTCCGCCCCATTCTCCGCCCAGTCCGATGCCCTGGCCGAAGCGCAGCAGGCAGAGCAGGGCGGGGGCGGCCCAGCCGATCAGATCGTAGCCGGGCAGTACGCCGATCAGCATGGTGGAAACGCCCATCACCAGCAGTGAGGCAACCAGCGTCGTTTTTCTGCCGATACGGTCGCCGAAATGGCCGAACAGCAAGGCACCGAGCGGGCGCGCGAGGAATGCGATACCGAAGGTGAGGAACGCATTCAACGCCTGTGCGGCCGGATCGCTGCCGGGGAAGAACACCGGGCCGATCACCATCGCCACGGCGAGTCCATAGATGTAGAAATCGTAAAACTCGATGGCGGTGCCGATGAAACTCGCGAAGGCGATGCGCGCAGTGGAAAAATCCATTTTTCGGGCGAATCGCAGTGTCGCGTGCTCGCTCATTTCTCGCCTATCAACTCGATATGTCTCGTCATTCGCTGCGCGGCTCCTTGCGCTTCATCCCGAAATTCTGAATTTTTAGAGGTTCTATAAGCAGGCTGCTTTTTAAAGTTTCACTGTCCCCGCATGAACATCTTGTCCAGATCGTTTAGTGAAATCTGGAACCATGTCGGGCGACCGTGATTGCATTGGCCGGAGCGTTCGGTTTGTTCCATCTCGCGCAGCAGCGCGTTCATTTCGGTGATGCTCAGGATTCGATTGGCGCGCACCGCGCCGTGGCAGGCGAGGGTGGAAAGCAGTTCATTGCGCCGCTCGGTCAGCACACGGCTCGCCCCGAATTCGCGCAGTTCGTCCAGCACATCACGTGCGGCGGCTTCCGCTTCGGATTGTTTCAGCAGCACCGGCATGGCGCGTACCGCCAGCGTGGTGGGTGAGAGCGGCGCGATGTCGAAACCCAGCATATTGAGCGCGGCTTGTTCTGCTTCCGCAGTCGCAATGTCCAATGTGTCGGCGTGAAAGCTCACCGGGATCAGCAATGGTTGTGTGGCGACCTGTTCGGCATCCAATGAGACCTTGAGCTTTTCATACACGATGCGCTCATGTGCTGCGTGCATATCCACCACGATCAAGCCATGCGCGTTTTGCGCGAGGATGTAGATGCCGGAAAGTTGCGCGAGAGCGAATCCTAGGGGGTGTTCATCTTGTGAGTCTGAAAAACCAACCCCCCTCGATCCCCCCTTGTCAGGGGGGAAGATAGCGCCTTCGCTCCTCACCTGATAAGGGGAGATTGGGAGGGGTTGGTGTGGTTGAGAGGGATTTGCATTTCCCGTTTGCGCTTCCCACAGACGATAGGCGGCTTCTCGTTCTGTAACACCCAGTCGCATGGTTTGCTGAGTCGGGATGAACGATGCGGGCCGTTGTGGTTCGGGTGTGCGGTTCTCCTGCCCGCTTGCGGGAACGGCGAGCGCCTGTTGCAGGGTGTGAAAAATAAATTGGTGTATCCCCTGGCTCTCGCGGAAGCGCACTTCGCTCTTGGCAGGATGCACGTTCACGTCCACTTGCTCCGGCGGCAGTTCGAGAAACAGCACGAAGGCTGGATGGCGCTGGTGATGCAGAATGTCCTGGTAGGCCTGGCGCAGCGCATGGCTGGCGACTTTGTCGCGCACGAAGCGGCCATTCACAAAAAAATATTGCGCATCCCGGCTGGCGCGTGAATAAGCGGGCAGGGCAGCCAAGCCTTGCAACGAGAGGTTCGCCGCGTTGCGCGATACCGACACCGCTGCTTGCCCGAACTCCTCGCCGAGCAGTGCGGCGACGCGCCTCAGCGCAGCGTTTCCCCACCCCAACCCTCTGATGGAACTACTAGCCATTCGACTAGGCTGTCCAATTACGCCAGCCAAGTCGCTGGTTACCCCGGAGGGAGAGGGGGCGATCGCTCTTCCTCCCTCCGGAGGGGGAGAGCGAAGCGAGGGGGCACTGGAAGGGGGGAGAGCGGCGGATAATTGCCAGATAGTCTTGCCGTTATGTTGCAGCGAAAAGGCGACATCGGGACGCGACAACGCGATGCGTTTGAAGGCTTCCTCGCAATAGGCGAATTCGGTGGACTCGGATTTTAAAAATTTGCGTCGTGCCGGGGTGTTGAAATACAGCTCGCGTATTTCCACCGAGGTGCCTTGCGCGTGGCTGGCGGGAGAAGGTTCGCTGAGTCGGCCGTCTATCGCTTCCACTCTCCAGCCGTGCGTATCGGACTCGGTGCGGCTGGTTAGGGTGAGTTGCGCCACCGCTGCCATACTCGCCAGCGCCTCACCGCGAAAGCCCATGCTGGCGACCTGTTGCAGATCAGCCAGCGAGGCGATCTTGCTGGTGGCATGACGCATCAGTGCCAGTGACAGTTCATCCTTGGCGATGCCCTTGCCGTTGTCGCGTACGCGCAGCAGTTTGATACCGCCGCCTTCCAATTGCACCGCGATGTCGGTCGCTCCCGCATCCAGGCTGTTTTCCAGCAGTTCCTTGAGCGCCGCAGCGGGACGTTCGATCACCTCACCGGCGGCGATTTGATTGATGAGCAGGTCGGGTAATAGCCGGATGGCAGGCATGGGTGCGGGAGCAGAGTTGAATGTGACGCGGAATTATAGCGGAGAAGCCGCAATCACTTTGCGGTGCGGCAAAAAAGAACTGCTGTTTCAGGCGTGGGCGGCTTGACGATATGGACAGTGCTCGGGGGATTCTCTGGCTTGACTTTTTTTTGAATAGAGTGCTAGATTCGCACTGTAGTTGACTGTATCAGTCGTGTTTATTTTAATTATTTTAATTTAAGGAGGATGTCATGAAACAACTCAATAGTTTGTTCATTGGTTTTGCCTTGCTTGCTTTGGCAAGTCCGGTTTTGGCCGCCGATTCCGCAGGTTCGATCACCATCACCTCTCCGGTAAACGATGCAGTCCTGCAGAGTGCCACGGGGAATAAGCTGGAATTTAACGTCCAT
The DNA here is from genome assembly GCA_003134595.1 of Gallionella sp. Lineage (GTDB taxonomy): Bacteria > Pseudomonadota > Gammaproteobacteria > Burkholderiales > Gallionellaceae > Gallionella. The sequence goes on along the minus strand of PLBS01000062.1, from coordinate 404 downwards.
TTGAGTCCCAACGGCAATCACGTCCATGTTTATGTCGACGATCAGGATCCTATCGTTTTTCGTGATGTCAGCCATTGTCCATGCAGCATCGCTTTGCCGAAACTGTCATCCGGCAAACATACTATCGTGGTCAAAGAGGCAACGTCCGGCCATGCCATGACCGGGATGCAGAGTTCTGTGACAGCCACGGTTAAATAAGGCGTATAGATGTGCAAAGTACAGATGCGCAAAACCTTGCTTATGCACTCATCCAGGTTATACATAACTTCGGTGCTGTGACCGTGGTAGGGACTGCCGCATCTGCCCTTTGGCTGGTGCGTGGTAATGCGGCGGTACAGCACCGGCTCGCCTTGCTCACAGCCATGGTCTGGGCAGTTCAGGCGGCAACCGGAGCGCTTTTTGGT
>PLBS01000139.1 GCA_003134595.1 Gallionella sp. | reverse complement strand
CCGGGCGGTTTGTACACCACCAACTTTGCCAAGATGCAAGCGCGTCATCCCAGCCGTGTTTTGGAAAAAGCCGTCAAGGGTATGTTGCCAAAAGGCCCGCTGGGCTACGCAATGTTGCGCAAGATGAAGGTGTATGCCGGTGCGGCGCATCCTCATGAAGCGCAGCAACCGAAACCTGTTAATTTATTGAAAGCATAGTCATGAGCGTAACTTATAACTACGGTACCGGTCGCCGCAAGAGTGCGGTGGCACGTGTGTTTATGAAGGCAGGCAAGGGCGACATCATGGTGAATGACAAGCCGGTGGATGTGTTCTTTTCCCGCGAAACCGGACGCATGGTCGTGCGTCAACCGCTGACACTGACCGAAACCCTGGGCAAGTTCGATATCATGGTGAATGTCATCGGCGGCGGGGAATCGGGCCAAGCCGGTGCGGTGCGTCATGGCATCACCCGTGCGTTGATCGACTACGATGCTTCGTTCAAGGCCGTGTTAAAGCAAGCCGGTCTGGTGACTCGCGATGCGCGTGAAGTGGAACGCAAGAAGGTCGGTCTCCGCAAGGCGCGCCGTCGTAAACAATTCTCCAAGCGTTAAGGCGTTTTGGGTGTATTGAAAAAGCCGCCTTCGGGCGGCTTTTTCATTTTGTTGTAGAATACTAAAGCGTTTTTAATGGAAGTTGCGATGATCAAAGTCGGCATAGTTGGCGGAACAGGCTACACCGGGGTCGAACTGCTGCGTCTGTTGGCGGCGCACCCGCAGGTGGCTTTGCAAGTGATTACTTCGCGTGCCGATGCCGGTACGCCGGTCAGTCAAATGTTCCCCAGTCTGCGCGGTTATGTGGATTTGCCGTTCACGCATCCCGACCAGGCGCATCTCGAGAAATGTGATTTGGTGTTCTTTGCCACCCCCAGCGGCATTGCCATGCAGCAAGTGCGCGCGCTGCTGGATGCGGGCGTCAAGGTGATCGATCTGGCGGCAGACTTTCGTTTGCAGGATGTTGCTTCGTGGGAAAAATGGTATGGCATGAGCCACGCTTGCCCGGATCTGGTTGCCGAGGCGGTGTATGGTTTGCCGGAAGCGAACCGCTCACAAATCAAATCAGCCCGGCTGGTTGCCAACCCCGGTTGTTATCCCACGGCGGTGCAATTGGGCTTTATCCCGCTGCTGGAGGCAGGTGTGATTGAGCCGAACAGCTTGATCGCTGATGCCAAGTCGGGGGTTTCGGGTGCCGGGCGCAAAGCGGAAATCTCCATCTTGTTCTCCGAAGCGGCGGACAACTTCAAGGCCTACGGGGTGGCAGGGCATCGCCACTTGCCGGAAATAAAACAGGGCTTGGCGCGAGCGGCCGGCAAAGAAATTGGTTTGACGTTCGTGCCGCACCTCACGCCGATGATACGCGGTATCCATGCCACGCTGTATGGCAGACTGGCAAAGGAGATGGATTTGCAGGCGCTGTTCGAACGGCGTTATGCCAACGAGCCTTTCGTGGACGTGATGCCGGCGGGCAGTCTTCCCGAAACGCGTTCGGTGCGCGGCGCGAATCATTGCCGTATTGCCGTACATAGGCCACAAGGCGGCGATACGGTGGTGGTGTTGTCGGTGATCGATAACCTGGTCAAGGGCGCGGCAGGTCAGGCGGTGCAGAACATGAATATCATGTTTGGGTTGCCAGAAGCCACCGCCTTGAATAACGCTCCCTTGTTACCCTGAGATGTGGCGCGGAGTCGAACGCAGATTCAGCATCTCCGCACCGCGGTTGTCAGTGCGGCCTCACATCGCGTGGTATTTGCGCTGGGGCATGATGTTGCCATTCGTATTGGCGGCACTCGGACTAGCCTGGTGGGCATATGGCAACGGGTTGGAGTTTGCCGGTTTTCACCGCGGTCAAGCTGAACAGGAGTTGTCCAGGCTGCGCGATCAGGTTGCCAAATTGGCGGCAGAAAATGCGCTACTCAGCGACAAACTTGCGCAATACGAACGGCAAATTCAAATCGAGCAGGCCAGCAATCAGGCAACGTCCGAGCAGCTAAAAAACCTGGCCGATGAAAATGTTCATCTTCAGGAAGACTTGGTGTTTTTCCAGAACCTTACCGCGACGGGCGGCAAAGAGGGCGAACTGGGAGTGCATCGTTTAACACTGGAGCGGGACAAGATGCCCGGCGAATTCCATCTGCGCATGTTGCTGGTGCAAAGCGGACAGCGCGCCAAGACGTTTAGCGGCAGCTATCAGCTGGTCGCTACGGTAGTGGAAAAGGGGCAGACCACCACCCATATATTCCCACAAGATGAGTCGGGGAATGCCCAATTCAAGCTCAGCTTCAGGTATTATCGGCGTGTCGAACAAAGCATCCAGTTGCCGCCTGATGCGCGATTGGAAAACGTGCAAGTGCGCATATTCGAACAAGGCGCAACCGAGCCGAAGGTGCGGCAAAGCGTGAGTCTCTTATAAGCCAAGGAGCGAACAATGTTCAGCAAAAAACACAGCAAACCGCAAACCCAGATTGATTCGCTGATCGGTGCGGGAACCACCATCGAAGGGGATTTGAATTTCAGCGGCGGGATGCGCATAGACGGTCAGGTCAACGGTAATGTCGTCGCCGCGCAGGGCAAGCCGAGCACGCTGGTATTGAGCGAGCACGCGCGAGTGAACGGTGAGGTCAACGTCACTCATCTGGTAATCAATGGCGCAATCAGCGGTCCGGTATTCGCCAGCGAATATATGGAACTACAGAGCAAAGCCAAGGTCAACGGTGATGTGCATTACACTACCTTGGAAATCCAGTTGGGCGCAATCGTTGAAGGGCGCCTGATACATATCAATACCTCAGCACAGGACAAAGTGGTGGCGTTTAAGGCTAGCAGTGGCGAATAATCTTTTAAGGAGCATAAAATGAATGCAATGACTGAAGTGCAAGATCCGCTGTTGTTCACCGATAACGCAGCCAACAAGGTAAAACAATTGATCGAGGAAGAAGGCAACGCCGACCTCAAGCTGCGCGTGTTTGTCAGCGGCGGTGGCTGTTCAGGTTTTCAATACGGATTTACTTTTGATGAAGTAACCAACGAAGACGACACCGTGCTGAACAAAAACGGTGTGCAATTGCTGATCGACCCGATGAGCTTCCAGTATCTGGTTGGTGCGGAAATCGACTATCAGGAAGGCTTGGAAGGTTCGCAGTTCGTGATCAAGAACCCGAACGCGACCACTACTTGCGGTTGCGGTTCGTCTTTTTCAGCTTGAAGAAACAACTGATATGACTACTAGCCATCTGACTAACCCAGCACAAGACGCCGGGTAAGTCATTGGTTATAGCCATCCCACTAAGCAACCAGCAGAAAAGCTTTTAGCCGGGCACCCGAAAGACGGTTGCCAAGTGGTTGGTTATAGTTCATTCGGTTTGTTTGGAAAGCTACGGGGCGCATTGCGCCCCGTAGCTTTTGTGGGGGCTTAAAGATAGGCAAGTTTGGTTACAGGCCGCTGAGCACCTTGATATGCGCCAGCGCGCTCCGTCCCAGCGCATGCAGTTCGTAGCCGCCTTCCAGCGCCGACACGATGCGTCCCTGCGCGTATTTTGCTGCGATCTGTTTTAACATTCCCGTCACCCACGCGTAATCGGGTTCGGTCAGGTTCAGCATGGCCATGTCATCGTCGCGGTGCGCATCGAATCCCGCTGAAATCAGCAGCAACTCAGGCTGAAAGCGTTCCAATGCGGGCAGCCAGTGTTGCATGACGGCGGCACGAAATTCTTCTCCGCCTGATCTGGCGGCAAGCGGCACATTGATGATATGGTCGTTGCCGCTATCGGCTCCGCAATACGGATAAAACGGATGCTGAAAAGTGGAACACAACATGACGCGCGGCTCATCGTGAAAAATGTTTTCCGTGCCGTTGCCGTGATGCACATCGAAATCCGCTATCGCCACGCGCTGCAAGCCATGCTGCGCCAGTGCATGCGCCGCGCCGACTGCGACATTATTGAAAATGCAAAATCCCATGGCGCGGGCGCGCTCGGCATGGTGGCCGGGCGGGCGGATGTTGCAAAAGACATTCTCGACTTTTTCCCCCATGACCAGATCCACGCCCAGCACCACGGCTCCGGCAGCACGCAACGCGGCTTGATAGCTGAATGGATTCAGCGCGGTGTCGCCATCGAGTTGGACCAGTCCTTGCGGCGGCACACTGGACTCGATCGAAGCTATGTAGTTTTCATCGTGCACACGCAACAACTGCTCGCGCATCGCCGCCGGCGCATCGTAACGCTGTAAATAGTCCATCAATCCGGCGGCGATCAATTGATCCTCGATGGCATGGATGCGCGCCGGAGATTCCGGATGATGAATGCCCATGTCGTGTTTGAGACAGAGAGGGTGGCTGATATAAGCGGTTTGCATGGTGGTGGCCTCTATAAATCCATTTTCCGGGCGAACCGCAGCGTCGCGTGCTCGCTCACTCCTGTGCGTAGCGGTCGTAGCTTCAGCTACGGGAACCGCACGGCCTACCCCTTGCGGGTGCGTCTATCTATCCGATATGCCTCGTCGTTCGCTGATGAAACTACTAGCCATTCGACTAAGCCCGCAAGCGGGCAAGTCGCTGGTTATGCGCGGCTCCTTGCGGTGCCCGCGCGACACGGTGAGGCGCAGCCCTTTGGTGCGGGAATGCGGAGCAGCAGGCCTGCCCGCCCCAAATGCTTCGCATCGCCGTGTCCAGCCTGCCATCCCGAAAAATGAATTTCTAAAGGCTACCGCAGAGCTGTAATACGACAGTGCTATCATACTCAACATTCTTCCAGCCAGGATCGCGAATCATGGGCAAGCACTACCTGAGCACCCTATTCTCACCCAAGTCCGTTGCCGTATTCGGCGCGAGTGACAGGCCCGACTCGGTCGGTCAGATCGTGTTCCAGAACATGCTGGGAAGCGGCTTTGAGGGCGCGCTTTATCCGATCAACTCGAAACACCCGGAGGTGCAAGGCAAACGCGCCTACGCCTCGATCGCCGACATCGGCGAACCGGTCGAGCTGGTGGTGATCGCCACGCCGCCGCAAACCGTGCCGGGCATCATCGAGAGTTGTGGCATCCATGGTGTGAAGGCGGCGGTCATCATCACAGCCGGATTTGGCGAGGCCGGTCACGAAGGTGCGGCACTGGAAAAGGAATTACTGGAAACTGCGCGCCGCTATGGCATCCGGCTGATAGGCCCGAATTGCCTGGGCATCATGCGCCCCTCCATCGGCCTGAATGCCACCTTTAACAAGGGCGGCGCGAATACCGGCAACATCGCATTTGTTTCGCAGTCCGGCGCATTGTGTACCGCGATTCTGGATTGGGCGCAAAGCAACGATGTGGGCTTCTCCAGCGTGGTGTCGATGGGTTCCTCGACCGATGTGGATTTCGGCGAGATACTGGATTATCTGGTGTCCGATGCTGACACCCACAGCATTCTGATGTACATCGAAGGCATCCGCAACGCGCGCAGTTTCATGAGTGCGCTACGCGCCGCCGCGCGCATCAAGCCGGTGATTCTGGTTAAGGTCGGCCGCCATGCGGCAGGCTCCAAAGCGGCGCTGTCGCATACCGCCTCGCTGGTGGGCGCGGACGATGTGTTCGATGCGGCGGTCAGCCGGGTTGGCGTGGTGCGCGTGCAGACCATCACGCAACTGTTCACTGCCGCCAAGGCACTGTCGTGCGGATTCCGTCCGGTCGGCAATCGCCTCGCCATCGTCACCAATGGCGGCGGTCCCGGTGTGATGGCGACGGATCGAGCATCTGATTTAGGGGTGACGATGGCCACGTTGTCGGATGCCACGATCGAATATCTCAACCAGTATCTGCCGCCGAATTGGCCGCACGGTAATCCGGTGGACATCATCGGCGATGCCCAGGCGGATCGCTACCACCACGCCGTCAAAGCCTGTCTGGAAGATGACAATGTGGACGGCGTGCTGGCAATTCTTACTCCGCAGGCGATGACCAAGCCGCTGGAATCGGCACAAGCGTTGATCGAACTTTCCAACACGCACAGCAAACCGCTATTGACTTGCTGGATGGGCGAAACGCAAGTCGCGACAGCGCGCGAGGCCTTTGCCAAAGCCCACAAGCCGCACTTCCGCACGCCGGAACCGGCGGTGGAGGTGTTCTCGCATCTGTCCGCTTACTACCGCAATCAAAAATTGCTGATGCAAATGCCCGGCCCCTTTTCACACCACGTCGAACCGGATGTGGAAAGTGCGCGCCTGATCATCGAGGGGACCATGCAGGAGCATCGCAAGGTGCTGACTGAAATGGAATCCAAAGCCTTGCTGTCGGCATTCAATATTCCCGTAGCAAAAACCATGGTCGCGCACTCGCCCAACGAAGCACTGCTGATCGCGCAGCAACTGGGCTTTCCGGTGGCGATGAAAGTCAATTCACCCGACATCACGCACAAGAGCGATGCCGGTGGCGTGCTGCTCAACTTGAACAATGCCCACGAGGTGCGGGCCGCCTACCAGCACATTCTCGACAACGTCCAGCACAACCGTCCCAACGCGCACATGGACGGCATTTCCATCGAGCCGATGATCGTCAAGCCGAATGGCCGCGAGTTGATGATAGGGGTGACCAGCGACCCGGTGTTCGGGCCGGTGATCACTTTCGGCTCAGGCGGGACGGCTGTCGAGATCATGGGCGATCGTGCTGTTGCCCTGCCACCGCTGAATAATTTTTTAGTCAGAGAGCTGATACAAGAAACCCGCATCGCCAAGATGTTGGGCGCATTTCGCAACATGGCTCCGGCCAATATGGATGCACTGGAAGATGTTTTGTTGCGTGTGTCGGAAATGGTTTGTGAACTGCCCTTGCTTAAAGAAATGGACATCAATCCGCTGATCCTTGATGAGAGCGGCGCGCTGGCTGCCGATGCGCGCGTGGTAGTGGAATATCGCCAGCCCAGTGCCGATCGCTACGCGCATATGGCCATCTATCCGTATCCCACCCAACTGGTTAGTAAATGGCAACTCGCCGATGGTACCGATATCACCATACGCCCGATTCGCCCGGAAGATGCCGAGCTGGTGCAGGCATTCGTGCGCGGCTTGTCGGAAGAGTCCAAATACTTCCGCTTCATGAACAGCATGCATGAACTCACCGAAACAATGTTGGTGCGTTTCACCCAGATCGATTACAGCAGAGAAATGGCGCTGATCGCCGTGACCCTCGTGCAAGACAAGGAAATCGAACTCGGTGTCGCCCGCTACGCCATCAACCCGGATGGCGATTCCTGCGAGTTCGCGCTGGTGGTGGCGGACAGCATCCAAGGCAAAGGGTTAGGGCAAAAACTCATGGTCTCGTTGATGGAGACGGCACGCTCCAAAGGACTCTCAGTGATTGAGGGAGAGGTGTTGAGCAACAATCACAACATGCTTAAACTCATGACACGCCTCGGCTTCACCATCAAAACCAGTGAAGAAGACCCTGGCATTATGAAAGTCAGTCAGTCGTTATAGGGAACCTCTATCGCGCCTATAAATTGGGGCGGATTCAAGGATTAAACGGGGCATCATTGCGCGACGAAGAGATAAACAACCAATGCGAGACCCAGAAAAGCGACCAGTAAATTAACAATCACGCCACCATTGGCGCTGTAGCCATCAGGGATTTCGATGGGCTTTAGCGTTTTGAGTACTTTTCGATACTGTGCAGTTGCCGTTCCAGCAGAATATGCGCCCAACAGAATAAAGGCGATGCCGACCCAGAATGAAACGCCTCTCTCAACAGGCATTCCTTGTTTTGGTGATAGCAAGTGCAGGAACAGCCCAAACCGTTCTATGACGAATCCGAAAGCCATGAGCGTCAGGCTGGTTCGGTTCCATGCGAGTAGGGTTCGCTCTGCCGCAAAGAACACTCTTGGATCATTGAGCTCGGACATTATGTTTCCTTCTTAAGGGCGCCTCTATAAATCCAAACTCCGTTGCGATACTGCGTTGCTCAAGAAATTTTATCGCTTACATATCAAATATATGCTGCGCGCTAAAATTTCTTTCGCGC
>PLBS01000077.1 GCA_003134595.1 Gallionella sp. | reverse complement strand
GCGCAATAAAATTATCGCGCTGCAGGATACGGCGCCCTTGTTTGACAGTGTGCGGTTTACCCGCAATCTGGAGGCGGTCTATGCAGGAATGTGGGAAGAATATGGGGGGTAAATGAGCAGCCATTTAGCAAGTGCGGTCAATAGCCCGGTTCCTGACAGGCGATTTATATTCACTATCACGACGGGCCGGAGCGGGACCCATTTTCTTGCCGAGTTGTTCGCATCCAATCTGGATAAAGCACAGGTTCTTGATGAACAGCTTGCTTATAGCGATTGGGGGGTGAACAGCCCGGATGTGTCCCATTTGACGACATTCAACCATGTAGGCAACAGCAGCCATGTGCGTGCATTCTGGTGCCAGAAGTTTGCCCGCCTCAAAGCGCTGGACGTGCGATATTTCGCGGAGATGTCGCATGTGTTGGCGAAGGCGGGGTTGGTGGAGAACCTTGACCAGTTGCAGGGGGCGGGAGTGGTTCATCTGATTTACCTGAAGCGGGATATTGCCAAGACGGTGATCAGTTTTATCAACCGTGCCGATTTTCTCAACATGGGAAATATGTGGCTATGGTATCTCGACCTCGCCTACCCCAATGTTATTGTGGCGGCAAAACCGTTCGTGAGTTTGGGGCAGGTCGGGTTTGCATTGTGGTACATCCTGGAGATGCGTGTGCGTGCCGAATATTACCGCTTGTTGCTGGCTGAACGGGCGGGCATTGTTTTTCATGAGGTGGATTTGGAAGATGTGGTGCGTATAGAGGGCGCCACGAAGCTGCTGGCTGGTTTGGGTATGGATTTAACGCCGGCAGCAATCCGGATGCCGGGGCAGGTGAATGCGAATCCGGTTTCCGGCATTGATGAATCTGCTCAGCGGTACATTCGGGAAGTGGTCGGCAGTTTTACATTCGATGCGGCAGAACTGGCGCGTGCCTGGTATGAGCAGGGCTATCGCTTGTCCAGATTGCCTGAAGACCGGTAAGAGATTCGGCATTATATGAACCCAGATTGTCCATTAGAGCCATGCCAGTCCCTTCCCCTGCAAGGGGTGGATATTTCGGTCAATGGATTATTCGTGATGTAAAGTTTCCGATATGATAATTTCACATCAGCACAAATTTATTTTCATCAAGACCAAGAAGACGGCCGGAACCAGTATTGAAATAGCACTTTCAAAAATTTGCGGGGATGCGGACATCATTACTCCCATTAGCCCTGAGGACGAAAATACCAGAATGGCGCTCGGTTATCGAAGTCCGCAAAACTATATTATTAATGGAACCCAGTTATTTTATAACCACATTCCCGCGCGTGATGTTCGTGCGCTTGTCGGTAGTGAGGTATGGGATAGCTATTTCAAATTCTGCTTCGAAAGAAACCCTTGGGATAAGGTGATTTCCTGGTATTTCTGGGAGTATCAAACTGAACCACGGCCTTCCATTTCGGAGTTCATCCAATCCGGGCATGCTGGCTTGGTCGGCGGGTTCGATCTCTATACGATCAACGGGGAGATCGCCGTCAACAGGGTATGTTTGTATGAAAATATGGATCGGGAAATGGTGCGCATCCAAAACCAGTTAAACCTGCCGGACCTTCCGGCATTGCCCAGGGCGAAGTCAAGGTTTCGTAGCGACAAGAGGCATTATCGGGAGCTTCTTGGCGCAGAAGATAAAATTGCAATCGAGAAACTGTTTGCAAGGGAAATCGACCATTTCGGGTTTGTGTTTTAGCCGCCAATATCCAGCATATGAAAAATTCGCTTAAAGACAAAATATTCATCCTGGGGATTGGCGCCCAGAAGGCAGGAACCACTTGGCTTTATGATTATTTCAGGAGCCATGACGAGGTATTTGTCCCAGATATGAAAGAGATTCATTATTTTGACCAGGTTTACAGGCCGGATCTGTGTTCCTACTTTGGCGGGCAATTTGCCGCGTCTTTGGCCAAACAACTCGCAACCCTGACGAATGAGAACCAGCTCAAGGAACGGCCTGACATTGCTGAATTGATCGACAGGGTCAGGATGAATGATGAAGGTACCCCGGCCTATGCAGATTTTTTTCAAAAACGTGTTCCCGCAGACACGGATTTTTTTGGCGAAATTACTCCATCCTATTCCTTGATACGCGAAACTGGCTTACAGGCCATTAAAGAGCTTTTTCCGAAAATAAAAATAATATTTTTAATGAGGGACCCGATAGACAGATACCACTCGGCGCTAAGAATGTATGAAAGAGGGGGGCGTATCAACGCAAATCACGAATTCCAGCGCTCGCTCTATGAACCGTTCCATTATGAAAGAGGCCGCTACGATCTTACAATCAGCAGCGTTCTGAAGGTCTTTGACGAGCGGGAGGTGTTTTGGGGATTTTATGAAACGCTCTTTACCGAGAAAGAAGTAAGGCGGCTATGCGATTTCCTGGGCATTGGCTATGCCGAGCCCGATTTTTCAAAACAGTTTAATGTGGGGGCGCCTCCAAGACCTTTGACAGAGCAGGATTTACAAATGGCACATGAAGCCTATGCGCCTGTTTATAAATTTTGCAAGTCATTTTTCGGTTCCGATATACCCGCCTCCTGGCGCTGCTAGTTGTTTTGCCAGAAGCGCGCAGCGCAATGCAGCGTGTGCGGATTTGGATTAAAATGCTTCCTATTTTAAGTTTTGGGATTGATAAGATGATCAAACATGGAGTGAGATTGCTGGTTGTCATCCTGCTGCTGGCGGGCTGTGGCCACGAAACACCGGAAGAGGCGAAGCAGAAGCTGGAGAAGATGAAAGTGGTGCAGACGCCGGCGGCGCTGATGGCGAGCACCAAAACTGAAAAATCCGAAAAGGTGGCGGAGTTGCTGGTCAATGCCGGGGTGGATCCGAACGCGCGCCAGGCAAACGGTATGACGGCGCTGATGAGTGCGGTGTTCAATGACCAGGAAGATGTGGTGAAGGCGTTGCTGGAGAAGGGGGCGGACGTGAAGCGGGGGGCGGCCGGGTTTAATGCTTTGTCATTGGCGGTGGAGCGCGGCAACAAGACGATGGTGAAGCTGTTGCTGGCAGCAGGAGCCAATCCTAAAGCGCGTCCGGGCGGCGGGCTGAGCGCGCTGGAAAAAGCGCAGCAGCAAGGCAAAACGGACATGGTGGAGTTATTGCAGAGCCAAGCCAACGATCATGGCAAATCGACACCCTGAATGATGAAACGACGATTTGCCATGATCGTTCCCTCTCCCCTCCCTCTCCTCGAGGGAGAGGGGGGCAATGACTCGCTCAGCGAGTTTCACGTTTAATGATAATGAAGGAGGCAAAATGAAGCTGCGGATTTTATGGTTGCCGCTACTTGCGCTGGCGCTGGTGGCTTGTAATCGGTCGGAAGTACCGCCTGTTGCGGCGATGCCCGATGCGCATTTGGCCTTGCAGCAGGAGATGGAAAAGGCGACGATGGATTTTTCCCATGTGGTGGTGGTGCGCCTGACCAGCGAGGGCAAGCGCGTTGAGGTGACCAGCATCCTGCCGGCGGTGATTGCCGTGGTGCAGGTATCGGGGCAGTCTGCGAAGACGATTTTCCGGGTGAACGATGCCGGCAATGCGCTGGTGATGTTCAGCCGCGATGTGCCGCACGGGACGTCGAACCGGACGGAGGTTTCGTTTGCCGAACTGGAGCGCAAAAAAGGGGTGGTGTTTCCGGTGGTGGCGGCGGACGGCAGCCTGAAGGAACGGGAGTTCATGCTTGAGAAGATTGTGACCCCGCAGTGATGGGGTTTTTAAGGAGAAGGCATGTCTGAGCAGGAGGTTGGTGAAAGACCGGGAGCCGGGGAGGCGGGTGAAGCCGAAAAAAACCAAGGGGGCGGGAAGATTGGTTTTTTCATCAACCGGCATTATTTGCATGATCTTTCTGTGGAGAATCCGGTTGGGCGAGTGGCAGATGAGGATGTGTTGCACCTTCGCTATGGGCTGGATGGCAGGGTGGATGCCAATCCGACGGGGGCGCCGGATACTTTCCTGGTCGGGATCAATATGCAGTTCACTTCGATGTTGCGCGAACAGGTGGTGTTCGTGGTTGATGTCACTTACCGGGTGGAAGTGGAGTTGCGCGGGATTCCGGAACCGGTGGCGCCTTTCACATTGTGTGTGAGTGTGCCGGAGGCAGTTTTCCCGGCGCTTCAGGAAATCTTGCAGCGTAATGCCGGTTATGCCGGTTACCCGGAAATGCGGGTGAGTGCGCCGGATTTCCGCGCCATGTATGCCGCCAAGTATCCGATGTGAGCGCGCCGGGCATCTACGGACTATCCCGGTAATATTCGCCAGATAAGCTGAGTAAATCCAATTCCCGATCAAACGTGCATTTTCGTAGGGCGGGCTGCGCCCGCAAGGGGCAGGCCATGGTTGTAAAGCCGCTAATAACAAAGTCAGGCAATCCGTAACCAGCCAAAGGCTGGACGGAATTGACACAGCGGCAACAGCCACGCACTGCCCGCCGGATCAGGTTGTCGGGCATGGCCCGACCTACAATTGTTTTACTTTTGGAATGGAAATGGAATAACCCTGTGCACCTGGCCGAGTTGGCCCAATTGGTTGCGCTGATGCAAGAGGCGGTACTACATCTTGATAACGATCAGAGGCTCAGTGAAAGCATAGCGAAAGCCAACGATGAAAATACTGATCTCGTTTGATGGTTCGGCTAATGCCCAACGTGCGGTTGACTACGTGATTAAAAATATCTCCGCGCTGAAGGAGACGCCGCAACTGCTGTTGCTGAACGTACAGTGGAATGTGGCGACCGGCAACGTCAAGCTGTTCATCAATCAAAAAACAATCAATGACTATTATCGCGAACAAGGCATGGCCGCGCTGCAGTCGGCGCGCGCTGCTCTGGATGCCGCCGCGTTACCTTACCAATACCACATCAGCATTGGCACACCGGCGGAAGCGATCGTGCAATACGCCAATGAGCAGAGCGTGGACCAGATCGTGATGGGCAGGCAGGGGCAGGGCGGTTTGCAATCATTGTTGCTGGGATCGGTGGTGAACAAGGTGTTGCATCTGACAAGCTGTCCGGTGTTGCTGGTCAAATAAAAAAACAACCCCTCCGGTTTCTGGGACAGGCCAACTTAATTTTAGATAATTCGTAATAAATCTAAAGGATTGTGGTACGTTGTTGCGAAATATATTAATATCCGCGCCATAACTTGCTCGACATCATGCATCAGGCTCGACAACAGGC
>PLBS01000061.1 GCA_003134595.1 Gallionella sp. | reverse complement strand
TTCTGCCAGTAATCGCGCAGAAATTCGTTTACGGTCAGTCCGCCGAGCAGGGAAAGTTTGCTTTTCATCGTTGGGATTATAGCTGTCCCATGCCCGGTCAGGACAATGCGCAAAAACTTTTATAACGTAACCAAAATGTGTTTAAAATGCGCGACAGGGGGAAACATCAATGTCAATGCAACTTGTAACAGAAATAGAAGCGCCGCACTTCGAGTTACCGGATTCCGATATGCAGACGTTCAGTCTTGCATCACTGCAAGGCAAGAAGAATGTTGTGCTGTATTTCTACCCCAGGGACGATACGCCCGGCTGCACCCTGGAAGCCAATGAGTTCAGCGGGCTGGAACATGAGTTCAGCAAGCTNNGGCCTGTCGGTATTGCTGCTCTCCGATCCCGATGCGCGAGTCTGCAAACGCTATGGTGTGATGTATGAGAAGGAAGTCGACGGGCAAAAAAAATTGTCCATCAAGCGCTCCACGTTCGTGATCGATCAACACGGCAAGTTGCGTCATGTCATGTACGGCGTGCAGGCACACGGACATGCGCAGGAAATTCTTAATTTGATAAAGGAGCTGAAATGAAAATCGTGAAAGACACGGTTGTTTCACTGAACTACGAATTGTTCGACTCGACTGGCGAATTGCTGGAAAGAGTCGAAGAGCAGATCAGCTACTTGCATGGCGGCTACGATGGCATTTTTCCGCTGGTCGAAGAAGCGCTGCACGGCAAAAGCGTCGGCGACCAAATCAGCGTTACCATGCAGCCCGATGACGCGTTCGGCGAATACGACCACAATCTGGTCGAAGTCGAGCCGCGCAGTTCATTCCCGAAAGATGTTACCGTTGGCATGCAATTCGAAGGCGCACCCGAAGCTTCCGACGATGAGGATTTCCTGCTCTTCACCGTGGTGGAAGTGACCGACGACGAAGTGACGGTGGACGGCAATCATCCGCTGGCCGGCAAAACGCTGACTTTCAACTGCACCGTCACTGGTGTGCGCAAGGCTAGCGCAGAGGAGTTGGAGCATGGGCATGTGCATGAAGAAGGCACCACTCACCTCCACTAAAAAACCTCTGCACAACTACTCCGCTCGCTGATACGGCGTTAAAAAATGCCACAAAATCCTCATGTACTAAATGTACATTCCGGTTTTTTGTCATTTTTTGCCTTGTCTCAGCTTCGCTCGCTACGTTGTGTAGAGGTCTTTGGGCTGGGTAGGGTGCGTTCCACGCACCACCTTACAAATCAAGTCTCTCAGCCAACCAATTCGCTACTTGCTCACCACCTTCTGGAATGACCGGATCAGGTCGCTGCGTATTCCATAATTCTTTCAGCACTTCTGCAACATCTCCTTGTTTCAGCGCATCACGCGAGACTTCGCGGCACAGGCCGTATTGTTGCAGCCATGTAATCAAGGCGGGCGATTCCGGCCAGTCGGCGCGGCTGACGTAGAGCACCGGCACCCCGCTGCATGCCGCCTCGACGAAGCTGCCATAACCGGGTTTGCAGATCAGCGCGTCGCTGCTGGCGAGCAGGTCGCAGAAACTCATCCGGGTGCCCGGACAAAAGTTTTTCGTCTGCAATGTTTCAAGGATGATTGCATCGGGATGCTCGACCTGCCAGCTTTGCTGCACCAGCCAGCGCACGCCGTCGATGCGCGGCCAGCGTTCGATAGGCAAGCGGCTGGCGATACCGCCCAGACTGATCAGCACCAGCTTTTCGCCGGTGGAAAGTTTGAGGCGCTGGTTGAGTTCTGCGCGCCGGTTCGTGCCGATCGCGGCGATGGGTGAGACGGGAATGAGGTTGGGCAGGCTGTTCATGGACATGCCCGGCGTGGCGCGCAGGAAAGCATCCGCGTTGGCATAACAGTCGCGGATTTGCTTGGCGATGGTCTGGTCACATAAAACACCATCCGTTTGCCCTGAGCCTGCGGAAGGGTCGTCGCGTAGCGGCGGGGCAACCACCGGCGTACCCCTTGCGGGTGCTGTCGAAGGGTCTGCACGAACGGAATCTGAGGCATCGCCGCAGTAATGCCGATAGATGTCCGCCCAGTTCAGCGAACACAGCGCGGCATTCGGAATGCCCGCGCGCTGTGCGCCCGCCAGCGACAGATATCCGACGTTGGAAAATACAAAGTCCGCCTTGAGTTCACGCAGCATGGTTGCTTCGGCTGCGACACGTTCATTCCATTTTGTATGAAATTCGCGGTAGGCGGCGCAACTCTCCGCCACGCGCACATCCAGCGCGGAGGACATCACCATGCCGATATCGCTGTCGTCTGGCAGATGGGTGAATGGTGCAAGGATGCGTGAGCGCAGATGTTCGGTTGGCACGGCAGAGCGCACCGTGATGCGCAGTTGCGGCATCCGCTCATGCAGCAGGTTCAGAATCGGCGCGGTCTGTGCGACATGGCCGAAGCCGTGGCCGGAGATGGAAACGACGAGGTGAGGCAGGTTGTGCATAAAAATAGCTGAAAGAGTTTGGCGCGATTATTTCACATTTGTCTCGATGACTATTGCCAAGTAACCTTTAATCGTCTGCGCGAGCAGGACAAACGTTCTGGTTGCAAGATGTTGCGCTGCAAGCCAAAAATCGCGAGAATAGGCGTTATGGAGAAAACAGTAAAAACCCGCGCATTCCCTGACGGCAAAAAGAGTGCTGCTTCGCAAAGCAATCTTACCGAAGCTCAAGAGAAATCTCTTGAGCTCGCAAAAAAGAATGCCCAGCTTGAAGACATGAAGATCAAGTTGCTCGAACATTTAAAAACAATCGAGCATCTACGCGAAAGCCTCAAACAGGAACAGGCAAAAACAGCCGAGATGGCGAATATAGCGGTCGGGTTGGAAGATAAACTGAAAGAACTGACCGGGCTGGAAACCAAAGTAAAAAAAGTGGCCGATCTGGAAGCCAAAGTAAAAGAATTGACCGAGGCGCTCGGCAAGATTTCGGGTATTGCCGCTACGGGGAAAGCGGATTAGTAACTGAAAAACCTACTGCGCGACTCGATTGCTGCGTTGCGCGGTACTCGCTTCCTCGCCCAGCAGATATGTCTCGTTGCTCCGTTGACCAGCGACTTGGCTGGCGTTCTTTGCCAGCTTAGTCGAATGGCCATGCAAAGCTCCGTGCGCCTTGCACTCAAGCCGCTCGCTACGGTTTTTCGAGGAGCCCTTACAGCCATAAAGCCGCTCGTGTTGATAACTAGTGTGTGGGTTGGGTGGAGCGAAGCGATACCCAACAAGAACTCCATGACCATGATGGGCATCGCACTGCTCAACCCATCCTACGCTTGCTCAGCACTCTCACGTTCGCTGGTGACTAAACCAGCTTCTTTAGCTGATACAGCTTTTCCAGCGCATACTTCGGGCTCAGTTCATCCGGTTGCACCTCGCGCAACGCAGCTAAAACCGGATGCTCTTCCGGTTCGGGCGCATCCGACTTGTGGTCGAACAGATCACCTTGCGGATTCTGTGCGGCGCTGTTCTGCTCCAGCTTGAGTAACTGTTTCTTGGCGGAACGGATCACATCGTTCGGCACGCCCGCGAGTGCGGCGACTTGCAGGCCGTAGCTCTGGCTGGCCGCGCCTTCATTGACACTGTGCAGGAACACGATGCTGTGCTGGTGTTCGATGGCGGCGAGATGGACGTTGGAGAGTTGCGTGAAATCTTCCGACAGTCGCGTCAGTTCGAAATAGTGCGTGGCGAACAGCGTGTAGCTGCGGTTGCTTTCCAGCAGGTGGCGCGCGATCGCGTAGGCGAGGGCGAGGCCGTCGAAGGTGGAGGTGCCGCGCCCGATCTCGTCCACCAGCACCAGACTTTTTTCCGTGGCGTTATGCAGGATGTTGGCAGCCTCGGTCATCTCGACCATGAAGGTGGAGCGTCCGCTGGCGAGGTCGTCTGACGCGCCGATGCGGGTGAATATCTGGTCGATCTCGCCGAGCACCGCTTGCTGCGCCGGGATGAAGCTGCCGCAGTGCGCGAGCAGCGCGATCAATGCGACCTGGCGCATGTAGGTGGACTTGCCGCCCATGTTCGGGCCGGTGATCAGCAACATGCGCCGCGTCTCGTTGAGCGTGGTGTCGTTCGGCGTGAAGGTGTCGACTTGCGCTTCCACCACCGGATGCCGCCCTTGCGTGATGCTGATCTGTGGCTCGTCGGAAAATTGCGGCGCGCTGAAATTCAGCG
Organism: Gallionella sp.; assembly: GCA_003134595.1. Lineage (GTDB taxonomy): Bacteria > Pseudomonadota > Gammaproteobacteria > Burkholderiales > Gallionellaceae > Gallionella. Next base: position 24,525 of record PLBS01000061.1, on the reverse strand, counting down.
TGGCGGCGCGTTCGGCAAAGGTGGCGAGCACATCCAGTTCGGCGATCGCGGCGGCGATACGTTGCAAGGCTGCGATGTGCGGCGCGAGTTGGTCCAGCAGTTGTTCGTAGAGAAATTTCTCGCGCGCCAGGGCGCGCTCGTTGGCGGACAGCGCCTTGTCCTCGAAGGTCTTCAGTTCCGGCGTGATGTAGCGCTCGGCGTTCTTCAGCGTCTGGCGACGGCGGTAATCGTCCGGCACGTTGATGCTTTGCGCGTGCGACACCTCGATGTAGAAACCATGCACGCGGTTGTATTCGACCTTCAGCGTGGCGATGCCGCTACGCGCGCGTTCGCGTGTCTCCAGCGCCAGCAGGAAGTCGCCGCAGTTGGTCTGGATGCCGCGCAGTTCGTCCAGATCGGCATCGAAGCCGTCGGCGATCACGCCTCCTTCGCGTAATACCGAGGAAGGCTCGGCTTTCAGCGAGCGTTGCAGGATGGAGACTAATTCACTATCCGTTCGGGCTGAGCCTGTCGAAGGGTGAACGGAGGGGCTGGCTATGAGTGTGTCAACGTTCTCCACGTCGCTACGCGACGACCCTTCGACAAGCTCAGGGCGAACGGTTAGGTAGAGGGCATCGGCCAGTGTGTTGATGAGCGGCGAATCACATGCGGCCAGCGAGCTATGTAGTTGCGGCAAGGTCAGCAGCGTGTCGCGCAAACCGGAGAGGTCGCGCGGGCGCGCACTGCGCAAGGCGATGCGCGCGGTGATGCGTTCCACGTCCACGCAGGGTTTGAGTGCTTGGTGAATGCTGCGGTGCAGAGCAACCCCCTCCCCAACCCCTCCCCCGGGGGGAGAGGGACTTGGCCGCGTTGGGGCATCAGTGTGAATATCTTTGTTCAGTGCGCCCAAATCGCCCCCTCTCCCGCCGGGGGAGGGCTGGGGAGGGGGATACAGCAGCTTGTCCACCGCCTCCAGCCTTGCCACCAAAATATTACGGTCGCGCAGCGGATGGTGCAGCCAGTGGTGCAACAAGCGGCTGCCCATGTTGGTGGCACAAGTGTCGAGCAGTGACAGCAGGGTGGGTGCGGGTTCGCCGCGCAGGGTCTGAGTGATTTCCAGATTGCGCCGCGTGCTGGCATCCATGCGCACGTAGCGGTCCGCGCTGTATACCTGCAAGGCGCGGATGTGGCTGATAGCTTGTCCCTGGGTGAGCTTGGCGTAACCAAGTAACGCGCCGGCGGCTTCCAACCCTGCGCTGTAATTATCGCAACCGAATCCGGCGAGATCGAGTGTGGCAAATTGCTGGCACAGCGCGCGCCGCGCCGTATCGAGTTCGAAATGCCAATCGGGTAACGTCTTTAGAGCCGCGGAATTCCCAACCCCCTCCCTAACCCTCCCCCAGAGGGAGAGGGTACTTTCGCTCCTTCTCCCATCGGGGGAAGGTTGGGAAGGGGGAGCGTTCGGTGAGCGATGGTTCTCTGAATAAAGGATTTCCGAAGGTTGCAGGCGTTCCAATTCGGCAGGCAGATTTTCAGCGGATGTTTCGCAAATAAAAAATTGCCCCGATGCCAGATTCAACCAAGCCAGCCCAAGCTTGCCGTGACGTTCATGCAGCGCCAGCAACAGGCTGTCGCGCTTCTCTTCCAGCAACGCGGAGTCGGTCAGCGTGCCGGGTGTGACGATGCGCACCACCTTGCGTTCCACCGGACCTTTGCTGGTGGCGGGGTCGCCGATCTGTTCGCAGATCGCCACGGACTCGCCCAGCTTGACCAGCCGCGCCAGGTACTGTTCGGCGGCGTGATAAGGCACGCCCGCCATCTTGATCGGCTGGCCGTTGGATGCACCGCGCTGGGTCAGCGTGATGTCGAGCAGCTTGGCCGCGCGCGCCGCATCTTCATGGAACAGCTCGTAGAAATCCCCCATGCGGTAGAACAGCAGCATGTCGGGATGCTGCGCCTTGATACGCAAATACTGCTGCATCATCGGCGTGTGATTCCCAGCCACATGCTGCGCAATACCTGTGTTGGCTGCGTCGGCAACTTCTCGCCTACCAGTTACGGTATGTCTCGGCGTTGCCTCCTTGCCGCCTGGGTCTTGCTTTGCCTGTGGCTGGGAATGTGTTTCAGTCATGACTAAACGTCAGCCTTTCAAGCCTTGCGTGAGATGCGGCGCGATGACTTGCAGCAGCTGCGGATGGATGTTCGGATTGCCCGCGCAGATGTGTCCGGTTTTAAGATAGGTATCGTTGCCGCTCAGGTCGCTGACCATGCCGCCTGCTTCGGTGATCAGCAAACAACCTGCGGCGATATCCCAAGGGTGCAGTCCGGTTTCGAAGAATCCGTCATAACGACCCGCCGCCATCCACGCCAGATCCAGCGCTGCGGAACCGGGGCGGCGCAGGCCTGAGGTTTTTTGCATCAGGTCGCGGAACATCGCCATGTAAGCATCAAGATGCTCGAACTGGGTGTAGGGAAAGCCGGTGCCGATCAGGCTGTCGGCAAGGTGGAGGCGTTTGGTGACACGCAGACGGCGGTCGTTGAGAAACGCGCCGCGTCCGCGCGTGGCGGTAAACAGTTCGTTTTTGACCGGGTCGTACACCACCGCCTGGGTGATGATGCCTTTGTGTTGCAAGGCGATGGACACGGCGTATTGCGGAAAGCCGTGCAAGAAGTTGGTCGTGCCGTCCAGCGGATCGATGATCCAGAGGTATTCCGATTCGCCTTGGCTCCCGCTCTCTTCTGCTAGAATCGCGTGGTCCGGATAGGCATCCAGCAAGATTTTGATGATGGCTTGTTCGGCGGCCCTATCCACTTCGCTGACGAAATCCGCGTGGGATTTTTTGGTGATGGTGAGGTGGTCTATCTTGTCGGTGGCGCGGTGGATAAGATTGCCGGCGCGACGCGCGGCTTTCACCGCGATGTTGAGCATGGGATGCATGGTTGCCTTCAGTTTAATGAGCGGTCGGAAGATTCCGGTCGCGTATTTTAGTGTGTATTGCGCTTTGGATAAACAAAATCATTTGGGGAATGTAAGAGTCGTCCTCAGCCACACCACTCATCCGGGCAACATCGGCGCGGCGGCGCGCGCGATGAAAACCATGGGCTTGCGCCACTTGTATTTAATCAACCCGCGCCATTTCCCCGACCCGCAAGCCGATACGATGTCGGCGGGAGCTGAAGATTTGTTGCGCGATGCGGTGGTGTGCCAGTCGATTGACGAGGCCTTGCAAGGCGTGGTGTTCACGGTGGCGATGACGGCGCGGCTGCGCGATATTTCCATCGAGGTGAAGACTCCGCGCGAGGCGATGCCGCTGTTGTTGCAACAGGCTGCCACGCAGCCGGTGGCACTGCTGTTCGGCACCGAGATGTCCGGCCTGACCAATGAGGAAATGGGCAAGGCGCAGGTGCTGGTGAACATTCCTGCCGACCCGGATTTTTCCTCGCTCAACCTTGCGGCGGCAGTGCAGGTGATGGGCTATGAGTTAAGCGTGGCGGCGCAAAATTATTTGCCGAGCGCGCCGGAAACACAGCTGGCACCGCATGAGCAAGTGGAAGGATTTTTTGCGCACCTGGAAAAAACACTGCTTGAGATTGGTTTTTTCACCACGCAAAATCCGGCGCGCATGATGCAACGACTGCGCCGTTTGTATTCGCGGGCGCGGCTGGAACCGGATGAAATCAATATCCTGCGCGGCATATTGAGCGTGACAACCGAGTACAATGCGCGCCTCAAAACGCGTTACCAGCAAGAGAACCGGGATATTCCAAAACAGCAAGATGTTTCAAAAAACCAATGATGTTCCAAAATATTAGAGAAGACATACGCAGCGTATTTGACCGCGATCCGGCCGCACGCAGCACTTTCGAAGTGCTGACCTGCTATCCGGGCCTGCATGCGCGCGTCTTCCACCGCATGGCGAATACGTTGTGGCACGCTAATCTGAAATGGCTGGCGCGCTTTTTGTCGCATATTGCGCGGTGGCTGACCGGCATCGAGATTCATCCCGGTGCAACCATCGGGCGGCGCTTCTTCATCGATCACGGCATGGGCGTGGTGATCGGCGAGACCGCCGAGATCGGTGATGATGTCACGCTCTATCACGGCGTCACTTTGGGCGGCACGTCATGGAAGGAAGGCAAGCGCCACCCTACGCTGGGTAACGGCGTGGTGGTGGGGGCGGGCGCAAAAATACTCGGCCCGATCACCGTCGGCGATGGCGCGAAGATCGGTTCCAATGCGGTGGTGGTTAAAGATGTTCCCGCCGGCGCGACTGCGGCGGGTATTCCGGCGAGGATTCTGGATGAAGAGAAGAAAAGTGCCGGCGGTTTTAACGCCTATGGCATCGGCAACGACCAGAACGACCCGGTGAATAAAGCATTGCACGGGCTGCTCGGGCATAGCGTGACGGTGGATCAGCGCATCGATTTTATCCTGCAGCAACTTGAAAAGATGGGTGTGCGTGTGGATGAGGAACGCGCCACTGCCGACAAATTTGACCCTAATCACTTGAACAAGATAGTTGACTAAATAATACGGGTATTTTATTATCCCAGTCGTCGGTATTCACAGCGCACCTCAGGCTGTATTGAATTATCGAACTCTATCAATGACTGGGAGATAACATGCGATTGACTACAAAAGGACGTTTTGCTGTGACCGCGATGGTCGACTTGGCGATGCGCGGCGGTAAAGCTCCGGTAACGCTGGCGGCAATCAGCGAACGGCAAAAGATTTCGCTCTCTTATCTGGAGCAATTGTTTGGCAAGCTGCGCAGAAACAACATCGTCGAAAGTGTGCGCGGGCCGGGCGGAGGTTATTATCTGGCACGTCCGGGCAGTAAGATCTCCATTGCGGAAATCGTTATTGCAGTGGACGAGCCGCTGGATGCGACCAAATGCGGCGGCAAGGGTAACTGTAATGGCGAACAACATCCATGCATCACCCATGATTTGTGGATGGGGCTGAACGATAGCATATTAGATTATCTGCAGGCGGTCACACTGCAACAGTTGGTGGATGATAGTCACAACAAGCGCAATCTCAAGGCTTCAGCCATTTCCTTGAAAAAAATGATCAAACCGGAGAGTGTCCCGGCTTAAAAAAACCTCTGCAAGAGGCGGTTAGTTTCAACGGCCTCTTGCATGACTCGGCAATCGCATTGATTCACCCGCGCCTGACGGATAAAATCATTTCCCCTGCCTCACCGAAAATTATCCTGCTGCCGTTTTCATTCTGATAGAAAGACTGCGGATGTTGCTGGTTGTCGCGTGTGCAGTTTCCAGAATAAGTTGTTATAAAGGTATGCATGTATATGTTTAAACTTTGGCACAGCATTTCCAATCGCTGGCTATATCTGGCAGGCGCGCTGTTCGCCGGCGGCCTGATGGGCTTTGGCCTGTTCCTTCAATACGTCGAACATCAGGATCCCTGTCCGTTGTGCATGGTGCAGCGCGTGATCTTCATCGCCATACTGGTGGTGTTTGCGCTCGCCGCACTGCACGGCCCAAAGCGTGCGGGAGAGCGCGTTTATGCGGCACTTATCGTACTGCTGTCGCTGACTGGTGTGGGCGTCGCGGCACGCCACATCTGGATTCAGAACCTGCCCAAAGACCAGGTGCCCGCCTGTGGCCCGGGCCTGGATTACATGCTGGAAACCATGCCGATGGCTAACGTCCTGAAAGAGCTTTTGCATGGCTCAGGCGAATGCGCGGCAAAGGGCTGGACTTTCCTCACCCTCGGCATCCCGGAATGGTCGCTGTTGTGCTACCTGGCTCTGGGCGTGTGGGCAGTGCTGATAGCCAGCAGAGCGAAACAGATGTAAGATACATTCCGCATACATCAATATAGCAGGTGTTGCCCGGTTACCCCTGTTCTGATCCCATCAGAGATCACATTTTTACTGAGCGCTGCATGAATTTTAAAGATTTGTTTTCATCATTCAAACCGAGTTTCGATCCTGTTCCCCTTACCGAAAAAATCCGCGGCGGCCTGGCAGCAACGGCGGGCATTTTATTGATGGGATTGGCGTTACGTTTTCTGCCTCAGGTCGGGTATCCGCTGATCATGTTTGCCTCCTCGGCTGCGGCGGCCACTTTGCTGTATGCAGTGCCGCATAGCCCGATGGCACAACCGTGGCCGTTAATTGGAGGCAACCTGCTTTCCGGAATGGTCGGCTGGACATGCAGTCTGCTTATACCAGACCCGGTTCTGGCCGCGGCCTGTGCCGTCGGTATGGCAATATTTCTCATGCACCTGTCGCATTGTTTGCATCCGCCCGGTGCAGCGACCGCGATGGTCATGGTGTTGGGGGCCGAACAGTTTCATCAGCATGGTTGGGGCTGGGCTGCCAGCACGGTGCTCGCCAATACCATTCTTTCCCTGATGCTGGCGATTACCATCAACAATCTGATTCCCGGCAGGCGTTATCCGATGCCTAGCGCTATCATGCCCCCGTTGCGTCAGGCTGCGGGCAGTTCACGTGAGCTTGGACCAGAGGACATCGAATGGGCGCTGACCCAGATGGACGGCGTTATCGACGTAAGCGAACAAGACCTGCTGGACATTTATCGCTTGGCCTCCGGTTACGCCGCAGTGCGCGCAACAAAATAGCTTGGGCGAACCCTGAATTTTTAGAGGCTCCCTGCGGAATCGGGAGCGATTCAATCGGGTACTGCAACAACGACGCACGTACCTACCGGATCCACACCGTCTTCGCATTCACAAATTCATGTATCCCCAGCTTTGACAATTCGCGCCCGTAGCCCGAAGCCTTCACGCCTCCGAATGGCAAACGAGGGTCGGATTTGACCATACCATTGATGAAGGTGCAGCCAGCCTGAATGTGCGCCGCCAACTGCTCGGCGCGCGCCACGTCTTTACTCCAGATCGATGAACCGAGCCCGAAGCGGGTTTCGTTAGCGGTGCGCAGCGCATCCTGTTCGCTCGCGGCACGGATCACGATGGCTACCGGACCAAATAGTTCTTCGTGGTAGGCGCGGCTTTTGGCGGTGACACGATCCAGGATCGATGGCTGATAGAAAAATCCTTCCCGCTCCACCGGTCTGCAACCGGTCACCGCCACTGCGCCTTGCGCGATGGAATCGGTGATTTGATCATGCAATGAGTCACGCAGGTCGAGGCGCGCCATCGGGCCGATTTGCGTGGCATCGTCCATCGGGTCGCCAAGCTTGAGTGCCTCTACTTTGATTTTGAACTGGCGCAGGAATTCATCCGCGATTTGCGGCACGACGATGAAGCGCTTGGCGGCGATGCACGATTGCCCGCAATTGAGGAAGCGCGAGGCCACCGCCATATCGACGGCGAGTTCCAAATCCGCATCGTGCAACACGATGAACGGATCGGAGCCGCCCAGTTCCAGCACGCATTTCTTCAGATGCTGGCCGGCGCACGCCGCGACTTTGCGTCCTGCGGCTTCCGATCCGGTGAGCGTGACCGCATGCACATGCGGGCTGGCGATTGCGTCGGCCACCAGGTCGACTTCAATCATCAAAGCCGTAAACAATCCTTCCATCAAACCGCTGGCGCGGAAGATCGCTTCAATTGCGAGCGCGCACTGCGGCACATTCGGCGCATGTTTCAGCACCACCGCGTTGCCCGCCATCAAGGCCGGGACGGCAGCGCGAAATGCTTGCCAGAAGGGAAAGTTCCACGGCATGACGGCAAGCACCACGCCGAGCGGGTAATACGCGATATAGCTTTTGCCGGCGTCCGATTCCACCGGCTCGGCACGCAGAAAATCCTCGGCATGTTGCGCATAGTAGTCGCAGACACCGGCGCATTTTTCGACTTCGGCGCGGGCTTCGCGCAGCGGCTTGCCCATTTCCAGAGTCATGAGGGTCGCGTATTGGTCACGCTGTGCACGCAATTGAATCGCCACATCACGCAGCACTTCGGCGCGACGGGCAAAAGGGGTTTGCGCCCAGATTTGCTGCGCGCTGTGGGCCTTTTCTAGAGCTTGCTCCAAGCGATGAACATCCCAACTGGCATGGGTCTGAATCAGTTGATTGGTGGTTGGGTTGAAGCTTACATGGGGCATGATAGTTCTCCTGCGAGTGTGGCGCGTACGCTAGAACGCGCGCTGATGCGCGCGAACCATGCAGCCAGATTCGGGTGAGGCCCGCGCCAGTCGCGTTCGGGCTGGCGCAGACCCAGATATATCCTTGCGCTCACCATTGCCAGATCGGCCAGCGTGAGGGACGCGCTGATTCTATTTGCGCACAAAAAGCAGGATCATCCCCGCCACTATCGCCCCCACGCCGGCCCAGACTGGGACGTTTACTGTCTCCGTGTCCTTGATCGACAGCGCTATCGGACCCAGCTTGGCCTCATGCGTGTCCTTGGTGTAAGTGAAACCGCCATACACCAACCCCAGGCCGCCGGCCACGATCAGCACGATTGCCAAAATCTTGACTGCGTTCATCTCATCTTCTCCGGTAGAGATACACTTAAATTGGCGACGGGGAAGCCTGGTAAAACAGAAGCCGTGAACAACCGGATCGCTTTACCCGACTTCACGCTGCATAGAAAAATTCCAAGGTCGTTACGGGCGTCGACCTTGAATGAGACGAATCACTATCACCACAACCGCAATGACCAGGAGAATGTGAATAAATCCGCCCATGGTGTACGAGGATACCAAGCCAAGCAACCAGAGGATAATCAAGATAATCGCAATAGTTTCGAGCATTTTTGTTACTCCTAATTAAGACGAGCAAATTTACTACCAATGGCTGCGCGACGAACTTGCGCGTTTTCGGACATTTTAATAAAAGACCAGCCTTGATTCTGTTGGAACCGAGGCCGACCCGTGCAGGCATGAGCTACGCGTTGGATGTATCGGCAGGGTATCTGCTTTGAATCAGAACCCTAATCATCCTTCTTGATACGAAGTTTGCTCTTGACCGAAGTTACGCCTTCGGTCTCGCGCGCAATTGAAACAGCTTTGTCCACTTCTTCCTGGGTTCTGACTTTTCCACGCAAAACCACCGCGCCCTTGCTGTCGGTATCGACCTTAATATGCGCCAGACTGCTCATCTTTTCGTCGGCCAGCTGGGCTTTGATTTTGGTTGTTATTACCGAGTCTTTGACGAATGTCTTGGGGTGCGTACGGTCAGTGTCAGTATCTTCGGCATGCGCCGCAATGGGGGCCAGCAAGGTACCGATAATGAAACAGGCTGTCGCGAGTTTGATTTTCATGGTGTTTCCTTTTCTTTGAGTAAGTTGGAGTACGAATGATCCGGCTATTTTAAAAACATAATCTGTGCGCTGGCGCACATAGAGCAAGGCGGAGAAATTTGGTGCGAGTCTGCCATTCCGAATCTATAAAGCATAACCCATCAATTCATTGTTCAGATCGACAACAAGCAATAGATCGCCGAATCGTCCTACGCCGAGCTCGGTCATCGGGCGTTTCTCATGTTCCGGCGAGTCCAATCGCAGAATAAAAATTTTGTATCGCTACGGAGCCGGCATATTGTGGCTGGGAAGGAGCCATTGTGCAGATAACAGTATGGGCATACGGTCATCCATCCTGATCACCCTATCAGGATGGCCAGCAGCGCCATATCATCCTAGCATCACCGATAGGCGTGTCGTATAGCATCGCTTGCGCTTGCAAAGCGGAGATGATCTGCGCTGGATCAGGCGACGCGCATCCGTGCCGAACTCGACCAACTTGAAAGTCTGTTTCATATTCATCGCGTAGCGTCGGCTTGCAGCACGCCAAGCGGCGTTATTGTGCAGACAATACGGGCTAATCACATTCTGTGCGGTGGCGTACAGAATAACCCGGCTTGTCAGCGCAATATGCAAATTTTGCGGTGTTCGATACATCATTTGCTTCTTGCGCTCCGATTCTTAATCCATCTTCTACAACAGGTGGTTCGTCATGATTAAAAGAATTTTTGCGCCGCTGCACGCGACACTTACCGGTTGCAACACTATGGAGGGCGCTGTCAAAGATATTCAGCAAGTTGGTAAAGCAATCAAAGACGAGGCGAATGAGCACAGGAACTAAATGTAATCTGTAATGCCGGGTAAGTAAGTTGGCGCTTCTCTTTTCCACTTGAGGTTGTTGATCGCAATCGACATCGGTTGTCACTGGGAATGGCGATCTTTCCCGATTATGCATCTCAGCTCGAGAGCATCGTAAAAACCGCCAATATCGCGCTTTATCAAGCGAAGAACGAGGGACGCAATCGGGTTGTCATGTCTGCGCAAAAAAGTGCCTCTGCCTGACTGACCAGAAAAAAGCGAGTTGATGGAATACTTGAAGTTGCTTTAGTCTGTGCGGTGACGAATGCATGGCACTAGGGCAGGGGGATGCAAATGTCTTGCTCGCATCCCTCTGCAGCGTTCTTGCCAGTGTGGGCCATAATGAACCGTCAGCTATCAACCGGCATTACACCTTAAGTTGAGTCGGTTTTTTTGAAAAATTCACTATAGAAAACCGTGGAATTAATATGGAAACCAGTCCGATAAATGATGGGTACCCAAAAAAAGAAATGCCTAACGCGGAGCCTAAACGAAAATGAGTACTGCCCTACCCCTATTTCGACCGTTCCCTGCCGTAATCCGGTCCTTGACATTCGCTTTCGGTTTGATCGTGCCGCTGGCCGCTTTCGCAGAGCTCTCCAATGATTCCCTGCTAGGCCCGGGCCTGCGCTCGCGACCGGCATACGATGGCTCGGCTTCTCAACGCATAGAGTTGGTCCCGGTTGTCCGATACTTCGGCCAGCCTTGGTTTGCGCGCTCGACACAGGGCGTGCTCGAGGGCGGTGTCCGGATAGAGTTTGCGCCGGGGCTCCATGCCGGCGCGCAACTTGCCTATGAACCAGGGCGCAAGACGAGCGAATCCGATTTCCTCAATAGCCGCAACGTTTCGGGCATCAATCGCGGAGCCTCGGTCGGCATGCATCTCGAATGGGATCACAAGTTCGGTCCCATGCCAATCACGCTGCTTACGCGCGCGCGGCAGCACACCGACTCCGATCGCGGCGCCCAGGTCGACCTCCGCCTCAGCGCAGGTGTATACCGCAGCGGACGCGTCGCCGCGGGCGTATTTACGCAGGCGACGTGGGCGAACGCGAAGTCGGCCGGCTCTTTCTACGGCATTACGCCGCAGCAGTCCGCCGTCACGGGCTTGCCGGCGTTCCGTGCAGGAAGCGGATGGTTATTTGAAAGCTTCGGACTCCTCTGGTCGGTCGACCTGAGCCGGGATTGGATTGTGGTCGGCAGCATGGAATCGCGGCGCCTGCACGGCGACGCCGCGCGCAGTCCGCTTGCGGAGCGTGCGTCGAATTACTATGCGAGCGCGGGCATCGCCTATCATTTTTGAAGCACCCGCCGAACGGATGCGCTAGCCAGTCGCGCCGAGCGTCGATCAATCGGTATTTTCCAGGACTGAATGCCCAGGCACATCACCGAATACGACCTCGATCTGGCGCGCTTCATCAACGACAAAGTATTTTGCGTCAATTTACGAAAGCGGAATTTAACGAGTTGCTATTGAATGTGCCATGACGATCAAAGTGGTTAGCTGCGAATTGAAATTGAGACGCGACTCGACGAACGGTACGCAAGATATCAACCGGCAATCGCGAACGTCGGCTTCCGAGAAAAATCGCCACCGTCCGGGTCTGGCTGCCGCACAATGCCGACATTGCCTCTCCTCCAATACGCGATACTAACGACCACGACACCTTGGTTATAAAGTCCGGTGCAATTGATCATCTTGGATTGCAGATTTCACTGAAAGAGGCATTTAGCCTAATTTTACCTTTTCGAGGTGTTGGGTAAAAATAGCCAGCTTCCGATTTATTGACTATAGTGCAGAGCAGCGATCCAGGAAGCGCGGTTGACACGGAAGCGCAAGCCGGCGCTACCGGCCGCTTGCGATGAAATGCGAATTTCCTGAATGCCCGCCAACAGACCAACCGGAGAATCCCCCATGATGACAGCAGCCGCAGACCCCAAGTTCCTGGACCACCAGGCCGCCAATGGCGACCGGCTTTCGGCGCGTGCGATGTGGTGCCGGATAACGCTTGTCAGCTTCACGCTCGCTGTTGGCTTGACGGCATGGAGTGCGGCGAGTGCGGAGGAGTCTTTGTCCAGTCGCATTCCGCTGGTGAGCGACGCGCTCGCGAACGATGAAAAAACTCCCGCGTCTGAACATCCGAAACCTGATTTGTCGGCAGAAATCGAGGCCCGCAAGAGCTACTCCATTCCAGCTCTCGAAATCTTCGGCGAGGAATTGCTGCTGAATCAAATCAACCGCCGGAGCCCTGGCGGCGGCGATTACAGGAGTAATATGTCTACGATCAGTAGCAACTTGCGCAGCAGTTGGTATGTCGACGACGATCCATTCAAAACAAACCAGTTGGGACATCCGTTTCAAGGGTCGATCTATCACGGGTTCGCCAGGTCTGCGGGCCTCAATTACTGGGAGTCGCTCGGGTATGACTTTGCCGGCAGCGCACTCTGGGAAATCGCAGGGGAAAGAGTACCGCCCTCCAAGAACGATCAAATCTCGACCGCGTTCGGCGGATCCTTTCTGGGCGAGGCACTGTTCCGGATGTCGAACATGGTGCTCGAGCATGGGAACGACGAACCCCAGTTGTGGCGCGAAGCAGGGGCAGGGGTGATTTCTCCGCCGACGGGTTTCAATCGTATGGCCTTTAGGAACCGGTTCGACGCGATTTTCCCCAGCCGCGACCCGGCTTATTACAGCCGCTTGCAACTGGGCTTCAGCGGCACCGCGCATAACGGCCAGGGAACCTCGACAACCAAGCTCAACCGCAACGAGGCGCTCGCAGACTTTTACATGGATTACGGCCTGCCGGGGAAGCCCGGGTACGGCTATACGCGTCCATTCGACTATTTCAACTTTCAAGCCACCGTATCGAGCGCAAATGGATTTGAGAATGTCATGACGCGCGGGTTGCTGGTTGGGAAGGACTACGAGGAAGGCAAGAATTTCCGCGGCGTGTGGGGACTCTACGGCAGCTACGATTACATTGCACCGCAGATTTTTCGCATCTCGACCACGGCGCTGTCGCTCGGAACGAGGGGGGAATGGCATCCAAGCGATTCGATCGCGCTTCAAGGCGAGGGCCTGCTGGGTGAGGGCTACGCCGCGGCCGGAAGCATCGGCAGCGACGCCACCGAGCGCGACTACCATTACGGTGTTGCGCCGCAAGCCCTGGTTTCGACGCGCCTGATATTCGGTGACCGGGCCTCGTTCGATCTGACGGCGCGCGAATACTTCGTGAACGGTGTAGCCAATCGTGAGGGTCACGACAACATCATTCGCATCGATACTTCGTTTTCCGTGCGCATTCACCAGCAACACGCGATCACGATCAAATACCTGGGGTCCCGCCGCGACGCGACTTTCCCCGACCTAAGCGCCAGGACGCAGTTCCGGAGTACGGTTGGAATTTTTTACACGTTTACGGGCCACAGCCGGTTCGGTGCGGTCGATTGGCAGTGACAGACGAGTGCTCGCGTCAGGTGCGAGCTTCCAGTGCGTCGAGTTCCTCGCGTACGGAAAGCCAGCGCTGCTCGGCATCCGCCAGCTTCCAGTTGAGCTCGCGCTGACGCGCAATCGAGGCTAAGGAGATTCAAGAATGAAAAAAATCTTCAACGGGGCAGCCGGTCAATTCCTACATGCTGGCATTGTGTCCGAACGGCGCGGTAGGCTCGCCAAGTTTGGTGTGGCGCACTCAGGAAGGCGCCAAAGCTGTTGAGTATGAATTGGAGCCGGCCCGGAGTAACTGGCAAAGAAATAAGGCCAATATTTTATCGCTGCTGCCCACTGGATAAAGAACTATGAACATACGGCTGACAATGGGTTCGGTAGTAATGCTGGGACTCTTTTTGGTACCAGTTGCGCGTGCAGATCCCCCGACAAATGTGCAAATAGAAGTCAATTTTCTGCTTGGCTCTATCGAGGGGTCCGGATGTGAGTTTTATCGCAACGGCACTTGGAACGACTCGAAAACTGCACAAGCGCATTTACGCGACAAATACACATACCTGGTGGCAAGAAATCTGATCAATACCACCGAAGACTTTATTGAAAAGGCTGCCACGGAAAGCAGTTTTAGCGGTCAACCATATAAGGTGAGGTGTAATGGCGGCGCACCGGTGACGAGTAACCAATGGCTGCGCGACGAACTTGCGCGCTTTCGGACATTTAAAACATATTAAGAGAGGCTTTCGAGAATAATTGGAAGCCTAAAAACTTTGGGAAACATAACCTCGTGAAATGAAACCTCACATTGCCTCATGCTTCCCGTGTCACCCCTCTCATCTATGAAAGGTTAACAAATTTTCCGCACGGGAGAATAAATAATTGCAAACTACCACATCATGGCAAGACCTCCTGCATCCCTGCGATGCGACAGATTTTTTCTTGCGCCGCCCCTTTTCTTTTCGACATTCGATCCGACGACCAGTGCGTACAGCCCCGTTAACGCGCTGTGGCTCGCGGAGCTAAGCCAGTTGGTATATCGGTAGACACTTTAAAATTAGGCGCAACCACATGAACATAATCGACATGCACTCTCTGCTCGAATGGATTGCGCAACATGCCTACTATGCTGGTGCTGCAGTTTTTCTAGTCGCGCTGACCGAATCGATTGCGCTGGTGGGTCTGTTCATTCCCGGTACAGTCATCATGTTTGGAATAGGAGCCTTGGTATATTCCGGCGCCATGAACCTGTGGACTACTCTGGCTTGGGCAGCAGCCGGTGCGATTGCTGGTGATGGTATCAGCTACTGGCTGGGTCATCGTTATCGTGAACAGTTACGGTTCATGTGGCCATTCGGCCGTCACCCGAAATTACTTGCGAGAGGCGAAGTGTTCTTTCGCCAGCATGGTGATAAAAGCGTTTTTCTGGGTCGTTTTATTGGGCCGGAACGCCCGATTATTCCTGCCGTGGCGGGTATGCTGGGGATGCCGCCAAGACGCTTTTTATTCCTAAACATTCTGTCTGCGTTAGGCTGGGCACCCGTTTATATCCTGCCTGGCGTGGTTTTCGGCGCATCGCTGGATCTGGCGGGAGCCGTGGCAACACGCTTAGCCGTGTTCATCGTACTATTTTTACTTGCCATTTTGGCCTGGGTTTGGGGGATACGCCACGCTATCCTGTGGCTGCAATTGCGTTTGGAGGCTAGCTTAGTTTATATGCAAATCTGGGTTGGTGCGCCTGGTGAAGGCCGCGCATTTCGTAGCTTTATCAACACACTACTTAACCCAGCAAAACCTGAATCCCGAGCATTATTGGTGTTTGCCGGACTATTGGTGCTTTCCGCCTGGGGGTTTTTTGGCATTTTGGCAGACATCGTCACCGGCGACCCATTGGTACTCATCGACAGCTCCATTTACCACATGTTGCAGGGGCTACGCACACCTTTTGGTGACAACATCATGGTTGCATTGACCGAGCTAGGCGATGTTGCGGTCACCCTCACGGTGGTGTTATCGGTACTGCTCTGGCTGTCCTGGAAACGCGCCTGGCGAGCGGCAGCCTATTGGCTGGCCGCAGCAGGTTTCGCCACAACCCTGATCCTGGCAATCAAAGCTGGGTTGGGTCGTGCACGCCCGTTTTCGCTATATGAAGGTTCCAGCATGTTTTCCTTTCCAAGCGGACATGCCACCATGAGCATGGTTACCTATGGTTTTCTGGCAGTGCTGATTTCCCGGGAGCTGTCTTCCCGTGGACGTCTAATCGCGTTTACAGCGATCATCCTTTTGGTTGTCTTGATCGCATTTTCACGGCTATACCTCGGCGTGCATTGGCTTTCCGATGTATTGGGCGGCGTGACTTTTGGCATGGCGTGGGTGGCCGTGTTGGGTATTGCATACTCGCGGCATACCGCAGCGACGCTGTCGCCCCGCGGCTTGATGATTGTGGCGTTCTCGGCTTTACTGGCGAGCGGCACCTGGCATGTGGCAACGCAGCATGCCGCCGATACACTGCGTTATGCTGTGCGCCAAGAGACCAGAATAATGCCGCAACAGGATTGGTGGTCTAATACGTGGCAAACCCTGCCTACCTGGCGCATCGACTTCGAAGGCGAGTACGAGCAGCCGCTTACCGTGCAATGGGCAGGTTCACTCGATTCACTGCTCCACAGGCTACTGGCAGCTGGTTGGCGGGAACCGCCAGACGAAACAAACTGGCTGCTATGGTTTGATACAACACGTCCTGTTATGCAATTACCGCTACTACCTCGTGTCCACGACGGTCATTACGAAGCCTTGGCACTCATCTACCCCGTGGCGAACCGAAATGATCAGCGCTTGGTATTGCACCTTTGGAACACAGGCGTGGTCTTGCGCGAACGCAACCAGCCCGTGTGGGTCGGGGTCGTGATACTGGAAACACTACGCCGCCCACTGTCCTGGTTTAACCTACCCCAGGACGGGAAGGATTTTAACTATCCACGACAAGTCTTACTCGCAAGTCTCACGGGTGTAAAGTTACGCTTGGATAAGCGAGCCAATATTCTCAACTCAAAAAATGAGCGGATAGCGTGGGACAGGCAGATCATTTTGGCACTAGAGCCGGGTAACCCATGAAAAACCAAAAATTCATCAATCGTCTTGGTTTTGCTTGGGCAGGCAGCGCAACGAACTTGCGCGTTTTAGATCATTCCAGCTCGGCTGTCGCGGTGCACTTCTGGTTGATTATAGTCACGCCATTTTTCATAGCGGTACACGAAAGGGCGCAATTGTTAGAAGACCTGCACCAACGCTTCGATCAGCAGTCGAAGCATTTGAATACCGAATCGGGTTGATCATCGACAGTCCTGAACTCGCGACGCAAATCACGCCACGCTTCGAAGCCATGGTGCATCCGGCGAGAGGCTGGCAGCGCTGCCACTCGACCGCGAGCTATGAACACCGGGATGTGTGCCTGGGACCGGCAGAGATGAAAGGGCCAGAGGCGATTACATCGGCCTCTGGCCCGGTTTGCGCTGCGCGCCTCGGTCTAGACACGCCAGGGTCGAGCCGGTACCTTAGCGGTCCATCTTGATTTTGATATCACTATTGACCGATTTTACGTGTTCGGTATTGCGTGCTATTGCAACCGCCTGGTCTATTTCTGCTTGGGTATTGGCAGTGCCGCTCAACCACACAACGCCATCCTTGTCGGTTTCGACTTTGATATGCATCATACTGCCCGGATGATCCGCAGCCAGTTTGGCCTTTATTTTGGTTGTAATTACCGAGTCTTTGACGATTGTCACGGCGTGTGAACGGCCCGAATCTGAATCTTCGGCATGGGCCGCAACGGGTGCCAGCAAGGCACCGATAACGAAACAGGCTGTCGCGAGTTTAATTTTCATGGTGTTTCCTTTTTTTTAAGTTAAGTTAAGTTAAGTGGGAAGTGAATGATCCGGCTATTTTCAAAACATATCCGTGCGATGGCGCACATAGAGCAAGGCGGAGAAATTTGGTGCGAGTCTGCCATTCCGAACCTATAAAGCATAGCCCATCAATTCATTGTTCAGATCGACAACAAGCAATAGATCTTCGCCGAATCGTCCTACGCCGAGCTAGGTCATCTGGCGTTTCTCATGTTCCGGCGAGTCCAATCACATGGCCTGTTTTCAGCATGCTCTATGCGGAGGTATGAGCCGGGATAATTGTTACGCCAATGCCTTAGTGATCACGGCCATGGCCGCGATCGTTGCCTTGGCGGTCGTTGTTATGGTTCCCACCATGATTTTCCTGGTAACGCGGAGCATATTCGCGGTTGTACCAGTTGTCCTGCACAAAGAAGACCCACTCGCCGCAGGCGTTGTATTCGCGGCAGTGCTTGCTCCAATGTTTGGCGTGGCCAGGAGGTACGCGCAGATAGATCGGCGGGCGGTCCATCGGCACCCGCTCGATTGCCATCGGCTGGCGATAGATCACTTGCGGCTGCGGATAGTCGCCGATGTCGAGCCGGCCATAGAAGCCGGGTTGGCCGATGCTGATCGAGACTCCAACGTCGGCAGCGAGTGCCGGGGTGGTGACGGTGGCAGCGGCTACTGCCGCTGCGATTAGAAAACGTTTCATGTTGAATCTCTTGTTGTTAGTGGTTCTTGATTTATTTACGAAGACATGAGCCGATGACCTTCCTGTTGTGACGTGATGTAAGCTCACGAAGACCGGCTCAGCTTGTTTACTCATTGCGATCCCGACCTTGCTCTTGCTTCTGCTTCTGCTCTTGCTCTTGTCCTTGTCCTTGTCCTTGTCCTTGTCCCCGTTTTGGCTTGCGCGTGGCGTCCTTGCCTTGCTGACTTTCTTCCTGGCCCTGCGATCTTGGTACCTGCTGTTCACGCTGGGCTGCCCCTTGCTGTGGCGGCTGCCTATGATCTTGAACTTTCGGGCGTCCCTGTTGTGGAGAGGCCGGGGTTGATCTCTGAACGTTTTCGCCGCCCCTTTGCGGTGACTGTGAGCGCGGCGCAGCTGAACCATCTTGCTGGCGTGGTGTAGAACGCTGGATATTCTGCTGCTCGGAACTTCTCTCTGCGGGCGCTCCCTGCTTTACCTGCTGAGCAGGCGCTCTTTGCACTGCCTGCTCCTGATAGTGTTGCCGCACTACGGGGTCACGCGGATGATAACGGTAATTCTGCTTTTGAAGCTCATGCTGCTGCTTGACTTGTTGGGGATACCGATCCCCTGAATACTGCCGCTGGTAGACAGGTAGCGGGGCGGGCGCCGGGGCAGCACTGCGGTTCCATCTGTCCCAACCTCTTCTATGTTGTTCCCAATTACCGCCCCAGTGTTCACCCCAGCGTGGCGGCGCATCCGATTGCCACCCGCCGAAGTACGCAGGAGGCTGGCGGTAGTAGCCCACTGGGACCCGCAGGACGAACACCGGCACATCCTCTGGATCCATAAGCCACCATGGCCCGTTGTACCAAGAACTCATGTACCAGTAATCATCCTGGTAAACCCAGTACATTCCGTCGTAAAAAAAGAAGTTCGCTTCTTCTCGTGGCGCGTAGTAGACCGGGTAACCTGGCACGACGACGAGTTCCGGGTATATCGGCAGGTTGATCCCAATGCTCACCTGAGCAGCAGAAGAAGCTACTGAATACATTGGCATCCCTAGCAGCACAATGAATAGTATGTAGCGAATTTTCAGCATTTTGTGACCTCCAGTTCGATAACCTAGGGTCGGAGTCATGGTTGTCAACGGAATGCGACACCAACTCTAACTCTAACTCTTCACAAATTACCTGCTCTTACCCAGGCACTTCCGTGCGGTATCGCACACAAGCGATCGGATAGTCTTGTTAGCTTTTCGAAAAACTATATTTCCAAAAGACTTAACTCTTTTCGGGCATGTTGATAGAGAGTTTTTCAACAGAATAGGCCGGTTGCCGACTATCGCCAAGCGACGCAATCCAGATGTGCGAGTTAGCCTGCGAGTGCGGTGCGAACGCTGGTGCGCTCGCTCATGCGGGCAAACCATGCAGCCAGATTGGGGTGAGGCCCGCGCCAGTCGCGTTCGGGTTGGCGCAAATCCAGATAGATCAGGGCGCTCACCAGTGCCAGATCGGCCAGCGTGATGAATGCGCCCTCGCACCATTCCCTTTGACCTAGCTGGTCAGCCGCATAGGCCAGTGCGCGCGTGATGGCATTGTTGTGCACGCTGATGGTGCTGGCTTCCTGCTTGTCTATTTCCTTCTTATTCGGTGGGCGAATACTTTCAGTGCGCACCGCGACAGCCGAGTCCATGATGCCATCCGCCAGCGCTTCCCATCTCTTGACGCGCATTCTAGTCAGCGCACTGGTGCGAGGAATAAGGGCCGGGGTGTCGTTCAGCGTGTCAACATATTCGGCGATCACGGGCGAATCGAACACGCAGGTTTCGTCATCCAGTATCAGTGCCGGAATTCGTCCCAGCGGATTGACGCGGGCCACCTGACTGCCAGGCTCACGAGGCGGGTCGACGAGGTAAATGTGGGGAATGTTTTTTTCCAGCAAGACCAGGCGCACTTTGCGCACATAGGGGCTGGTATTGGTGCCAAGTAGTTTCATGTGGTTCTCCGATATCGGGTTGCCGACTTAACGTCCGTTTCGGTCAAGTCGGGTTGGCAGGAAGTGCGTTGACGCATTAAAGTCATTATCACAATAGTTGAGTTTTAGGGACCTCTCTTGTTTTACGCTGCCCGACAGCGGACGCTCGTGATCTGCTGCCATCGACACATTCCGGAAGTTCGATTTTCCCAGACGAAGTTCAACATTCATCTAGCGGCAGAATTCTTTCATTTTTCGATTCATTTTGGTACAAAATTCTAGCTCAGCCTCGGCTCTTGCATAAACACGACAAACTGTTCAGGTGTCAAGGGCTTGCTGAAATAATAGCCCTGGATCGTGTCGCATTGCCACTTGCGCAGCAGGTTGAGTTGATCCACCGTCTCTACGCCTTCTGCCACAACGGATTTGCGCAGTGTGTGTGCAAGTGTAATGATCGCCTCGACAATGGCACGTGCAATGTCGTCATTGACCATGTCCGTGATAAACGACATATCTATTTTTAGGCTGTCCATAGGCAGCCGTCTCAGGTAAGACATGGATGAATACCCGGTACCAAAGTCGTCGATCGCCACTTTCAGCCCCATTTGCCGCAACTCATTGAGTACAGCAATTGCATCGCTGGTTTCGTCCATGAAGAGGCTCTCGGTGACTTCGATTTCCAATGCGCTGGGTGGCGTGGATGTTGTTTGAAGCGCATCGTTAATGATCTGGATCAGGTCACCGCGCCGGAACTGCCGCCCAGAAACGTTGACGGCTATTCGCGGGGCATGTACACCCGCAGCCCGCCATGCCGCGTGCTGGGCACAGGCATCCCATATCACATTCCTGCCCATCTCCTCGATAAGCCCGGTGTTCTCAGCAACACCAATGAAAACACCTGGAGAAACCAAACCACGGGTCGGGTGGTTCCACCGCAAAAGGGCCTCTGCCCCTACGATTTGACCGGTGCGCAAGTCCAGCTTTGGCTGATAATGAAGAACGAACTCTTTGCGAAGCAAACCTTGCCGTATTTCGCGTTCCAGGTTCATGTGCTCGATTACATCAACATTCATCTGCTCTTCGAAATAGACGAATCTGCCGCGCCCGAGATCCTTGGCGCGGTACATGGCCGTGTCGGCCTTTCTGAGCAGATCTTCGCTGTCATTACCGTCCGTGGGCGAGATGGCGATACCGATGCTGGCACTGATATAGATCTCTTGGCCTGTAACCACGAAAGGCTGCAAAAATGTTTGCAGGATGTGTTCGGCTACCGTGGCGGCACTTTGTATTCCCGGGATAGCTGGCAGGATGATTGCAAACTCATCACCGCCGAGGCGTGCGACGGTATCGCTCCCACGATTGCAGCGGCGCAATCGCTGTGCGGTTTCCTTCAACAGTTCGTCACCCGCTGAGTGGCCGAGAGTGTCATTGATGCTTTTAAAGCGATCAAGATCAATGAACAGTAACGCCATGATGCGCCCCTCGCGCTGAGCGAAGGAGATCTCACTTGAAAGCCGTTCCTTGAACAAGAGGCGATTCGGCAGGCCAGTCAAGTCATCATGGCGAGCCTGGTAGATCAGCTTCTCGTCACGTGCAACCGCAGACATGGCGACACCGATGCGATCGCCAAGGTCTCGCAGATGGATCAGCATGTGTGGAGGCAAGTCCTCGGTATTTTTGAATTCAAGGCAGATAAAGGCACTCAAGGTTCCTTCAGCGAGGATGGGCAGAATGAACAGTTGCCCGGCAATCTGAAACCCGGGTTGGTGGATGTAATGCTGAAGACTCCCGGAGTCATCCAGCCAGAAGCCCTTATCCCGTCCGGCAAATTCCTGCAAGCTTTCAGCATTCACCCGAATCCGGCTCATCTCCATATCGGGGTCATGTCCGGCTTGCAGAAAATAGATTCGTGCTTCGCCCGCCACCGGCTTCTCCAGCACGACAATACCTGCAAAGTTGGCAGAAGTGAGCTTTCGGATGCGCGCCAGCACGATGCTGAAAACAGGGTTGATATCCAGCCTGGACAAAATTACCTGGTCGATATTGGAAAGAGCCTTAAGGGTCCCGAGCTGATTACCAAGCCGCTCGGCCATATTGTTGAACGAGGCTGCCAGTTCTCCGAATTCGTCGTGGCCTACCACATCCACTCTGTGGTCGAAATCCTTGTCAGCAATGCGCCGGGTGCCATTGATCAGCTTCTCCAACGGCCCCATGGTTCGGCGGATCTGGCTGACGCTCAGGAGCGCCACCAGCAGCAGGGCCAGCGCGATGACACCAATGAAGATCCGGCTGAAGTTATCGACCGGGAGCAACGCAATCACCGTCGGTTGCACCGCGATCGCAGTCCAGTACGACTCGTGAAACTTGGGTTTCAGGAAGAGCTGCCATTGCCCCATGATCCAGGGCTCCTCGCCGATCTGCACGTGAGGATCAGGCGGAGAGTCGGCAATCTTGCGTGCCAGTATGGCGGATTCCGTTTGAAGTTCGGGTCGCGAACAGAACAGCATGACGCCGGAATCGGCAAACATGCACAAGCCGGTCATGTACGGAAAGTCCTCTTCCCCTCCCCAAACTTGTGCTGGATCAAGTTCCGCGACCAGTGCGAAGTTATTGGGCTGGTCTGCATCGATCATATGCAGAAGCAGAATTCGTGGTGATGCGCCGGAATCTGATCGAACGATCAGGACAGATTCGCCATTCGCCAGTTGGGCGCGCTCTGACTCTCCGATTTCAGGCCAAGCGAGAGCATTGCCTATAATCGGGGTGCTCCGTGCACCGGACTTGATGACTGTCAAGCTGGAATAGAACCCCTTTAGGGTCTCCAAAACTTGACCGCTTGGCGCTGAACCGCCATTGCGCATAGACAGTGCGATTCGCGAGAGGTTGCCTTGCACCAGCATTAGCCGTTGATTAACGGCCAAGGCGAAATCTTTACTCGCTGAGTTCAATCCGGAACGGGTCTGCTCGGTAATGATGTCGCGCACCTGGCTGAAGGTCAGCACAGCCATCACCATCATGGGAAGGAAAGCGGAAAGGACAAACAAAGCAAAAATACGGCGCGCCACGCTGCCGCGCTTGAACGTTCTTTCGATCCTCATCAGCAGCTCACACTCAAAAGTCGGAGGCCAAACCCACGAACTGACCGTCGCGCGCCCGGATGATATCGTCGTGGCTCGCCTGCGCAGTCAGCGCCGCTACAGTCTTGCCGTCCTGACCCATGCTATAGAGATCGTAGTCGGAGTTGATCGGGTGCAGCGATTTGTCCTTACGCACCAAGCTAGGCCCCTTTACCTTTCCAGTCGGGATCACAAGGTACTGATAGGGATGTGCCCAAGGATCAAGTTTGTTCCCTGCGCCCACATCACTCAAACTATTGGGGAGGGAGCCACGATTATCATATTCGTAATTGCCAATCGCTATGTCTAGGGACTTTATGTCGTTAATCGCGTTAGTGACTTGTGCTTGATACTGGTAGTTTTGATAAGAAGGAACCGCAATGGCTGTAATAATTCCAATGATGGCCACTACCAACAGTATTTCAATTAAGGTAATACCCGAGAGCCGTCTCATCAAAGGTAGTCGAAAATTTATTAAATTGTAGGACTGGCCTGAGTATGTATGCATAAATATTTTCACGTTATATTTGCAAACAAAGTGGGCGATTTACACGATAGACGGTGAAACAGGATATCCGAACATCTTCATAATGGCACACTACTGCTATATGCACATACTAACCGGCTTCCGGGACGGCCATTCGTACCGTGCAACCAGCGACACGAAGCCGTCACTTTATCGATTTTGGACGCGGTTTTTTTGTAGAGCTCATTCAATCGTAATATCTCCTGCCAAACTTTTTCAGGAAAACCTTTACGGTCAAATCTGCCGCCGCTATAGCTGGGATGCAACAGGTCGGCTAAATAAGCTTCGCCATCAGGTGAGTTCCAAAGCTGGACAATTTTTTCCAGGACATGAGGATACTTTTCCTCAAGTAACTGGGGGTATTGGTTCGGTAAGCATTTCAGCGTTTGCAGGACGGTTTCCCTACTGACCATTGCATCTCCCTCATCATCTGATTTATTTTATGGCAGTGCCGGAACAACACAAACCGCCAGCGTGTCCGTAGCGTAGAACGAATTTGATAATGCAGTCAATTCCATTTAGCAGTTAATCGAATTTTGTTCTGAACCTTGTCCGTGTTCAGCACCGTGATGATATGCAACACATTAGAAATAAAACCGGCGAGAGAATCACAACTCGAATTCTGAATTTCCGTTTTTGGCACGCTGCGGTACTCCATGTCGCCATTATTTCTTCCTGCAAGCTGATATTCATAACGCGAAGACCGCGACACATTTCGGACGGCCGATCACATCAACTCAATCACTCTTGCCACATCGCCATGGCACTCCGAACACAAACCGACTAGCAACAAGTCGCCTGCTTTGACTGCCCCGGAGAAATTGGTAATCGTGACCTCATGACGGCATTTTCCGCACCA
>PLBS01000182.1 GCA_003134595.1 Gallionella sp. | reverse complement strand
ACATGTTTGAGAAAATTCTGATCGCAAATCGCGGTGAAATAGCGTTGCGTATTCAGCGCGCTTGCCGCGAGATGGGCATAAAAACCGTCGTGGTGCATTCTGAGGCGGATGCCGATGCCAAGTATGTGAAGCTGGCCGATGAGTCGGTTTGTATCGGCCCCGCCTCTTCTACCCACAGTTATCTGAACATCCCCGCCATCATCAGTGCGGCGGAGGTAACGGATGCGCAAGCCATTCATCCGGGCTATGGCTTTCTTTCAGAAAACGCCGATTTTTCCGAGCGTGTCGAAAAATGCGGCTTCGTATTCATCGGCCCGCGCGCCGAGACTATCCGCTTAATGGGCGACAAGGTGAGCGCCAAGATCGCCATGAAGAAAGCCGGGGTGCCTTGCGTGCCCGGAGTGGAAGGCGCGTTGCCGGATACTCCTGCAGAGATCATCAAGATTGCACGCAGCATCGGCTACCCGGTCATCATCAAGGCCTCCGGCGGCGGCGGCGGACGTGGCATGCGCGTGGTGCATACCGAAGCGGCTCTGCTCAATGCCGTCACCATGACACGTTCTGAGGCACAGGCAGCCTTCAACAATCCCATGGTGTACATGGAAAAGTTTTTGGAGAACCCGCGCCACATTGAGATTCAGGTGCTGGCCGACCAGCATGGCAACGCGGTGTATTTGGGCGAGCGTGATTGCTCGATGCAACGCCGCCACCAAAAGATCCTGGAAGAAGCCCCCGCCCCGTTGCTCGATGCAAAAATGCGCAACAAGGTCGGCGAACGCTGCGCAGAGGCCTGCCGCAAGATCGGCTATCGCGGTGCCGGCACGTTTGAATTCCTGTATGAGAACGGCGAATTCTTCTTCATCGAGATGAACACTCGCGTGCAGGTGGAACATCCGGTGACGGAAATGATCACCGGCATCGACATCGTTCAACAGCAAATACGCATCGCCGCCGGCGAGAAGCTGCCATTCAAGCAACGCGACATCCAGTTCCGCGGCCATGCCATCGAATGCCGGATCAACGCCGAGCATCCTTACAAATTCACCCCGTCTCCAGGACGCATCACCACCTGGCATCCGCCCGGCGGGCCCGGCATTCGCGTGGATTCGCACGTGTATGCCAATTATTTTGTGCCTCCACATTATGACTCGATGATCGGCAAGATCATTGCCTACGGCGACACCCGCGAGCAAGCCATGGCGCGGATGCGCACCGCACTGTCAGAGATGGCGGTGGAAGGCATCGAAACCAACATCGCGCTGCATCGCGAGTTGCTGCAGGACGCCGCTTTCATGCGCGGAGGCACCAACATTCACTACCTGGAAGAACGTTTGGCAGAGCGCACTAAAGGAAAGTAATGCCTTGGCTCTCTCTCGTGGTTGACTCTGACGCCGAACACGCCGAGGCCCTGAGCGAAGCTTTGCTCGATCTCGGCGCGCTGTCGGTGGACTTGCTGGATGCCGATGCCGACACGCCGGATGAGCAGGCGATTTTCGGTGAGCCCGGTGAGCCACCGCCCGGCGTGTGGCAACACAATCGTGTCAGCGCACTGTTCGTCAGCGACAAAGACGTCAGCGCAATTTTGCGCAACGCGTCCGCCATCATCGGCCTCCAACAAATCCCCCTACATCGCATCGAAACCCTGGCCGACAACGACTGGGTGCGTCTCACTCAATCCCAGTTCGAGCCGATCCCGATTTCACCGCGGCTGTGGATCGTGCCGACCTGGCATACCCCCAGCGACCCGAATGCCATCAATATCGTGCTCGATCCCGGCTTGGCGTTCGGCACCGGCAGCCATCCCACCACGCGCCTGTGTTTGCGCTGGCTGGATACCAATCTGCACGGCGGCGAAAGCGTGCTGGATTATGGCTGCGGTTCGGGCATCCTTGCCATTGCCGCGCTCAAGCTCGGGGCTGCCCACGCCGTCGGCGTTGATGTAGACTTGCAGGCCGTTATTGCCAGTCGCGACAATGCCATCGCGAATCAGGTCAAGAACGCGCAGTTTTATTTGCCCGACGATGCGCCGCAATCCAGTTATGATCTGGTCGTGGCGAACATCCTGACCAACCCGTTGCGTATACTTGCACCCCTGTTGGCGAAAGCGACGCGGTCAGGCGGACAAATCGTGCTGTCCGGCATACTTGAGGAACAGGCGCAGGACGTGATGAATATCTATCAACCATGGTTCGACCTGAACGCCCCGATTTTCGAGGACGGCTGGTCGTGCCTGTCAGGACGCAAGCGTTAAGATGCGCGGTATGGAAAACTTTTATCCCGGCACCGGAACGACAGTCTGCCCGCACTGCGACACCCGCTTCAAAATCACCAAAGCGCAGTTGGAGGCGCATCATGGCATGGTGCGCTGCGGGCATTGTCTGCAAGCCTTCGATACCCGCCCCAACTTCGCCCCCGATCAACTCGACCTGCAACTCGAGTTGCCGATACTGGATAAACCCATCGCGCCGCGCGATTCCAAAGTGGCTGTTCTGCAACCCATGACGCTGGCCGAGCAAGTCGCCATCGTGCAAGACGATGACGACAGCGAATTCCAACCCAAACGCCGCTCCTGGCCGTGGGCGATTGCGGCATTTTTGTTGCTGCTGATGCTGCTCGCACAAGCCGCCTACTTTTCCCGCGTCGACCTCGCCGCGCGGCTGCCCGGCTTGAAGCCGATGCTTATCGGCTATTGCCGGATATTGAAATGCAGCGTGCCGCTGCCGCAACATACCGACCTGATAGGCATTGAGTCATCAGAACTCGAAGCCGATCCCGCGAACGAAAACCAGATCACCCTGAATGCCCTGTTGCGCAATCGCGCCCCTTACGCTCAAGCCTTTCCCAATCTGGAACTCACGCTCAACGACAATCAGGACAAACCTCTCGCACGTCGCATGTTCATGCCGGCAAATTATTTGCCGTCGGCGGAAAACGAAGCCGCCGGCCTGCTGCCCAACCACGAACTTGGCATCAAGCTGCATCTCAACACCACCGACCTCAAAGCGTCCGGGTATCGCTTGGTGCTGCTTTATTCGAACAACTGATCACATAGTTGTTTGTTAAACTACGCTGCTGACGATCAACCAGGCTGTGTTGTTTCGGGTTGGACAGCGGCTGCAGAAGGTGTTATATGCCAACAACGATCTGGATATTTTCCTGACGGTTAATGCTATCGCGGCAGCTTGGTGGATATACTTCAGTTTGCCGATGCGCCGGTGGCTTTTTCCACCATGGTTCAGTCCAATGAGGTTGCGCCCCATAAGGAAATCACTGCCATGGATGTCATAGCCAAACTTTTCAATCCAATGACTCTAGCGAGTGCGGCGCAGGATATCTGGGAGCAATGTCATGCATGATCCGGGAGAATTGCAGACAAAGCTGAAAGCATTGAGCGATACCTACGCCGCACAATTGCCTGAAAAACTCAAGCAACTCGAGCAGGCGTTGAGTCAGTTGCCTCATACAGAGTGGGATGAGCAGGGCTTCCAAACCATCCTCCGCTTAGTGCATGGCTTGATCGGCTCGGGAAAGACCTTTGGGTTTGCATCCCTCAGCGACGTGGCGCGCAACCTGGAAACATATCTCCGGCAGCTTGCGCAGGCGAAGACTGCTATTAACAAAGATCAACGCAACCATATACTGGGGTCAATGAGTGAGTTACATCAAGCGGCGAATCACAGAGATGTTTCGTTTTCTGACCAGCCTGGATTGATTGCAGTTGCGCAACCCGGCCAGGATGCTGTCGCGCCCCGTCGCATTTTTGTAGTTGAGGATGAGCACGAACTTGCAGAGGAACTAAAAGTTCAACTGGGCTACTTTGGCTACGACGTAAGCGTATTCAACACACTGGAGGATTTCCGGTTTGCCTTGCAGCAAACCTCTGATGTCGTTGTGCTGATGGATGTCACATTTCCAGGGGATCGTCTGGGAGGGGTTAAGCTCATGAATGAAATTCAGCAGGGGCGTGATGTTCTTCTTCCTGTCGTTTTTCTCTCTGCGCACGATGAATTTGAAATGAGACTGGAAGCGGTACGCGCCGGCAGCATCGCCTATTTAAGCAAGCCGGTAAATATCGGCAATCTGATCGACAAGCTTGATAGCTTAACCTCAACCAAGCCGCCGGTCCCATACCGTGTCATGATCGTTGATGATTCGGTAGCCCTCACCGCCTATCACACCGCAGTGCTTGAACAGGCCGGAATGGCGGTGAAGGCGGTCAATAATCCGTTTAACGTGATCGAGTCGTTGCTGGAGTTCACCCCTGATCTGATCCTGATCGATCTTTATATGCCGGAATGCAATGGCACGGATTTGGCCAAGGTCATCCGACAGCTTGATGCCTTCGTCAGCATCCCTATCGTGTTCCTTTCTGCCGAAAATAATCTCGACAAGCAGCTTTTCGCGATGGGCTTGGGGGGGGACGATTTCCTTACCAAACCGATACAGCCGCAACATCTGATTTCTTCCGTGACCAGCCGCATCCGGCGTTCACTCATGCTGCGTTCCTTCATGGTGCGCGACAGCCTGACCGGCTTGCTCAACCACACCGCCATCAAAGATCTGCTGGATGGTGAAGTGGCCTGGGCACTACGACAGAAAAAGCCCGTGTCTTTTGCGATGATCGACATTGACCACTTCAAGCAAGTCAATGACAGCTATGGTCATCCTGTCGGGGATCGTGTGATCAAAAGCCTTTCCCGTCTGCTCAAACAACGGCTACGCACAAGTGACCTGGTAGGGCGTTATGGCGGCGAAGAGTTTGCGGTAGTGTTAGTCGATGCCGATGGGGCGACGGCAATGAAAGTGCTGGATACTATTCGCGACGACTTTTCCCAGTTGCGTCATCTGGCGGATGGAAATGAGTTCCCAGTTACGTTCAGCTGTGGGATCGCAACTGTTTCACAGTTTCCGGATGCCGCCAAACTAAGCGATGCGGCAGACAAGGCGCTTTATAAAGCTAAACACGCCGGGCGTAATCAAGTTATACTGGCGGATGATCCATCTGCCAGTAGCAGCAAGGATAAATGAAGCAACAGGATTAGGGAACTTCTAAAAATCCACATTTCATCCCAACTGCTGCGTTGCGTAAAAAATTTCTTGCTTACATATAACCCATATGCGGCGCTGTGAAATCTTTTCCGCGCCTTGCATTTGGGCGAACTCTGAATTTTTAGGGGCTCCCATTAGCAAACAATGCTAATGCCTGTTTGTCAGCGCAGGTACTTTCCGGTATATTTCGCCCCGCCGATCAGACCAATGGGAGAGCGTGTCAGCCAGTATCTTTGCAAAGACCCAGTATTCTTGCAAAGACTGAGACACCGCCGAAGGCGCAACACCCGCAACCGCTCAGGCTCAAGAACTATTGGCGCAGGCAAATCTGGAGAGCGTTGGATCAACCAACCACCGAAGGGGCACGCAACGCGAGTTGTAATCTCTCAGGTATCAAGGACAGATGGGGCGCAGCACGAATTCGTGCTGCGCCCTTTTTTATTTCAGAAAGCAGATATGTCATTAAAACGTACCCCGCTCAATGCAGCGCACCGCGCGATGGGCGCAAAAATGGTCGATTTCGGCGGCTGGGACATGCCGGTGAATTACGGTTCGCAGATCGACGAACATCATCAGGTACGCAACGACTGCGGCATGTTCGACGTGTCGCACATGCGCGTGGTGGACATCAAGGGTAACGGCGCGCGCAGTTTTTTGCGCTTCCTGCTGGCAAACAATGTGGACAAACTCACGCAGCCCGGCAAGGCGCTGTACTCCTGCATGCTGCTGGAAAATGGCGGGGTGATCGATGACCTGATCGTATATTTCATGAGCGAGGACTGGTTCCGCATCGTGGTGAACGCGGGCACAGCGGACAAGGATATCGCCTGGATGAAGCAGCAAGCCGCTGAGTTCAAGGGGCGTCTCCTGTCGGGAGATGCGGCGGTTGCTCTTTCTCCCTCTGGGGGAAAGTTGGATAGGGGGGTGCCACAATTGGTTATCACCGATCATCCTGAACTGGCGATGATTGCGGTGCAAGGCCCGAATGCGCGCTCGAAAGTTTGGGACGCGTTACCCGGCAGCCAAGAATTGACCGAGCGCCTGATCCCTTTTAGCGCAGTTGAGATGGGCACGATGTTCATCGCGCGGACCGGCTATACCGGCGAAGACGGTTTTGAGGTAATGATTCCCGCCAAAGCCGCGCCATATTTTTGGCCGACTTTGGCGGAAAAAGGCGTGAAACCGATCGGCCTCGGCGCGCGCGACACGTTGCGTCTCGAAGCCGGGATGAATCTGTATGGTCAAGACATGGACGAGACCACCAGTCCGCTGGAAGCTGGCCTGGCCTGGACGGTGGATTTGAAGAGTGAACGTGACTTCATCGGCAAGGCGGCCCTGCTTGCTAACCCGCCCGCGCGCAAGCTGGTCGGCTTGGTGCTGCTGGACCGCGGCGTATTGCGCGGTCATCAGCAAGTACACTGCGCGCAAGGCGTAGGCGAAATCACCAGCGGCAGCTTCTCGCCGACACTGAACCAATCCATCGCGCTGGCACGTGTGCCCAAAGAAGTACAGATCGGTGACCGGGTGCAAGTGGCGATTCGCGATAAAATGCTCGCGGCAAAAGTGGTGAAGTATCCGTTCGCGCGCAATGGAAAGGCAGTTGTTAGTCTCTAGTCGCTAGCGGTTAGTTAAAGACCGCGCAACGACAAAACCAACTAACGACTAGCGACTAACGTCTAACGTCTAACGACTAAAGGAGATTAAATGAGTAACCCGGCAAACCTGAAATACACCGCATCCCACGAATGGGTCAAAACCGAATCCGATGGAACCATCAGCATCGGCATCACCCAGCACGCGCAGGAATTGCTGGGCGATATGGTGTTCGTGGAAAGCCCCATGGTTGGCCGCAAGCTCAAGGCCAAGGAAGAATGCGCGGTAGTGGAATCGGTAAAAGCCGCAGCAGATATCTACGCGCCGGTAAGCGGTGCAGTGGTGGCGGTAAACAGCGCGCTGGACAGCACACCGGAAGCCATCAACGCAGATCCTTACGCCGCGTGGATGTTCAAGATGAAACCGGATAATGCAGCGGACGTGGCCACGCTGATGGATGCCAAGGCGTACCAGGCTGTAGTGGATAGCGAAGCACATTAAAAGCAGTCGTTAGTTTGTAGTCGTTAGTCGCTAGTTGGCATTGTCCGCTGCGCGGTTTTAACTAACGACTTACACCTAATGACTCACGCCTACAACTAACGTCTAACGACTACCAACTGCCTTATGCCTTTCATCCCCCACACCGAGCAGGACATCCAAACCATGCTCGCCAGCATCGGCGCGAAAAATATCGACGCGCTGTTTGACGAAATCCCCGCCGCACTCAGAACCGGCAAACTGAACGCCGTGCCCGAGGGCATGAACGAGATGCAGGTCACGCGCCTGATGCAAGAGCGTGCCGCACAAGATGTAGCGATGCTCAACTTCATCGGTGCGGGCGCATACGAGCACCATATTCCGGCAGCGGTTTGGCAGATCGCCACGCGCGGAGAATTTTATTCTGCCTACACGCCCTATCAGGCCGAAGCCAGCCAGGGCACGCTGCAATTGCTTTATGAGTATCAGACCATGATCGCCTCGCTGACCGGCATGGACGTGTCCAACGCCAGCATGTACGACGGCGCATCCGGGTTGGCCGAGGCGATATTGATGGCGGTGCGTGCGCACAAGAGTTCGCGCAAGGTCATCCTGCCCGCCACCGTCAGCCCGCTGTATCGTAGCGCGGTGCGCAGCATCGTCAAACTGCAAAACATTGAACTGGTGGAAATCCCGTTTGATGCCGCGATGGGCACGATAGATCTCAAGGCACTGCAACAACACGCGGGCAGCGACATCGCCGCACTGGTGATCCCGCAGCCGAATTTTTTCGGCGCGCTGGAAGATGTGGACGCACTCACGGCCTGGGCACACGCGCAAGGCGCGCTGTCCATCGCGCTGGTAAATCCGCTGACGCTGGCTGTACTCAAAGCCCCCGGCAACTGGGCTGACAAGGGCGCGGACATTGCAGTGGGTGACGGTCAGCCGCTCGGTTCGCCTCTGTCCAGCGGCGGCCCGTATTTCGGCTTCATGTGCTGCAAGCAAGCACTGGTACGCCAGATGCCGGGTCGCATCATCGGCCGCACCGTGGATATGGATGGCAAGCAAGGCTTCACGTTGACGCTGCAAGCGCGTGAACAACACATCCGCCGCGCCAAGGCGACTTCCAACATTTGCAGCAATCAGGGTTTGATGGTGACCGCAGCAACCATCCACATGGCGCTGCTCGGCGTAGACGGGTTGCGTCGTGTCGCGGCGGCATCGCATGCCAACACGCAAGCCTTGTTAAAACTTGCCAGTGCTGTATCGGGTGTAAAATTATCATTTAGCTCAACGAATTTCCACGAGGTCGTGTTGCAGCTGCCCAAGCCCTCCGCTGCGGTGTTGGTCAGCATGGCTGAACAAGGCGTATTAGGCGGTTTCGACTTGCAGCCGCACTACCCGCGGTTAGGCAACGCGATTCTGGTGTGCGCCACTGAAACCAAAACCGACGAAGATTTACAACGCTACGTGGACGCACTGCGCCACGCACTAAGTTAAGCGAGACCAACATGCTGATTTTTGAACGCTCTCACCCCGGTCGCCGCAACGCGGCGCAAGCTCCGAACGGGCAAGCCCGTTTCCCCCATCCCAACCTTCCCCCGCAAGCGGGAGAAGGGGCAAACGAGTCGCTACGCGAGCTCTACTTTAACCACGCCGCAGCAATCAGCGACATCCCCGCCGCGCTGTTGCGCAAAGACCCGCCGCTGTTGCCGGAAGCCTCGGAAATGGACGTGGTGCGCCACTACACCGGCTTGTCGCAGAAGAATTTTTCCATAGACACGCACTTCTATCCGCTCGGCTCCTGCACCATGAAATACAACCCGCGCGCCTGCAACACGCTGGCGATGCTGCCGCAGTTTCTGGCGCGACATCCGCTCGCCCCCGAGCACACCGGGCAAGGCGTACTGGCGTGTCTGCATGACCTGCAGGAAATCCTGAAAGATGTGACCGGCATGGCCGGTGTGAGCCTGATGCCAATGGCCGGCGCACAAGGCGAATTCGCCGGCATCGCGATGATCCATGCTTACCACGATGCGCGCGGCGATACCGCGCGCACCGAGATCATCGTGCCGGATGCGGCACACGGAACCAATCCTGCAACGGCTGTGATGTGCGGCTACACCGTATGCGAGATTCCGACCAACGCCAATGGCGATGTGGACCTGGACGCGTTGCGCGCAGCAGTCGGCCCGCAAACCGCCGGGCTGATGCTGACCAATCCCTCCACGCTGGGCGTGTTTGAAAAGCAAATTCAGGACATCCAAAAAATCATCCACGATGCAGGCGGTCTGCTCTATTACGACGGCGCAAACCTGAACGCGATTCTCGGCAAGGTCAAACCCGGCGACATGGGTTTCGACGTGATCCACATGAATCTGCACAAGACCTTCTCCACCCCGCACGGCGGCGGCGGGCCGGGCGCGGGTGCAGTGGGCGTGGCAAAACGTTTGTTGCCGTTCCTGCCGTTGCCAGTGGTGGGCAAAGAGCCACCCCCTCCCCAACCCTCTGATGAAACTACTAGCCATTCGACTAAGCCGCCAAAAAGCGGCGGCCAAGTCGCTGGTTACCCCGGTGGGAGAGGGAGCCAAGAAAGTTATCGCTGGCTAACCGAACAAGACCTGCCGCAATCCATCGGCCACCTCTCCGCCTTCACCGGCAACATCGGCGTGCTGCTGCGCGCTTATGTGTATGCGCGCATGCTGGGCGCGGAAGGCATGCACCGCGTAGCGGAATTCGCCACGCTGAACGCCAACTACCTGATGGCGGAATTGCAGAAGGCGGGCTTCACCGCGGCCTTCCCGCAACGCCGCGCCAGCCACGAATTCATCGTCTCGGTAAAACCGCTCAAGGATGCCACCGGCATCTCCGCGATGGACGTGGCAAAACGCCTGCTGGACAAGGGCTACCATCCGCCCAC
>PLBS01000020.1 GCA_003134595.1 Gallionella sp. | reverse complement strand
GGCGGAAGATATGGCTGCGTGACATAAATCTTTTTTTCAGCATCCATCATTTACCCCATAAATAAGCGCGTACCAATCAATAGGCAAACAGAATCGTTTCTTCAGCGTGTGTGGTGAAGTGCCTCAGAGCGAATCGGTACCCCAGCCCAAGGCTATCTATGTACTGTGGAATTTCCCATAAGTCATTTAATTTGTGATAAACAGAAATGGCCAGCTTAGGACGAAACTGACGGATGGTGTTTTCTGCTCCACGCAGAGATTCCAACTCTGCCCCCTCGATGTCCATCTTGATGAAATCAACGCGATCCAATTTTTCATTGCTGACCATGTCGTCAATCGTAAGTGTCTCCACCCGGGTTGCATCTGGTCGGCTGGCATTGGGCACTACCCTGGTTCCCGGCCCGCTTCCTTCCACAAAAAGTTGTTCACCGGATTTGGACCACAAGGGCATTCTTACCAGATTGACCCTCTGGGAAAGTTCAGGATTCAACGACATGTTTTGTTCAAATATCGCCAGACTTTCCGGCATGAACTCGAATGAATACACCTTGCCTTTTTCCCCGACTTCATGGGCAAAATACAATGCGGTATCTCCGTAGCAGCCCCCTGCATCTATGACGACATCACCCTCTTCTGCCTTAATCACTTTGTCCGATAATGCGCACTCATATTGGTGCAACACAAAAACATAAATGATCGCAAATGGCACATAGAACAGCTTGACGTGATACCCGATACTGGAGAGATCCATCTTGTAAGCTCTACGTCCCTGCCATCCGAGATCTATCGACTCGCTGTTCAGCGCCAATCTCTCCGCATTTTCTATAGCCTCCCAATAATGCGCATTATTCATGGGCAACTTGACACGGCGGTATCCTAACGCACGGAATGAAAGAACCTGCACCAGCAGTTGCCTTGATTTATCATCTACAAACCTCTGATAGACCCATTGAAATTGTTCCACATTGGGTTTAAGTAAAGACTCCGAAAGTTCTAACGGGTCATTCAGATCATAGAGTCCAACCATAGCCAACAAATTCTTGATGGATTGTTTGATTTTTTGCCGGACCTTCGGTACATCCGGTTGCGCAAGCCGGTTTTCAGCGCCAAAACGGCGCTCGTCCCAATTGTCCTTAAAATCATTTTTAAGGCAGTTTGCGATGTTTTGCCTGTAGGCAATCAGAAAGTCATTGTTGTAGATTCTATTTGTCATTTAGTTCGATATTGCCATTATTTCCCACTTGAATGTTGGGCGCACAGCCCCTGGCCATTTGCCATACCACGCGCCCTCTCGTTCGATGTCATGCACCTCGAATATTGCCACATTATCAAAATCAAAGAGTCCCACGCTTTTGTCTCTGACAATTAGTAACCGAACCCGGTAAACCCCATCGTTCAGAAAATTCCCCGGGATATGACATATTCCTTTTACTACCCCCTTCGGAAAAATTTCTGCTGACGATCCAGTATTAAAAATGCAGACTTCCTGATTGTCATACAGAAAAACACTGAAACTCAGCAGCGCGTTTTGTTCAAAATTCCAGAATTCGAATTCCAAATCCACTGGCGAAGCAACCGTCAAGCTTTCACCGGATGCTTCGCCTTCATACGATATTTTTACGGAATGCAACCGCACACTTTTGTTGCCCGGCGAGCTTTCCCGGTCACCCCATACCTGGTGCATATTCACCGGCGCGCCATTCTGAAGGTAGTTTGATACCACGTCTTCCACACGCCCATTTTCAACCACGCTGCCGGCATTAAGCCAAATGGCCTTTTCACACAAACTTTTCAATGCGACCATATTATGGCTTACAAACAATACTGTTCTTCCCTCGCTCCCTGCGCTCTCCATCTTTCCCAAACATTTTTTCTGGAACTGCGCATCGCCCACTGCCAGCACTTCATCCACAATCAATATCTCGGGTTCCAGATGCGCAGCCACTGCAAATGCGAGTCGAACGTACATGCCTGATGAATAGCGCTTTACGGGCGTATCGAGGAATTTTTCCACTTCGGCAAAGGCGACAATCTCGTCGAATTTTTTCTTGATCTCGGCTTTGCTCATGCCGAGGATCGCGCCATTAAGATAAATATTTTCCCGTCCGCTGAGCTCGGGGTGAAAACCTGTGCCTACTTCCAGCAGGCTGGCTACCCTGCCCTTGATCGAAACCTTGCCGGATGTTGGCTCCGTGATGCGGCTCAGGATTTTCAGCAGAGTGGACTTGCCTGCGCCATTTCGTCCGATGATGCCCACCCGGTCGCCTTGTTGTATGTCAAAGCTGACGTCCTTGAGCGCCCAGAATTCTTCGTGAGTGGGGTCGCTTTCTGGAGCGGCAAAAGGATGGGTCAGTTTATGGGTAAAACGCTTTGCACCATCCGTCAGAACATCGCGCAATGCGGTATAGCGCTCCTGCTTCTGATGGCTGATGATGTATTTTTTCGAGAGGTTCTCGACAGCGATAACAGATGACATCAGGGAGCCTCTAAAAATTCAATTACTGTCATTCCCGCGAAAGCGGGAATCCGGCGGTTTTCTCTAACATGCCTTTTGGCCTTGTCCCTCGCGCCGCGAGGGAGCTCTTTTGATAGGCTGGATTCCCGCCTTCGCGGGAATGACGAGTTTTTGGAGTTGTTCATCAAATTACGTCCGCAAAGGTTTTTTCCGTTTTGCGGAAATAAATTATGCCCGTAACCAGTATCACCAGAACCAGAAGAAGGGAGAGCAAAAATCCGGGCCAGTAAAGCTGGGTATTGCCACTCAGGATCGCCCAGCGGAAACCGTCGATCACGCCCACCATCGGGTTGATGGAATAGAGCAGCCGCCATTGTTCAGGAACGATGGTGCTGCTGAACCCGACCGGTGAAATGTATAGCCCGAACTGCACCACGAATGGGACGATGATGCGGAAATCGCGGTATTTGACGTTGAGGGCCGCGATCCACAATCCCGCGCCCATGGCGGCGGCAAAGGCCACAAGGATAAATATTGGCAAAGTAAATATGCGCAGGCTAGGCGCAAATCCATACCAGATCATCAGCCCCACCAGGATGATTCCCGAAATAAGAAAGTCCGCGAAGCTGACGATCACCGCGCTGGCAGGGATAACCAAGCGCGGGAAGTACACCTTCGAAATCATCCCGGCATTGCTGATCAGGCTATCTCCGGCACCGCTAAAAGCACTGGAGAAAAATTGCCACGGCAAGAGCGCCGCAAAAACCAGGAGCGGATAGGGCACGCCTTCGGAAGGCAATTTCGCCAGCTTGCTGAACACCAGCGTAAACACCAGCATGGTGATCAATGGGCGACCCAAGGCCCACACGATACCGATGGTGGTTTGCTTGTAGCGCACCAGAATATCGCGCCAGGCCAAAAAGAAGAACAGTTCGCGGTAACGCCACAGGTCCCGCCAATAATGGCGCTCCGCCCTGCCTGCTTCGATTACGAGTGTAGCCTGATTGGTTGACATGAGAATTATTTCGCCCCTTTTTTAGGGGAGGCTCCATTGTGTTGCCGCGCCTGAACTTGCACGGCATCTTCTCGCAATCCTTTAATTTCTTTCGTTAACGCTTCATGCTCCGCAATCTTGATCTTGAGGAACTCTACGGTGATCTTGGCTTTTTCCTCGATGCCTCTCGGCGTCAGCAGGTAGGCGTAGCCCTTTTTGTTTTTGCTGTTGCGGAAATTGTTGGCTTTCACCAAACCCTTCTCGATCAACGCTTGAACGCAAAAGTTCACCCGTCCCAGGCTGATGCCCAGTTCCCCGGCCAGTTCGCGCTGGCTGATCTCCGGATTGGCTTCCAGGCGTTTCAAGATTTTGTAGCGGTATTCGTCGCTTAACATGGCAATGCCGTTCACCCTTATCGTTCAATCGTTGAACGTGTTCAGCCATTGAACGATAATTTCGCGGCAGAGTCAAGGGGCAAGTTCAAGGTTCAAGGTTCAAGGTNNGGGGCAAGGGGCAAGGGGCAAGGTGCAAGGGAAAAGTAGAACGGTTCAGGGTTTCGCCCAGTTCTCAATTTTCAGTCCCGCCACCCGCTTGAAATCGCGGTTTGATGATGTCCCGGCTGACTGGTGGAAGTGCGATACCGATTCGCCCACAGTGCCACCATTGCGCACTGCATGATGGCCTTGTAGGCGGCATCGAAACGAGTATCGAAGCTGACCTCCTCTATCCGCGCATCCACGATATTGCGTGCGGCGGCGTGTAGCAAACGCTGCACCGCTTCGCGCGTCGGGTTATG
>PLBS01000134.1 GCA_003134595.1 Gallionella sp. | reverse complement strand
AACGGCATCGGCATGACCTCGCAGCGCACCCGTGCGCGCCTGATCGATCGGCTGCGCGAACAGGGTATCAAGGATGAAACGGTGCTGGCGGCGATGTTCGAAGTACCGCGCCATTTGTTCGTTGATGAGGCATTGGCGAGCCGTGCTTATGATGACGTGTCGTTGCCGATCAACTACAACCAAACCATTTCCCAGCCTTACATCGTGGCGCGCATGATCGAAGTGCTGCGTGCCGCCAGCCCGCTTGGTCGCGTGCTGGAGATCGGCACCGGCTGCGGCTATCAGGCTGCGGTGTTGGCGCAGGTAGCGCGCGAGGTCTATACCGTGGAGCGTATCAAGCCGCTTTACGAACGCGCCAGAAAACAATTGAGCGATCTGAAGATACGCAACGTCAGCGTGCGTTATGCGGATGGCACTGCCGGCTTACCCGAGACAGCACCGTTTGACGGCATCATCATGGCCGCCGCAGCGCCCACGCTGTCAGCGGTGTTGCGGGAGCAACTCGCGGTCGGTGGTAGAATGGTGCTGCCGGTTGGAACACAGGAACAGTGGTTGTATTTGGTTGAACGTGATGCGCGCGGATTCCGCGAAACCCAGCTGGAACCGGTGAAATTCGTACCATTATTGATGGGCAAGGCATGAATATCAAAACCTTTTATCCTGGCACCGGTACGAACAGGATTTTTGCGTTGTTGCTGATAACAACGGTGTTGGCGGGCTGTTCTTCGAGCGGACATCGCGCACCGGTCACCGAGCGCGGCGATGCTGCCAGGAAAAAGGCCACGGCTGTGGCAACCGGCAAAAAATCTTCGCGAGATAAAGACTGGCGACCTGAGGTGCATGTCGTGCAAAAGGGCGATACGCTATACAGCATCGCTTTCAATTATGGTTTTGATTATCACGAGCTGGCTGAATTGAATGGTATTAAAGATCCAAAAGTTATCTCTATAGGGCAGGAAATTCACCTGTTTCCAGGCAGAGCCAAGACCGCCACTCCCGCTGCCCCGGTTGAGGCCAAGCCGATTGAAATTTTGTTGAAGGATCAACCCAAGCTGGTGAAATATCCTTACAGCGAGGCGGCAATGGCGCAGATTGACAAGGTTCAGGAACAGACCCAGCCAGAAGCAACAACCGTTGCCAAAGTGGAGAGCATACCCAAACCGGAAGCCAAGCCTGATACCGCAACCGACGATAGCGCTGATGATGGCGAGGAGGCCGCGCTGGAATGGGGTTTGCCCACTCAGGGTAAATTGATCGGGCAATTTTCCGAATCGGCCAATCGCAAGGGCATCGATATTGCAGGCAAGCTCGGGCAACCGGTTCTGGCCAGCGCACCCGGCAAGGTGGTGTATAGCGGCAGCGGGCTGCGCGGTTATGGCAAGCTGATCATCATCAAGCACAACAAGACTTATCTCAGTGCTTACGCGCACAACGATAAAGTGCTGGTGAAAGAAGGGCAGAGCGTCACGCGCGGGCAAAAGATCGCCGAGATGGGCAACACCGATGCCAGCCAGGTCGAGCTTCATTTTGAAGTGCGACGTTTCGGCAAGCCGGTGGATCCCGCGAAATATCTGCCGCTTGGTAAATCTTGAACGACAAAATTCTCAACGTAGCAAATCATGACCGCGACAGCGCGGCGTTACGTTACGTCTATCCAGTGGTATCGCGCCGTGCCGGCGGGGTCTCGGTCGGCATCAACCTCAATACCAACAACGCCTGTAACTGGCGCTGTATCTACTGCCAGGTTCCCGATCTGACCCGTGGTGCTGCGCCGCCGGTAGACCTGATCGTTCTGGAAAACGAGCTGCGCGATTTTCTCAATGAATTGCTGCACGGCGATTTCATGCAAAGCCGTGTCCCGGAAGGCGCACGGCGCATCAACGACATCGCGCTATCCGGCAACGGCGAACCGACCAGCAGCGCTGAATTTGTCCGGGTCATGGCACTGATTGCGCGAGTGCGCCGCGAGGTGGCTTTGCCGGAGACGGTAAAAACCGTACTGATCACCAACGGCAGTCTGCTATATCGAAGTGAAGTCCAGCAAGGCCTGCGCGCCATGGCCAAACTCAACGGCGAAGTGTGGTTCAAACTGGATCGCGCCAGCGAGGCGGGGATGCAACGCGTCAACGACATCCACATCAGCATGAGCAAAGTCCGCGACAATCTCATCGCCGCGATCGCCTGTTGTCCAACCTGGCTGCAAACCTGCTGGTTTGCGCTTGACGGCGCAGCGCCATCGCGTCAGGACGAGGACGATTATCTGGGGTTCGTTTCGGCGCTGCTGCATGACGGACATAAACCGCAAGGCGTGCTGCTCTATAGCCTGGCGCGGCCTTCGATGCAAGCGGAAGCACCGCGTCTGTCCGCCTTGCCCGCAGAACATCTGCAAGCCTTCGCCGATCGCATAGTCAAGCTTGGCTTGCCAGTCAAAGTCAGTCCCTAATAGGGCGCTGAAAAACTACTGCGCTTGCCAATACTGCGTTAAAAATGGGCTCAAAATCCTCATGTACTCCTAACGTACACTCCGGTTTTTCGCCCATTTTTGCCTTGTCTTGGCTGCGCTCGCTACGTTTTTCAACACCCTGTTAATCCACCTTCAAGTTCTTGCACCTTACCGGCTAAATGTAGATAATTACGAAACGCAGGGATAAAGCAGCCTCCCCGCTTCAAGACGATTCCGCGTCCAAGGCCTGCTCTGAGGTGGAGTGTTCTCCAAGGAGGAGTCATGGACACATCGCAGCAGCAAATTTCCGGCAACACACAACCCCCCGAACCGGTCACGCTGGCTCAGGCTTTCTGGTATTGGCTGAGGCTGGGCTTCATCAGTTTCGGCGGACCGGCGGGGCAGATCGCCATCATGCATCAGGACTTGGTCGAGAAAAAACGCTGGATCTCCGAGCGGCGGTTTTTGCATGCGCTCAATTACTGCATGGTGCTGCCGGGTCCGGAGGCGCAGCAGCTTGCCGTTTATATCGGCTGGTTGATGCATAGGGCCTGGGGCGGGATCATCGCCGGCACGCTGTTCGTGCTGCCGTCGCTGTTCATTTTGATATTCCTGTCGTGGATTTATCTCGCCTTCGGCAACGTGCCGGCAGTGGCGGGAATACTCTACGGCATCAAACCGGCGGTCACCGCCATCGTGCTGTTCGCCGCCTACCGCATCGGCTCACGCGCCTTGAAGAACGGTGTGTTGTGGGCGATAGCGGCCGCAGCGTTTCTTGCCATCTTCGCGTTCAACGTGCCTTTCCCGGCCATCGTGTTGGCGGCCGGATTGATCGGCTATGCCGGCGGCGGACTCGTGCCGGAAAAATTCGCCACCGGTGGCGGACACGGCAAAGCGAAAGACAGTTTTGGCGCAGCGCTGATCGCCGACGACACGCCGACGCCTGAGCACGCGCGCTTCGGTTGGGCGCGGTTGTTGCGCGTTGCGTTCGCGGGCGTGGCGATCTGGGTGGCAGCGATGCTGTTGCTGGTTACACAATTCGGTTGGCAGGGTGCGTACACGCAGATGGCTTGGTTTTTCACCAAGGCCGCGCTGTTGACTTTCGGCGGTGCTTACGCGGTGCTGCCCTACGTCTATCAGGGCGCAGTTGAACATTACCACTGGCTTACCCCACTGCAAATGATGGACGGGCTGGCGTTGGGCGAGAGCACACCAGGACCGCTGATAATGGTGGTGGCATTTGTCGGTTTCGTCGGCGGCTGGAGCCTGGCATTGTTCGGCCCGGATGCGCTGTTTCTCGCCGCAGCGAGCGCCGCGACGATAGTGACATTCTTCACCTTCCTGCCGTCATTCATCTTTATTTTTCTCGGCGGACCATTGGTGGAAAGCACCCACGGCGACTTGAGGTTCACCGCGCCGCTCACCGGCATCACTGCGGCGGTGGTGGGCGTGATACTCAACCTCGCGGTGTTCTTCGCCTACCATGTGTTGTGGCCGCAAGGTTTCAAGGGATATTTCGAGTGGTATTCCGCGCTACTGGGTGTAGCGGCATTGATCGCACTGTTGCGTTACCGGGTCGGCACCATTCCGGTGATTCTGGGGTGCGGGGCGGCGGGATTGGTTTATCGGCTAGCAGGTGCATGAAGCGAACTCACGAATGGAACAGAGAAGCATTGCTGCAATCGCCGCTGTTCGCGCCGCTGCATCCGATATTCGCTGATCTTATGACCAGTAGTTTCCCCACGCTGCAAGATTGCAATGCGCTGCTTGATGGAACTACTAGCCATTCCACTAAGTTGCCAAAAGACGGCAACCAAGTGGCTGGTTATGCGGCACGTCATCCTTCCATCACCGTGCACAGTGGAATGCCGTTGCGTTTCGTGGCGCAGCAACGCGGCAAGTTATCCTTTGAAGCGCAATATGAACCGCGCTGTTATCTCACTGGCGAGGTGCAGATGCGCGCAGATAACTGGCATGACCTGCTCAATGCGCTGGTGTGGCTGACATTCCCCAAGACCAAGGCCGTCCTCAATGCGCGCCATTATCTTGCGCTGATGGAAGAAAGGGCGTTATTCCAATCCCGAATAGAAACGATAACTGCGTTGGCTTCGTCTTCGGCTTCTAGCCGCACTAAGAGTGCTGTCTTCGTCGCCTCATCCTCGCCGCCTTGTTCTCATTCCCATTCGAAATTGGAATTAGGCAATACGGGGCGCGGAGCAGTGCGCGACGTGAATACTTTGCTGGACGAGTCCGGTGTGATCGTGGTGTATGCCGATGCGGAACTGGGTGCGCTGTTGCGCGATTTCCAGTGGAAGGAATTATTCTGGCAGCGGCGCGATCAGGTGAGGGCCGGCCACTTCGACGGGCTCAGGACAGGGATGGGGTTTTATCTGTTCGGCCATGGCCTGTATGAAAAGGCGCTGCAACCCTATGTCGGCATGACCGGGCAAGGGTTGCTGCTGCCGGTGGATCCGGAATTTTTTTCGTGGCCGCCGACACAACAATTGACGCACTTGGACAGCTTGTTGGCGGACTACCTGTCTGCGCCGGAACATTGCCGCAGTACCCGCGACTTTTCCCCCGTGCCGCTGCTGGGCGTGCCGGGCTGGGCGGCGGACAACGACTGCGCGGCGTATTACGACAACACTGCGTATTTTCGTCCCGGTAGGCGCGGATAACAAATTTCAATTCAATAGTAACCGTAGGGTGGGCTGTGCCCACCATGTCGGGCGTAGCCCGACCTACATTTTGTTCCGGCTCGTCCGGCTTAGGGGTTCTCTCCATCCACATACCCATCTCAGCCTTTCCCTGAATTACTATCCCCCTCAACGAAATTTTAATTTTTAGAGATGCTCATAAAGATGTCGCTCAGCTTTGGTATCATAGTGACCTTGCGCAACACCTCTTCCCCCAGTATCTCCGAATGTTAAGTATCTCTGAATGTTAAGTAAGCTCAACCAGGTTCAGCGTGAAGCAGTGACTCACCTCGACGGCCCTTTGCTGGTGCTGGCCGGCGCGGGTAGCGGCAAGACGCGCGTCATCACCCACAAGATCGCCTATCTGGTGCAGGAATGCGGCTACGAGCCGCGCAACATCGCCGCGATCACCTTCACCAACAAGGCTGCCAACGAGATGCGTTCACGCGTCGGTGACCTGCTGAAGAACACCAATACCAAAGGCCTGGTGGTGAGCACCTTTCATTCGCTCGGCATGAACATCCTGCGCGCCGAAGCAAAGCTGCTGGGCTACAAACCGCAGTTCTCGATCTTCGACAGTAGCGACACCTGGAAGA
This sequence comes from Gallionella sp., assembly GCA_003134595.1. Taxonomy (GTDB): domain Bacteria; phylum Pseudomonadota; class Gammaproteobacteria; order Burkholderiales; family Gallionellaceae; genus Gallionella. The sequence continues at coordinate 7,070 of PLBS01000134.1, read as the reverse complement.
TATTCAGCGAGTTGACCAACTCCGGCGACAAGCAGGAAATCCGCGACATACAGACGCAGATATCGAAATGGAAATCCGCCTTCGTCTCGCCGGAACAAGCTGCCGAAAATGCCGAAAATGATGAGGCAAAAGTCCATGCTCGCATTTATGCCCGCTATCAGGAAACGCTGCGCGCCTATCAGGCGGTGGACTTCGACGACCTGATCCATCTGCCGGTGGTGCTGTTCAAGCAGCATCCCGAAGCCTTGCTGCGCTGGCAGTTGAAGCTGCGCTATTTGCTGGTGGACGAATATCAGGACACCAACGATTGTCAGTACCAGCTGATCAAGCTGCTGGCCGACATGCGCGCCGCGCTTACCGTAGTGGGTGATGACGATCAGTCGATCTATGCCTGGCGCGGCGCGAGCATCGAGAATCTGCACAACCTGCGCAACGACTACGCCAAGCTGCGCGTCATCAAGCTGGAGCAGAACTACCGTTCCTCGCAGCGCATCCTCAAGGTGGCGAATCACCTGATCAACCACAACACCAAAGTGTTCGAGAAGAATCTGTGGAGCGACCACGGCATCGGCGATCCGATCCGTATCTACGCAGCACGCGATGACGAGCACGAAGCCGAGAGCGTGGTGATGAAGCTGATGTCGCACAAGTTCGAGCATCGCACCAAATATTCCGATTACGCGATCCTGTATCGCAGCAATCACCTGTCGCGCGCTTTCGAAGAGCAACTGCGCGCCCAGCGCGTGCCCTATACCGTCAGCGGCGGCACGTCGTTCTTCGACCGTGCCGAGATCAAGGACATCACCGCTTACCTGAGACTCATCGCCAATCCCGACGACGATCCCGCTTTCATTCGCGCCATCACCACGCCGAAGCGCGGCATCGGCAACACTACGCTGGAAAAGCTCGGCAGCTATGCAGGAGAGCGCCACATCAGCCTGTTCGAGGCGGCGTTTCAAGCGCAGGTCGAACAGGAATTGCAGCCGCGCCAATACGAAGAACTGATGCTGTTCTGCAACTTCATCAACCGCATCCAGGATCGCGCTGAAAAAGATCCATGCGGAGAACTGCTGGACGAACTGCTGCGCGCGATCAACTATGAGACTTGGCTGTATGACTCGCACGACCCTCGCCAGGCACAAACGAAGTGGGAGAACGTGCAGGAATTCATCGGCTGGCTCAAGCGCAAGGCCGAGGCGGATGAAAAATCTTTGATCGAGATGGTGCAGACCGTTGCGCTGATCAACATGCTGGAAGGCAAAGACCAGGAACCGGATGCCGTCTCGCTGTCCACGCTGCATGCCGCGAAGGGACTGGAATTCCCGCACGTGTTCATCATCGGCGCAGAAGAAGAGATACTGCCGTTCCGCGACAGCGACGAAAAACAAATCGAAGAAGAACGCCGCCTGATGTACGTCGGCATCACCCGCGCCGAGCGCAGCCTGCAGATCAGTTACTGCAACCGCCGCAAGCGTGGCAAGGACTGGCTGGCCTGCGAGCCGAGCCGCTTCCTGGAAGAAATGCCGGAAGATGAATTGATCTATGCGGGAGGACACGCAGACGCGGTGCCCACTGTGACCAAGGACGAGGGAATGGATAAGCTGGCAAAACTGAAAGCGATGCTTAATAGACCTGTAACAGAATAAAATACTTGCTGAAGCTACCTCCATTCGCCAGGAGGTATCGAAATGAATTTTTTAACGTGAGTCGGCAGTTCGATACCTGACATCCATATGGTGCAAGAACCTCTTCGAGGCAGTGAACGGTCCTTAGGGTTTTTATACATGACTGGCGATTTACGGACCTACCCGACATGCGTATAATGCCCGCTTTGCCGAGGGCTGTTTCATATGCGCATCATTCAAAAAGCATTAACCTTTGACGACGTTCTGCTCGTTCCTGCCTACTCCAATGTGTTACCGCGCGATGTCAGTCTGCGCACGCAACTTACCCGCAACATCGATCTGAACATTCCGCTGTTGTCCGCGGCGATGGATACCGTCACCCAGTCGCGCCTGGCGATCGCTCTGGCGCAGGAAGGCGGCATCGGCATCATCCACAAGAATATGTCGGCCTATGCACAGGCGGCCAAGGTCGCCAAGGTCAAACGTTTTGAAAGCGGCGTGGTCAAGGATCCCATCACCATCACGCCGGATATGACGGTGCGCAACGTGTTGAGTTTGACGCGCCAGCACAAGATTTCCGGTTTGCCGGTGGTGCAGGGCAAGCAGTTGGTCGGGATTGTCACCAACCGCGATTTGCGTTTCGAGAGCAATCTGGATCAACCGATACAAAACATCATGACCCCGCTTGAGCGACTGATCACCGTCAAGGAGAACGCCAGTCTGGAAGAGGCGCGCAACCTGATGCACAAACATCGTATCGAGCGCGTGATGGTGGTGAACGACGCATTCGAGTTGCGCGGTTTGATGACGGTAAAGGACATCTTGAAATCCAGCGAACACCCGTTGGCTTGCAAAGACAGCTTCGGTCATCTTCGTGTTGGCGCGGCGGTAGGCGTGGGCGAGGGCACGGATGAGCGTGTCGCGTTGTTGGCCGAGGCAGGCGTGGACGTGATCGTGGTGGATACCGCGCACGGTCATTCGCAGGGTGTGCTGGATCGAGTGAAGTGGGTCAAGACTAATTTTCCGCACATCGAGGTGATCGGCGGCAATATAGCTACCGGCGGTGCGGCAATGGCTTTGCTGGATCACGGCGCGGACGGTGTGAAAGTCGGCATCGGTCCCGGTTCGATTTGCACAACGCGTATCGTCGCGGGTGTCGGTGTGCCGCAGATCGCCGCGATTCAGAGTGTGGCCAAAGCGTTGCAGGGAACCGGTATACCGTTGATCGCCGATGGCGGCATTCGCTACTCGGGCGACATCTCAAAAGCGATTGCAGCGGGTGCGCATACGGTGATGCTCGGCGGGTTGTTTGCCGGCACCGAAGAAGCGCCCGGCGAGATCGAATTATTCCAGGGTCGTTCCTACAAATCCTATCGCGGCATGGGCAGTTTGGGCGCAATGCAGCAAGGTTCCAGCGACCGCTATTTCCAGGATAACGAAGACGACCAGGACAAGCTGGTGCCGGAAGGCGTGGAAGGTCGCGTGCCTTACAAGGGCAGCGTGCTGGCGGTGATCCATCAACTGATGGGTGGTCTGCGCTCCAGCATGGGCTATGTGGGATGTGCGGATATCGCCACGATGCACGCCAAGGCCGAGTTCGTCGAGATCACTTCTTCGGGCATTCGTGAATCGCATGTGCATGATGTGCAGATCACCAAGGAAGCGCCGAATTATCATATTGAATAACCACGGGATTGAGGAGCGAGGATTGAGGAGTGCAATCCCGCCTTTCTCCTAGATCCCCGATCCTCACTCCTCGATTCTAGCCATGTCCCACAAAAAAATCCTGATCCTCGATTTCGGTTCGCAATACACCCAGCTGATCGCGCGCCGTGTGCGTGAGACCCACGTTTACTGCGAGCTGCATCCTTACGATGTCGATGTGAATTTCATTCGTAATTTTCAACCGGCAGGGATCATTCTTTCCGGCGGCCCGAATTCGGTGACCGAGGGGGATACACCGCGCGCACCGCAGATCGTGTTCGAGCTGGGCGTGCCGGTGCTGGGCATTTGCTACGGCATGCAGACCATGGCCGCGCAGTTGGGCGGTGCGGTTGAAAACGGTCTGGTGCGCGAATTCGGTTATGCCGAGATTCGCGCGCAGGGACACTCCGCTTTGCTACATGATATTCAAGATAGAACCAACGCGCAGGGTCACGGCTTGATCGACGTGTGGATGAGCCACGGTGACAAGGTGACAGCACTGCCGCCGGGTTTCTCGGTCATCGCCAGCAACCCCAGTACGCCAATCGCCGGCATGGCAGACGAAGCGCGGCATTTTTACGCGCTGCAATTTCATCCCGAAGTGACCCATACACATCAGGGCAAGGCGATGCTGAACCGCTTCGTGCATGACATCTGCGGCTGTGGTCAGGATTGGAACATGCCGGATTACATCGGCGAGGCGGTGAAAAAAATCCGCGAACAGGTGGGCAAAGATGAAGTGATCCTGGGTCTGTCAGGCGGGGTGGACTCCTCGGTGGCTGCGGCGCTGATCCACCGCGCCATCGGCGACCAGCTCACCTGCGTGTTCGTGGACAATGGTTTATTGCGCCTGAACGAAGGCGCGCAAGTGATGGAGACCTTTGCCAAGCACCTGCACATGAAGGTCATCCATGTCGATGCCAGCAAGGAATTCCTGCATCATCTGACCGGCGTGTCCGACCCCGAGCAAAAGCGCAAAGTCATCGGCCGCGAGTTCGTCGAGGTGTTCCAGCGCGAAGCCAAAAAATTGCCCCAAGCCAAGTGGCTGGCGCAAGGCACGATTTATCCCGACGTGATCGAATCGGCAGGGGGCAAGAACAAGAAGGCCCACACCATCAAGTCGCACCACAACGTCGGGGGCTTGCCGGAAAGTCTGCACCTCAAACTGCTCGAACCGTTACGCGAACTGTTCAAGGACGAAGTGCGCGAGCTTGGCGTTGCATTGGGCTTGCCGCATGACATGGTATATCGCCATCCTTTCCCTGGCCCCGGTTTGGGGGTGCGTATCCTGGGCGAAGTGAAACGCGAATACGCCGACCTGTTGCGCCGTGCCGATGCGATCTTCATCGAAGAGCTGCATGCCACCAAGGATGAGGAGGGCAAGTCCTGGTACGCGAAAACCTCGCAAGCCTTCACCGTATTCCTGCCGGTCAAAAGCGTCGGTGTGATGGGTGATGGACGCACCTACGAATGGGTGGTGGCATTGCGCGCAGTGCAGACGCAGGACTTCATGACCGCGCACTGGGCGGAACTGCCACACGCGCTGCTAGGCAAAGTCTCCAACCGCATCATCAACGAAGTGCGCGGCATCAACCGCGTGGTGTACGACATCTCCGGCAAGCCGCCCGCCACGATAGAGTGGGAATGAGGTTTTCAACAGCAGGGAAAAGAGCTTAAAAAAAGCCGTGAATAAGAATGTTTTTTTACCGCATAGTTTGAGAGTATCCTCAACCTTGTTTTGAGATGATTCTTGAAGTTTTCAATAACTTTTGACGTAGTGAACAAGCTGAGGAGTGCTTCATGACTCTACGCACCAACAAACGTCGCTGTTTAGCCGCTTCTACTTCGCTGGAGCTGAGCTGTCCGTTGCGCATGGCTTGCTTACCCTCAACGTAAGCCTGATCTCAGCATGAAAGCCCCACTCCCGCCCAACGAAGCCCAGCGCCTCAATACCTTGCGCGGCTACGGCGTGCTGGACACGCCGTCGGAGCCGGACTTCGACGACCTGACGCTGCTTGCCGCGCAGATTTGCCAGGTACCCATCGCAGTGATTACGCTTGTTGACGAAAACCGGCAGTGGTTCAAATCGATAATCGGTCTGAATGCCACAGAAACTCCACGCGAATTTGCCTTTTGCGCACACGCCATTTTGTACTCGGACGAGGTGCTTGAAGTGAGTGACGCGCAGCTCGACTCGCGCTTCGCCGACAACCCCCTCGTCACCGGCGACCCGTACATCCGCTTCTACGCCGGCGCACCGTTGGTCGCGCCTGACGGTCTTGCGCTGGGGACGCTGTGCGTGATCGACCGCGTGCCGCGCGTGCTGAGCGCCGAGCAGCAAACCGCCCTGCGCGCCCTGAGCCGCACCGTCATCGCACAACTCGAGCTGCGCCGTACCCTCGCTACGTGTCGCCGGACGGAGGAGCAGTTGCAGTCGCTGAATGCCTCGCTCGACCAGAAGGTTGAGGCGCGCACTGCACAACTCAAGACCGCGTACGACCGCCTTGAGCGGTTGACAAAGCTCTACGCCGCCTTGAGCCAGTGCAATCAGGCTATCGTGCGCTGCGCGAGCGAGGCAGAGTTGTTCCCGCAAATCTGTCGCGACGCGGTGCAGTTCGGCGGCATGAAGATGGCCTGGATCGGGCTGGTGGACGAGGCAAGCCAGAGGGTCAACCCGGTTGCCGCATTCGGTGATGGCGTGGAATATCTGGAAGGCATCCAGATTTCGGTGACTGCCGGCGATTCGTCCGGGCGTGGTCCGACCGGCACCACCATCCGCGAAAACCAGCCATTCTGGTGCCAGGACTTTCAGCATGACCCGGTCACCGTGCCGTGGCATGAGAGCGGCGCGCGGGCCGGTTGGGGAGCATCTGCCTCGCTGCCGCTGCACCGGAATGGTGTCGTCATCGGTGCTTTCAACCTATATGCCGGCGAGGCCAACGCCTTCGACGAAGCCGAGCGCAACCTGCTGGTTGAAATGGCGATGGACATCAGCTACGCGTTGGACAAATTCGATCTCCAGGCTCGGCACAAACAGATTGAGGATGCCCTGATTGCGAGCGAACGTGACCTGCAAGATGCCCAAAGGGTGGGGCGCATCGGAAGCTACATCTCCGAGCTTACGTCCGATGCATGGAGGAGTTCGGCGACACTGGACGCGATCCTCGGCATAGACGAGGATTTTCCGCGCACGACGGCGGGCTGGATGGAGATAGTTCATCCAGCCCATCGCGACGAAATGCGCTCCTTCATGCGCGACCTCATCGTGGAACAGCAGCATCTCGAACGGGAGTTCCGCATCATACGGGCAAACGATGGCGCGGAGCGCTGGGTGATGGGGCGGGGAAAGATGGAATACGGCAGTGACGGCAATCCGCTGCGCATGGTGGGAATTATTCAGGACATCACCGCGCGCAAGCAGGCCGAGGAGCGTCTCCTGCAGCTGGCACATTTCGATGCGCTCACGGGACTGCCGAACCGGGCATTGTTCACCGACCGCATCAACTACGCCCTCAGCATGGCCCAGCGTGGCCGCGCACAACTGGCAGTCATGTTCCTTGACCTCGATCATTTCAAGAACGTCAACGATAACCTCGGGCACCGTATCGGCGACGCGTTGCTGATAGAAGTTGCAAAACGCCTGAAATCGGCGATGCGCGAGGAAGACACGGCTTCGCGCCTGGGCGGGGATGAGTTCATCCTGGTGTTGCCGGGCACAGATGTGAATGGTGCGGTGCATGT
>PLBS01000063.1:41855-47310 GCA_003134595.1 Gallionella sp. | reverse complement strand
GTGGTGGGTGGCGCGGTAGTCGGCGGCGTCATTGGTCACAATATGTAAATAACATCGCCGTCATCTACTCTGCGCAACAGCTGCGTCAGCCCAATGGGTACGGGCGCGGCTGTATACATAAACCATGAAATAGAAAGGTCGATATCATGCTCTATACCATTGCCGTTGTTATGCTCATCTTGTGGCTACTGGGGGTAATTACTTCTTACACCATGGGCGGTTTCATTCACATTCTGCTGGTGATCGCTATCGTGGTTGTCTTGCTGAGAGTAATTAACGGATGACGCTACTCATATCTGTTTTGCCAGTCATTTTTCAATACTCGAAATAGCTTGGCTGATGCAATGACAGCACCCCTCGTCGCAAAACTGCCCTATCAATCAAATGGGGTTTACGGGAATGGGCGGCTTTTCCGCCCAACTCGCACAACGAATTTTCGGTGTAGTCTAACCTTCAGGTTATGCCGTAACCAAAATCCGGCGTGATCATTACGCGAATTAATAAATCATCTGGACTCATGAGAAGCAAATGATGAAATTTGAAAAGTATGTCGCCACAACGTTTGCAATGGGCATCTTGGTTGCGGCGCTATCCGGATGCCAGAAACAGGAAGGCCCGGAGGAACATGCCGGAAAGGAAGTCGATAAGGCAGTAGAAAAAACCGGGCAACAAATCGAAAAGGCCGGCGACAAAATCGAAGATGCGGCAAAAGACACCAAGAAATAATATCTGCTTGCAGGATACCGGGGGAGCGTGGTGACAAGAGTTTCCGCACGTTTTATGCGTTAACAAATTGGACGGTTCTCAAAAAACCGGTTGTTATCCAATAGGGTCATCCAGATTACGATGCGGCGTGAAAATTTCACGCTGCCGATCCCAATTTCGTGACATCGGTATGTGCGTCACTCTGGGCGGTATCGCCAGAAAGGTAGTTAACATGGAAATGCAAGCCATCAAAGTTAACGAGCCTGGCTCCCTCCTGATATGGATCGTCAACATCGCGATCATTTTTTCTACGTCACCGACATCCCGGCCATCATGAGTTGGATGCCGACTTCGATGAGCCACCCCGGTGACAGCACTGATCTTCACAAGCCTGGCAAGCAATTAACGAACACAGTCAAATTTTCCGCGGGAAAAATATCTACGGCTCCGGCCATGGGGGCAAAAAACGCTACCACTCAAGTGAAGTGCGCAGAGTGCGGGTGTCATCGAGTCAATGCGCGAGGTCAATATAAAAGAGCAAGGCCTCGGCCTCAGCGGCGTCATTAGCCGAGAGATCACTAAATAACATCGCAGTCATCTACACAACAGCTGCGCTACCTCAATGAGTGGGCAACTTACCGAACTGTTTGTGGCATCGGTTATGTTCGACACCGCACAGACGGTATCACATTTGCACCACATTATTGACACTTGGAAAAATGGATGGCGCCAACTACCGGGGACAAACAAAGGAGACACCACCGCCCCTTATGTTTTGTCTGCTGTTAGAAAAATGGGGGATCGTTGCAATCGCAATAAATATTCATTGCAACGATTGTTTTCGACGTTTAACTCAATGGATGAAAAAAATGATGAAAAAATTTTACCAGCTCAAATCGTGTCAAATGCACAGGATAGTCGTAACCGTAGCTGTTGCAATCGTTATGGCGGGTTGCGCAAGCACTCCGGCGCCTATAGAACAGATGGCCATTTCCAGGGCTGCGGTAAACAATGCAAGCAGCGCCGGGGGCAATGAGTTTGCACCGCTACAGCTCAAGTCTGCGATGGAGAAGATGGATGGTGCCGAGCGGGCAATGGCAGATAAAAAATATGACCAAGCCCGGCAACTGGCGGAACAAGCACAGGTCGACGCCCAACTAGCTGAAGCGACGGCGCGTTCAGCCAAGGCACAGAAAGCAGCGGACGCAGTGCAGGAAGATATTCGCGTGCTGCGCCAAGAAATCGACCGTAAAACCAAGTAATCATCAATGGAGTTCATCATGCAAAAAAATCGATACTTTCCCCTGACCCTGATCGCTGTCGCGATTCTCGCTGGCTGCGCAACGCCGAAAAATTCATCTCTCACCGAAGCCCATAGCAGCTACGACAGCGCACGAAGCAACCCCCAAGTCACGAATCTGGCAGCACTTGAATTGAAACAAGCCGGTGACTCTCTGAACAAGGCGGACGATGCCTTGAGCAAACGTGAAAGTACTGACACAGTCAATCAACTGGCCTATATAGCCAAGCAGCAAGTGGCGATCGCGCAGGAAACCGCCAAGCGGAAAACCGCTGAATTAGCAGTCACCAACGCCAGCGCCAAACGCGACCAAGTCCGCCTTGAGGCGAGAACGGCTGAAGCCGATGCAGCCAAGCAGCAAGTGGCGATCATGCAGGGAACCGCCGATCAGCAAGCTGCCGCATTGGTGGCTGCCGGCGCCAATGCGGAACGCGACCAAGTCCGCCTTGAGGCAAGGACGGCTGAAGCCGATGCGGCCAAACAGCAGGTGGCGATCGCGCAGGAAACCGCCAATCAGCAAGCTGCCGCATTGGCGGCTGCCGGCGCCAATGCGGAACGTGACCAAGCACTCATTGCTCAACAGGAAATGCAGCTCAAGGAGTTGAATGCCAAGAAAACGGAACGTGGCCTGGTGGTCACACTAGGCGACGTATTGTTCAGTACCAACAAGGCGCAGCTGAAATCGGGCGGTATGCGCAACGTGCAAAAGCTGGCCGATTTTCTCAAGCAATACCCGCAACACAAGGTATTGGTTGAAGGCTACACCGACAGCACCGGTAGCAACAGCCTCAATCAGGAGCTCTCTGACCGACGCGCCAATGCCGTGCGGACGGCTTTGATTGACATGGGGATCAGCAGCGACCGGGTTACTACGCGCGGCTATGGTGAGGCGTTTCCGGTTGCCAGCAACGACACGGCTGCCAGTCGTCAATTGAATAGGCGTGTGGAAATCATCCTCTCCGACGAGAACGGCAACATCGCTCCACGTTAAACGTCCATTCAGCGAAGGAGATATGCAAAATGATTTATTTGTTAATCATAACTCCGTCAATTATTTACGCGTGGTCGTAAATCTTGGAATCTGAAGATTATTTTGATTGAGCAGGAACATGAACGACAAGCGCATTTATTGCCTATTTAGGTGATATCACAAGGAGAAACGAAATGTCATTAGGAACTATTTTATTGATCATCTTGGTGTTGATGCTGGTCGGTGCGATTCCTACCTGGCCACACAGCAGGTCTTGGGGTTATGGCCCGAGTGGAGGACTCGGGCTGGTATTAATCATCGTGATCGTTCTGTTGCTGCTGGGACGACTGTGACGTGATCGATAAACTTCACCGGAAGGCACACGCTAGTTGCAGCAACAGCACCTGATGATGAGTAACTTTGAGGTTTAATTTTAATTAGGGAGTTAAATCATGAACATGAAAACAATGGATTCTATAAAAACAAGTAACGCAGCCCCCAGGGAAAAGCTCATGGAAGATTTGCGATTGGTGGTGGCGGATGCCGAAGAGTTGCTGCACGCCACCGCCAACCAGACGGGTAAAAGAGCTGCTGCCGCCCTTGCACTCATCCAGGAGAACCTGCAAGTTGTTAAAGAGAGTATGGTTGCAGCCGAAACAGCCGTGATTGAGCGCACCCGACAGGCCGCAAAAGTCACTGACCAATACGTCCACGATAATGCTTGGAACTGGCATTGATCATCTTGGTCGTTCCGTTGCTGCCGTGACGATTGTGACGTGCTCGAATCAAACTCTACAGAGGCTTATATGACCAAGAAATTTTTCCTGACCGATGTCCAGACTTTGCGCAAGCACGCACGCCAGCACATCGACGAAGGCGCCGTTACATCCGGCTATACCGCAGACCGCAAGACCGTGCTGAAGCTGCTCAACGATGCGCTTGCCACCGAAATCGTTTGTCTACTGCGCTATCGGCGTCATTATTTTATGGCCAAGGGAATCGAGTCGAAAAGCATCGCAGACGAATTCCTGGTGCACGCGAATGAGGAACTGGGGCATGCCGACCTGATTGCTGAACGCATCGTCCAGTTGGGCGGAGAACCCGACTTTTCACCAGACAGCCTGGCAGGCCGTAGCCACGCGGAATACATTGCAGCCGATTCACTGGCGAATATGATCAAGGAAAATCTGATAGCGGAACGCATCGCCATCGACAGTTATCGTGAGATGATCCAGTATCTGGGCGATCAAGATCCCACAACTCGACGCATGCTGGAATCCATCCTTGCTGTGGAAGAGAAACATGCCGAAGAGATGGCGGATCTGTTGGGTGGTTTGCCGCACAGAACGAAGGGTTAAGGCCGGCAGAGTGACGGGAAGGAATTTTTCTGGTCACTGGCTGGTATCAAAGCGTCATATTTTTTAATTAAAGGAGTTAAGTCATGAACACGAAAACAATGCATTCTAAAAATACAAACATCGCAGACTCCAAGGATAAACTAATTGAAGATTTGCGATCGGTGGTATCCGATGCCGAGGAACTGCTGCGCGCTACCGCCAACCAGGCGGGTGAAGGGGCTGCCGCAGCCCGTGCACGCATCCAGGAGAGCCTGCAAGTTGTCAAGGGACGCTTGGTTGAAGCCCAAGCATCCGTGATTGAGCGCACCCAAGAGGCCGCAAAAGTCACTGACGAATACGTCCACGAAAATCCCTGGAAAGCGATTGGCATCTCCGCCTGCGTGGGCGCGATTGTCGGGATATTGGTTTCACGGCGCTAAGGTATGGTGGAATCGATCGGACTGATGGAGTCGCTGAAACGGTTGGCGGGCACATTGCTCGCCATCATCCAGACGCGGCTTGAACTGCTGTCCAACGAGATGGAGGAGGAGCGCGTGCGCATCGAGCAAATGTTGCTCTATGGCAGCGTTGCGCTGTTCTTCTTTGGTTTGGCCATCATGCTGCTGACGGTATTTTTCGTGGTGTTGTTTTGGGACAGCCATCGTATGCTGGTGTTGGGTGTTTTCACTGCGTTGTATTTCGTCGCCGGGCTTCTGGTATTGAACGAATTGCGCCGCGTGGTCAGGGGAAAATCCAAACTATTTTCCGCCAGTCTGGCCGAATTGGCCGATGACCGCGATCGGCTTGCTCCTTGACCATGAAAAAACGACTTGCAGCCCTCGCTCACCGCCGCCGCGGGCTATTAGAAAAAATCGAGGCCCAGCGTATGGACGTGGCCGAAATTTCCGTGCATTGGCAAAAACCCTTGGCACTGGCCGACACAGGACTCAAGGCGGTGCGTTTCATACACAACCATCCCGCATTAATGGCCGGCGGCGTGACAGCGCTTCTGGCATGGCGCCGCAAGGGCATTGTCGGCCTGGCACTGGAGGGGTGGCGCTTGTTGTACCTCTATCCCTCAGCCCTTGCCTTCGGTTTGAAATTCCTTTCCTCGGCAACTCGTTCTCCAAATGAGAAACGCAA
>PLBS01000063.1:0-41830 GCA_003134595.1 Gallionella sp. | reverse complement strand
GTCTTCAGCCATGGCTGGCCGCTCAACGCCGATGCTTGGGAAAGCCAGATGGTTCACCTTGCATCCAACGGCTATCGCTGCATCGCCCATGACCGTCGCGGTCACGGCCGTTCGAGTCAGCCCTGGAACGGCAACGAGATGGACACCTACGCCGACGACCTGTCGGAACTCATCGAAACACTCAACCTGAACGGCATCACCCTGGTCGGCCACTCGACCGGCGGCGGAGAGGTCGCCCGCTACATCGGGCGCCACGGCACCAGGCGCGTCGTCAAGGCCGTGCTGATGGGCGCGGTGACGCCGCTGATGCTCAAGACGGACGCCAATCCCGGCGGCCTGCCAATCGAGAAGTTTGACGGCATCCGCGCCGGTGTTGCCGCCGATCGTTCGCAGTTCTTCAAGGACCTCACGATGCCGTTCTACGGCGCCAACAGGCCGGGGGCGAAGGTCAGCCAAGGCGTCCGCGACGCGTTCTGGTTGCAGGGCATGCAGGGCGGTCTCAAGAACGAGCTCGACTGCATCAAGGCGTTTTCCGAGACGGATTTCACCGAGGATCTCAAGAAGTTCGACGTGCCAACCCTGATCATCCACGGCGACGACGACCAGATCGTGCCGATCGACACCACGGCTCGCGTCTCGGCTAAACTCATCAAGAACGCAACCCTGAAGGTCTACCCGGGCGGCCCGCACGGACTCGCCTACACGCACAAAGACAAGCTCAATTCCGATCTGCTCGCCTTTCTTAAGACCTGAGGTCGCCACCACCTGGCTGGTGGTGCCGGCACTGGGGATCGTACCGGTCGTCCGTCCAACAAAATTATGAAGGGAACGAAAAGCAATGGCTAGTAATTCAGGACAAACCATATCAATCTGGATGGCAACGGCGGATGTGCCTGCACACTCTCCGCTCGCCGAGAACACACATACCGATGTCTGTATCGTTGGTGCAGGGATAGCCGGCATGACAACCGCCTATCTTCTTGCGCGCGAAGGCAAGTCGGTGATTGTGCTGGATGATGGGCGCATTGGTGGAGGGATGACGGAGCGTACAACGGCGCACCTCTTCAATGCGATTGACGACCGCTATTTTGAGATCGAGCGTATGCACGGAGGAAAGGGGGCGAGGCTCGCCGCCCAAAGTCACACGGCGGCGATTGACCGCATTGAGGCCATCGTTGCCGAAGAAGGAATTGATTGTGACTTCGAACGGCTCGACGGCTACCTTTTTGTTCCGCCGTCCCATGAATTAAATGGGGAATCAAATGGGGATTCAAAAGCCGATTCGACAGATGTCCTCGAACGTGAATTGAAAGCAGCGCATCGCGCGGGACTCACGGATGTTGAACAAATCAAGCGCGCTCCAATTGATTCGTTCGACACCGGTATGTGTCTGCGCTTTCCGCGTCAGGCGCAGTTCCATCCCTTGAAGTATCTAAGCGGACTCAGTCGCGGTATTGAACGGCAAGGTGGGCGCATTTACACTGGAACACACGCAAGCATAATGGAAGGCGGCGCAAAAGCGCGGGTCGAAACCAGCAATGGATTCCTCGTGACCGCCGATGCGATTGTGATCGCCACCAATACGCCCATCAATGACCTCATTACCATACACACCAAGCAGGCTCCTTATACAACCTATGTTATTGGCGCACGCATTCCACGTGGCTCGGTGACCAAAGCGCTTTACTGGGATACGCTGGATTCCTATCACTACGTTCGAGTTCAAGCTGGCGATCATTACGACATGCTGCTGGTTGGCGGCGAAGATCACAAATCAGGACAGGCCGACGACGGCGACCAGCGACACGTGAATCTTGAAGGGTGGGCACGCGAAAGATTCCCGATGATTGAAGGCATAGAGCTGCGTTGGTCCGGTCAGGTGATGGAGCCTGTGGATGGCATCGCCTTCATCGGCCGCAATCCAGGTGACCCGCAAAACGTCTACATCGCAACGGGTGATTCGGGTATGGGCATGACACATGGCACCATCGCCGGAATTCTTATCACCGACTTGATTATGAAGCGCGAATGCCCCTGGACAGCACTCTACGACCCTGCGCGCAAAACGCTTCGCGCCTCGCTCGAATATGCCAAAGAGAATCTCAATGTTGCCGCTCAGTATGAGGATTACTTGACCGGCGGTGACGTAGAATCAGCCGAAGAAATTGCACAAGGCGAAGGCGCGATCATTCGACGAGGGATGTCAAAGCTCGCTGTCTACCGTGACGAACAAGGAACACTGCACGAACGCTCAGCCGTGTGCCCACACCTTGGCTGCATCGTCAGTTGGAATAGTTTGGAGAAGACCTGGAACTGTCCATGTCACGGATCGAGCTTCGACCGATATGGGCGGGTAATAAACGGGCCAGCGAACAGTGAGCTTAAGGGTGTGAAAGACTGAACCACCACCTACTAAAGCGGGTGATTCCTTCAGAGCGGCAAACTGTCCTACATAGCGATGCCTATGACGGCGCATCGATCGAGGCGACGCGAATCAGCTTCTTGTTCACGAACTCCTGGATGCCCATGCTGGAGAGTTCGCGGCCGTAGCCGGAGTTCTTGATCCCGCCGAACGGCAAGTCTGGCGCCGAGTCTGTCGGGTGATTAACGAACACCATGCCCGTGTCAATGCGGCTCGCCACACTTTTGCCGCGTGCAACATCCTTGGTGAAGACTGCGCCCCCCAAACCAAATTCCGAGTCGTTGGCGAGGGCAACTGCCTCGTCCTCGTTCTTGACTCGGAAGAACAGCGCGACCGGCCCGAAGAATTCCTCCCTGAAGGCGGGATTGTCGGGCTGGATATTCGTCAGGATCGTCGGCTGCATAAACGCGCCCGGTCGATTGATCCGATTGCCACCCATCACCAGGGTGGCGCCATTGGCGATGGCTCGTTTGACCTGATCCAGCAGTTTTATCAGGGCTGCTTCCGTGGACAGGGGACCGAGCGTCGTGGCCTCGTCCATCGGGTCTCCTGCCTTAAATGCCGCCAGCGCTGTCTGGAACTTGTCGAGAAAACGGTCGGCCAATTCTTCGACGACGATGAATCGCTTCGCTGCATCGCAGCACTGTCCCGTGTTGTTCATCTTGCCCAAGACCGCCCACTTGACCGTCTTGTCGAGGTCGGCATCCTCCAGCACGATGAAGGCGTCGCTGCCACCCAACTCCATTGTCGACTTCTTGAGGTTTAGTCCCGCTCTCCCGGCAACAATTTTTCCGGCTTCCACGCTACCGGTCAGCGCCACGCCCTTGATCCGGGGATCGTCGATCACACGGTTCACCTGCTCATATGATATCCGCAGATTAGTGTACGTACCCGCTGGCGCACCCGCCTCCAGCCACAGCTTCTCAAAGGCGATGGCGCATTGCGGAACGCATCCGGCGTGCTTCACCATCACGACATTGCCTGCCATCAGGTTGGGTGCGGCAAAGCGCGCGAGCTGATAGTAGGGAAAGTTCCAGGGCTGGACACCGAAGAGCACGCCGAATGGGCTGCTTTCGACCTCTGCTTCGCCCGAACTCGGTTTGAGGTGTTGTGGTGCGAGGAATTCCTCGGCGTTCTTGGCGTAGTAGTCAATGATGTCCGCGCTGAGCACCACTTCGTCCCGGGCCTGGTCGATGAGCTTGCCCATTTCGAGCGTCACCGGGCGAGCGAACTCGTCGATGCGCGCACGCATGATGGCGGCCGCTTTCGCGACCACGGCTGCGCGTTCGGCGAACGTCGTGTGCCGCCAACTTTCAAAGCAAGCCGCGGCGGTTTCAAGCGCCGACTCAAGCTGCCTGTCGGTGAGTCCCTCGAATGTCTTCAGGATTTTGCCGTCATAGGGGTTAACGCTTTGGTAGGTCATGGAATCATCCACTTTCAATTCCGTTGTTGGGGAACCGGGTGTTGTCTTCCCAAGTGTTTGTTGCCGCGAGTCACACACACAGAAATCAAAACATCTCGCAGATACATCTTCGTATCCACTATGACGAGGACTAAACAGCATTGAAAGACTTCGACGACTTCGGATCCGTTGCCTTGTGGGCTCAATATACGGCTCCTGAAACAAGAATCAGGCGGTTTCATCCTCGAGACTATTGTTTCAGGTCTTTGCGAGGTGATCTGTTCGCCGGCATAC
Source organism: Gallionella sp. (assembly GCA_003134595.1). GTDB lineage: Bacteria > Pseudomonadota > Gammaproteobacteria > Burkholderiales > Gallionellaceae > Gallionella. The sequence goes on along the minus strand of PLBS01000063.1, from coordinate 37,712 downwards.
ATAACAGTTGGACACAAGATATCCCATGCTTGGCGATCCGCACCATGTGAATCCCGATCAACCAATTCTTAGCTGTGTGTGTTATCGCACAGAAGCGCTATGGTTTTGGATATATTGTGAGAACCCATGGCATCCAATAGTTTTTCATGTCGTGAATGTTCTTGCGTAATCGGCGTATTCCCGATCACTAACATCAAAGGAAAATTAAAATGAGCAATCTAATATGGATTATCGTAACGCTTATCGTTACAGCATTCATCGTACTTATGGATGATGCAAATTGGAGCAGGAAAAAACCTAAGTAACGCTGTGGAATCTAGCCCCGTTATTTAAACAAGTCAGGCATAGACGGCAGGATTGATCCGCGCAGGGGTACTGCTGGATTGCGCGGATGGTCGTTGCTATCAGGTTATTTCTGTTTTTATTGCAAAATGGAATGAGATGGCTAATTGCCGCATGAATTGCCAATCCGGCTGGCGTGCCATGATCTGGGCCGGTGTAATGGCGGGCGTCGTATCGACGCTAATCCAGATATTGCTTTGGCTGATCTTTACCGATGATTTTCCCGCCATCCTGTACCGCGATGCCAGGCTGACTGCGGCGATGGTGCTGGGTAGCTCGGTGTTGCCGCCACCGGCGACATTTGATGTCGGTGTCATGCTGGCGGCCACGCTCATCCATTTTACGATTTCCATCACTTGTGCCGCAGTGCTGGCAATATCCGTTGCGCGCCTTGATACCATTCCGGCACTTTTGGCGGGCATCGGCTTCGGTGTCGCGCTTTATGTGGTCAATCTGTATGGTTTCACGGCAATCTTTCCATGGTTCGCGCAAACGCGTGGTTGGATCACGCTGATTGTCCATGGAATATTCGGGTTGACCGCCATCTCGGTTTACCGATGGCTGGAGATCAGAAATGCGCGATCTCAACCGGACGTGCATTGAGCATGTGCGCTGGCGCTTCGCTACCCTGTTGCAAGGCGGCATCAAGTGATAGATGCCAGGCCATTCAGACGCCACGAGAATTAATGCACAACTAAATCAGAAGGAGTCCGACATGTCAGTTTTCTCTCAAATCCGCTGGTTGCTATCCGCAGTGCCAGGTGCTGCTGTTGTCTGCTTCGCGCTGACAGCTTCGGCTACCGATGAAGACTTCTCCACGCTGACAAAACGCCTTCAAGCGGAGAAACCGAAGTTCGCGCAGCGCCAACAGGCTTTGCTCGCGGCGCGCTATGACCTCGCTGACCGGCCGGCAAAATCCACGGTCATGTCGCGCGGCAAGCCGGTGCAAGACGGCGTGCGCGTCAAGTTGCCCGTGGGCATGACCTGGGAAAAACTCGCCGCCTTGTCGCCGGAAGAAGTCAAGGAAAAGCAACTCTGGCCGGCCGGCTTTCTTCCGTTGCCGCATCCCCACCACGAAGCGGGTGGCATGGTCTTCCCCAAATTCCTCATCGAGGAAACGAAGAAACAGACTGATCGTGATCTAACTCGCTTCGATCTCGACTTCGATTTGCCGGATCATTTCCTGCCCGAGTTCCCGGCGCCGATCTATCTGACGACGCGGCCGGATCTGGGCGACGTCTCGCAAGGAAAACTGGTGACGCTAGTCAACTTCTACGAGTTGTTCAAAGACATCCTCAATCCCAAGCAACTCGAAGGATTGCGCTTGCTGGTCACGCCGTTTCCCCAGCAGCAGTTCAACGCCACCGAAGACCGCCGCAGCTTGAAGGCCTCTCAGGGCGTGGCCTGCTTCGACTGTCACGCCAACGGCCATACGACCGCCTCCACCCACACGGTCGGCGATGTTCGACCCAACGAGTATCGCCATCGAGTCGACACGCCATCGCTGCGCGGTGTGAACATTCAGCGTCTGTTCGGTTCACAGCGTGCCTTGAAAACCGTGGAAGACTTCACCGAGTTCGAGCAGCGCGGTGCCTACTTCGACGGCATCCCGGCCGACGCGGCGCGTAAAGGCACCAACGTCCTCGAACGCGGCAGTCAGGTGCAGTTCATGGCGGAGTTTCAGGCGCTGCTCGATTTCCCGCCCGCACCAAAGCTCAACGTCTTCGGCAAGCTCAATCCCGTCAAAGCCAGCGAGAGTGAGATGCGCGGCCAGGAAATATTTTTCGGGAAAGGGCAATGCGCGACCTGCCACACCCCGCCGTACTATACCGACAACCTCATGCACAACCTGAAGGTGGAGCGATTCTTCAAGGAGGTCACGATCAACGGTCGCAAGGCATCAGCCGACGGCCCGATCAAGACCTTCCCGCTGCGCGGCATCAAGGACTCGCCGCCATACCTGCATGATGACCGCCTGCTGACGCTGGAGGACACGGTGGAGTTCTTCAACCTGGTGCTGGAATTGAAGCTGAATGAACAGGAGAAGAAGGACCTGGTGGCCTTCATGCGGGTGCTGTAGGCCGCCATTTTTTACAGGAGATCGTTATGAGCAAATACCAAATCGCCGTTATCGTCGGAAGTCTTCGCCATGATTCGTTCAATCGCAAGCTGGCAAGCGCCGTTGTAAAGTTGGCACCCTCGGAGTTTTCGTTCAAGCAAATGGAAATCGGCGACTTGCCGCTTTACAACCAGGACGACGACACCAACCAGGCCGAATCCGTCAAACGGCTGAAGAAAGAAATCAATGGCGCGCAAGGCCTCCTGTTCGTTACGCCCGAATACAACCGCTCGATCCCCGGCGTGCTCAAGAATGCAATCGACCACGCCTCGCGCCCCTATGGCCAAAGCGCTTGGGCGGGCAAGCCGGCTGGTATGTTGGGCGCTTCGCCCGGTGCGACCGGCACGGCCATGGCACAACAGCATTTGCGCAACATTCTCGCGACTCTGGACGTACCGACGCTGGGCCAACCCGAAGCATTCATCCATGTAAAGGATGGGTTGTTTGACGGGGCTGGCAACATCGGTGCAGGCAGCAAAAAATTCCTGCAGAACTGGATGGACCAGTATGTCGCATGGGTGAAAAAGCACGCTGCCTGATGCAAGAAGAAAAAAGACAAGCCCAAATTCGATTTATAAAAAAGGCCGTCGCGAGACGGCCTTTTGTTAACTGCTTCACATCTTGTATTACATGCCTTTATGGAACTGTAACCGTATTCGCATCCAGATTGACCGCAGTCTGCGCCAGCAACCTGCCCTTCACCGTTGCGCCCGTCTGTAGATTGATCGCTGTTTGCCCCAATATCACTCCCTGCATGAGTGCAGTCGTTTCAATGGTCACACCACCAGCGACCTGCCAGAAAACGTTCTGGGGCAGTGCGCCACCGGTCAAGTTCACATGAGTGGCAGCAGACTGAGTAAGAGTTTGCGCAAACTGGAAGACCCAGACATCTGTTGCTGTGCCACTGAGAGTGATAGACCCTGTTATGGTAACTGCGTTAGAACAGGTGTAGACGCCAGGTGTAATGGTTATCCCGCTCATAATTCCGGTTCCCGGACAACCACCAACACCTGCTGGCGCCAGCCCGGCAGCGGCGGTGTACGCAGCTTCCATATTGCTTACAGCCGTGGTCAGGTTAGCAGGGGTTGGAACCGCATAGTCGGACGCGTAGACCCTTCCGGTTACTTGAGCGGAGGTTGAAAATGCGCTCCCTGCGGGAAGGTTTAGTGCAAATCCAGAGATACCACTCGCGGCGTTTGGACTCAATCCAAGATTTCCAGTTATCGCGGAGGTTGGAGTGTTTGTGATTGCTGTTTTTGCCAGAATCGCATATTTGCCGGCCGTTCCAAGGGACACGCAACTCGCTCCCGTGCAAACTTCCCCTGTTTGGCCTAGGCCTAAGCCTGTGCTTCCACCCCCACCTCCACATCCAGCCACAATAGCGGTCAGCAGTAATGTCATGGACCACATCAGTGGCTTATAACCAGCCACTTGGCTATCGTCTTTTGGCAGCCTATAACCAACCACTTGGCAACCGTCTTTTGGTTGCTTAGTCGAATGGCTAGTAGTTTCATCAGTAACACTTTCGAATCTGTTCATTTGCTTCTCCTCTTTATCTGATCCCGAAAAGCATCGGTGCAATCGACCGACCCCTTGCTGCTACTTACTTATCCTGTAACCAATGACTTGGCAGCTTGCCGCCTTAGTCAGATGGCTAGTAGCTCCATCAGTTGTTTCATCAATATTCGCTGTTGACATGTTTTGCGACTGGTGAAACTACTAGCCATCTGACTAAGCTGTCCAAAAACGACAGCCAAGTCATTGGTTATATGCGAGCCTCGGTTTGGTCTGTTCCAATTCAAAATCGAATCAACCGGAACCAAGGCACAAGTCACACTTAATCGCACTATTCCACTTTCGTCCACGACGCTCCGTGCGTCAACGCACATAAAGAAAATTTTTTTGGGGAAGCCTAACAGGCTGTTGAAAAACTGCTGATGAAACGACTAGTCATTGGTTATGCGCTCGACATAACTGCGTTGCTTAAGGGCTCAAAATGCGGGGCCGCGCAGCGATAAACTCCTATGTAAACTCCGCCCTTCGACTACGCTCAGGACAGGCTTTTTCGCCCTTGCGCGCCTTGTTCTGTCGCCGCTCGCGACGTTTTTCAGCAGCCTGCTAAGGAAACGTATTGAGATGTAATCGGTGGCGGCCCACTCACGATAGGTAACAAATTAATCTGGTTATGCGTTATGTGCGTCACCGCAGGGCATGGCTGTGATTAATGAGGAGCCATTACTTAACAATTGACGACGTTTCTGGGCGAGTTGGGCGCAAGAGATTGAATGCACAATTCGTGCATAACAGCTGGACAGCCCGGGTTTTTCGATCATGCTCTGTGTCCATGCCAGTCTGGATAAGAAGCGGTAAGAGCCTGCCAATTACGCCAGTGCGCAAATCGTTAAGCGCCTCTGCACCACCACCCGTCCCTCTTGCTCACGCGTCCGGTTTCGCCGAATCATCGATATAGAGCGAGCCTTGCGCCGCAAGCGCTCCGGCAGCGGTGGGCTTGCCTTTGAGTATCCACTCGAAAGCGACACCGATCAGAGCGCCCAACAATGGCCCAACTATGTAGATCCACGTCGTGCTCAGGTCGCCGCGCACCAAATCGGGCGCGAACGATCGGACCGGGTTCATTGAGGCGCCGCTGATCGGCGCCGCCCAAAGACCCGCCAACACAATGTATCCGCCCACCGCAATGGCACCGTTGCTGCCAATGTTGCGCGCTCCCGAGGCCGTGCCCAGGATCGTGTTCACCAGCCCGGCTGTCAGCACCACTTCCATCGCCAATGCCATCCCGTTGCTTATATCACCGCCCGGCAAGGTCGCGCCAAGTGCACCGACGGTGCCGAACATGGCATGCAGAAATAGTGCCGCCGCGACACCACCGAGTAGCTGTGCCAAAACATAGCCCGGCACGCGGCTCCACGGGAAATTACGCCGTACCGCAAATGCCAAAGTGACTGCCGGGTTCAGATGCGCGCCGCTCACCGTGCCCATAAAGTAGATGATCGCCATCACCATGAGTCCGGGCGCGACTACCGCCATACCCAAGGTGACAGCCCCGCCGCTCTTGGCAGCCACGACCCCGCCACCGGCGGCGACAAGAACCAGCAGGAACGTGCCCCATGTCTCGGCGAAAATGCGCCGCCATTCGTGCGCCGGATCCAAAAAGTTGGGGGATACCTGCTTCTGAACCATCCGTTTCTGTTGAGCCACGTTTTGCCGGTCTTTGTGCAAAGCCTTTTTCATAGACACCTCCAGTTTGTTGCTTCCCGGAACGGTGACCGGAAGCAGGACACCGCTACCCTAATAGTGAAGTTGAAACGCAAATTGCCCGCCATTTCATCCTCGCACTTTTATTTCATCAGTTGTTTGCGAATCAACTGCAATTCCCGTTGATGTTCCGCGCTGGACTTGGGGTAGGCCAATTTGAGCGACTTGAAGGTGTCGAGAATGATCTGGGAAATAATCAGCCGGGCATTCTCCTTGTTGTCGGCGGGAACGACATACCAGGGCGCATTGCGCGTACTGGTAGCACTCAGGCATTCTTCATAGGCCTGCATGTACTGTTTCCAGAATTTCCGCTCCTCGATATCCGCGAGGCTGAACTTCCAGTTCTTGTCGGGCTTATCGATGCGTTCGAGAAATCGCTTGCGCTGCTCCTCTTCCGAAAGGTGCAGGAAGAACTTGATGATCCGCGTGCCGTTGCGGTGGAGATGGTTCTCCATGTCCACGATGGAGCGATAGCGCCCCTGCCAGACGGTTTTATCATTCAGCAATCCGTCCGGAATACCCTGGGCTTGCAGTATCTCCGGGTGCACGCGAACGATCAGCACTTCTTCGTAATAGGAGCGGTTGAAGATGCCGATCCGCCCGCGTTCCGGCAGACACTGGGTGGTGCGCCATAAAAAATCGTGATCCAATTCCGCTGCACTCGGATGCTGGAAGCTGAACACCTGGCAGCCCTGCGGATTGATGCCGGACATCACGTGCCGGATGGCGCCGTCCTTCCCGGCGGCGTCCATCGCCTGAAAGATCAGCAGCACTGCATAACGGTTGGATGCGTATTGAAGTTGTTGTTGTGCACTCAGCTCCTCGACCTGTCTTCCGAGGAGTTCCTTATACTTTTCCTTCGACTGATATACCGGCTTCACCAGCGTCGGCCACTTTTCGAGTTTGACCTTTTTTCCTGCCGAGACACGGAAATCTTTGACATTTATTTTCATCTTGATCCTTTCAGTCTTCCTGGTTGCACCTTCCACTGTTGAGGCACTTTCAGCGCCTCAAAACCGGAAATGACGTCGAACAGCTCCTCGTCAATCCCGCTCTGACGCAAACGGTGAAATGTCCGGTTCATATCCTCAAGCAGTTCGTCGATATTTTTTTCAGCGCGTTGCATCGCAGCCAGGCGGCTGGCATTTTCGCTCGCCAGGGATTCTGCGCACGCCCTGAAAAGCGAAACAAAAAGATATTCGCGAACCAGCGCCAGCAGCGTCCGCTCCCGGTCATTCATGATCTCGGGTAAATTCCCGGTCGGCCAGCGGATTGCGGCCAGCTCGCGACGCCACGCATGATCCAGCGGCAACAGCTGTTGGCTCACCGGTGTATAAATCGCACCGGTTTTGGGACGGTTATGAAAAAGGTAAATCTGTGCGATCTCACCTTTTTCACGCTGTTTTTCCATCTCGATCAGAATCTGACCAACCAGAGGCGTAATCGCACTTATGGAATTCGGCAGGATAAAGTTTTTTTCCGACAACAGATTGTTGTCCGCAAGGCGTGATTGAATACGCTCACCGACCGCCCAGACCGTTTTTTTACCCGGCAGATTTCCCAGCATATTCACGACAAACTCCACCATCACATCATTGAATTGGCCAACCAGTCCCTGGTCGGAACCAAACACCACCGCCCCTATCGACCCTGTCTCCTTCTGCTTGGCTCGCATCGTAGTCCGAGGTTCATTCTGCTGGAGACACGCGACCAAGCCAAGTTGCACCGTCCGATAATAATCATCCAGAGAGCGCACCGCATTCTCGTATTGCCCGATGCTAGCCGCGGCCATAGCCTTCATTGTGCGCACCACGGATTCCAGATCTCCGGCGCTGGCGATCTTGCGGCGCAGGCTCGCGGCGGTTTCGCTCATGGCTCCTCCTTGGCCTCCGCATCGGGCTTTGGTTTGGTATCGTCCGAAGGGACGTCCGGCTTGGAGCCGCCAGCTTCTGGTTTAGCTTCTGGTTTAATTTTTGGTTTGGCTTCAGACTCGGACTTCAACTTGGTTGGGGTCTCCGGCTCGGGTTGAAATGGCACGAGCGCTTGGCGGGCGATTGCTATGATCGTTTCGCGATCCTCATCACTCAACTTGTCAGCAGTATCGAATCGCGCGCACGCCTCGGCCGGAATCTCCGACGCCGCCTCTCGCACGGCAAGCTCGGCATCGCTCATCCGGTCTAATGGCACATTGTCGAAAAGTTCTGCGGTCAATGCCAGCAACACAGCGATTTGTGCGGGCACGGAAACCGGCGTGAATTCCGGCTGCTTGAGGCAGGCGCGGATGCGCCGCCCGTGCTCGATGATCTTGCGGGTGTCTTCATCCAGCCGGGCGCCAAACCGGGAAAAAGTTTCCAGTTCCTCGAACTGGGCGTAGGCGAGCTTGAGGTCACCCGCCACGGCGCGGTAAGCCGCGCGTTGTGCCTTGCCGCCGACACGCGAAACGGATTTTCCGACATCGACTGCGGGCAGCACGCCCAATTCGAACAAAGATGGCGACAGGTAGATCTGCCCATCCGTGATGGAAATCAGGTTGGTTGGTATGTAGGCGGAAATATCCTGCGCTTCGGTTTCAATAATGGGTAGTGCAGTCAATGAACCCCCACCGAGTTCCGGGCGCAAGTGCGTTGCGCGCTCCAGCAGCCGTGAGTGGATGTAAAAGATGTCGCCGGGAAAAGCTTCCCGTCCGGGCGGGCGACGCAATAGCAGAGACAGTTCGCGATAGGCGCGGGCATGATGTGTTAGGTCGTCATAAATAATCAGCACGTCGCGGCCTTGTTCCATGAAATGTTCGGCGATGCTGGTCGCGGCGTAAGGTGCGATGTAAGCGAGGCCAGGCGGATCGTTGCCTTCGGTTACGACCACGATGGTGTAATCCATCGCGCCATTTTCGCGCAGGGCGGCGATCACTTTGGCCACGCCGGACGCGCGTTGGCCAATAGCACAATAGACGCACAGCACATTCTGGTCGCGTTGATTGAGTATCATATCGAGTGCGATCGCGGTCTTGCCTGTCTGCCGGTCGCCGAGTATCAACTCGCGCTGGCCGCGCCCGACGGGGATGAGTGCATCGATGACCTTGATGCCGGTTTGCAACGGTACCGTGACGGGCGCGCGGTCCATGATGGGAGTTGCTGGGCGTTCGACTGGCAAACGCGCGCTGGATGCCAGCGAGCCATTGCCGTCCAGAGGTTGACCCATAGGATTGATAATGCGCCCGATCAATCCGTCGCCCACCGGCACATCCATCACATGCCCCCTGCGTTCGACTTCATCGCCCGCATGCAACTGCCAGTAGTCGCCCAACAGAACGACGCCGATTTCGTCTTCATCGACGTTGAATGCGATTCCATACACATCGCCGGGAAACCTTAGCACCTCTTCAAAACCCACGCCGGGGAGACCGGAAACTTTTGCGATGCCCGTGGCAATGCTGGTGATCGTGCCCACTTCCCGCGGCCTCAGTTGCGGCGTGTATGCTTCCCGTGCCTGGCTTATTCCGGCAAAAGCGCTGTCGAAAACGTTCTCGAGGCTCTCAGGTTCCATGGTCATTGGTACTTTGTTTCAGGCTTAGCTTCGGTTTCTGGTTCGGGTTCTGCTTTAGCTTTAGCTTTAGCTTCAGGTTTCGGCTCGACTTTGGATGCAGGTTTAGCTTCGGCTACAGATTCAGGATCGGTTTTATCTGGAGATTTAGACTCCACTTTGTTTTCAGGCTTGGCTTTGGATTCTGGTTCCGCTTTGGTATCGGGTTTGACCTCAGGCTTGGGCTCGACTTTGTTAGCTGGCTTAGCCTCGGCTTTCGCTACAGATTCAGAATCAGCTTTATCTGCAAGCTTAGCTTCGGCTTGTGGTCCAGGTTCCGCTTTGCCTTCAGGTTCGACTTCGGGCTTGGCTTTGACTTCAGGCTTGGGTTCGGTTTTGACGGGTTTATGAATCTTTTCCTGAATCTCGTGCTCTGCCTGTTTCCAATCCTCAGCTGCATGGCCGGTCTTGAGGCCATGCTCCTCGTAGAGTTCATAGGCCCGCTTGCCGATCTGCTGTGTCAAGTCTGACGGTTTCTTTGCCTGGGCTTGGGCTTCAACTTTGTCCTTCTCTTTCAGCAGTTCGTCGACGCCTTTTTCCAACGACGCCAGATAGTCCGCGATGCTCCACGCCACTTTTTGTCCATTAGTGGTGAACTCAATGCCGCTGATCAATTCCGGCGCAGTCTCAAAACGGACGGAGATTTCAGCCGAAAAGGTTTGGTTGAGCGTTTGTTGTATCGCAGTGCGCTGCGCCGCAGGCAGATCAAAGGCACTACGCACGAGCGCGGGTTCAGACGCTGTCTTAAGAGCCTCACCTAGGCCTTTTTTCGCCTGCTCGTCCATCTCTCGCAAGTGGCGAGTGAACACATCGGCCAAGCGTTCTTCCAGACTCGTCGCGGCTAGATCGGCCAGCGCCTTGCGCGCGATGGCGAATACTTCCTGCCGGGTCCGGCGACTGATGGCTTGATTGAGGTTATGGGCATCGTTTCTCAGCGCTTCCTGTCGCTTGGCACTCAAAGCATCGGCCGCCTGCCGCGCTTCATCAAGGAGTCGCTGGCGTTCAGTTTTTGCTTCCTCCGTCGCCTTGTTCATCAGCGCGGTGCGCTGCTGCTCGAACTCCTCGTTCTTGTGCTGGAACTCGTCGCGCTCCATCTGTGCTTCGGCTTTTTTCGCGTCGGCATCTGCCAGCTCTTTGGCGATCCGTTTTTCGCGCGCGTCTATGGCGTCAAGAATGGGCCGGTAAAGGAAATGCTTCAACAACCCCACCAGAATGAGGAAGTTGACGACTTGCGCACCGACGGTAAACCAGTCTATCAGCATGACTCACTTTCCTGCCGCTTGAGCGATGACGTGGTTCCAGAACGGGTTGGCGAAAATGAGAATCATCGAGACCACGAAGCAGTAGATGGCGGTGGATTCGATCATCGCCAGACCGACGAATAGCGTCCGGGTGATGGTGGCGGAAGCATCGGGCTGCTGGGCCAGTGAGGTCAGCGCCGTTGCAACCGCACGCCCTTCGCCAAGTGAAGGTCCAATGACCCCGATGCCGATGGTCATGCCAGCAGTGACAATTGATGCCACCGCGATAATAGTCATGCTATCCATAGTTGTCTCCTTGTGTTGTCGATATTAATGTTTCAATGTTTTGCATCAGGTTCAGTTTTTGTCTTGGGCTTACGCGCGCGCGTGGCAGCCGCGATGTAAACCGCTGCCAGGATACTGAAGATGTAGGCCTGCACCATGCCGGTCAGCAGTCCGAGCGCGCTCATCGCGATCGGGAAAATGAAGGGCGTGATGGTCAGCAAAATGGCGAGTATCATCGTGCCGCTCATCATGTTGCCGAACAGGCGGACGGCCAAGGCCAGAGTGCGCGAAAGCTCGCTGATGATATTGAACGGCAGCATGATGACCGTCGGCTTCAGGTAGGCTCGGAGATACACGCCCAGCCCGCTCTCCTCGATGCCAAACAGCGGCACCGCGACGAACACACAGATCGCCAACGCCGCCGTGGTCGAGAGCGAACCGGTCGGCGGCTCATATCCGGGGACGATGGTGAAGAGGCTCGCCATCGCGACAAACAGGAACAGGGTACCGAGAAAGCCGAGATATTTTTCCGGCTGACTCATGCCTACCTCTTCAATTTGCTTGTCGATGCCTGTGACGACTATCTCCAACAGATTTTGCCAGCGCGAACGTTGCAGGCCTGTGGCAAGTTTGCGCGTAACAAGTTTTGAGCCAACCGCCAGCACGGCCATCAGTCCCCATGTGTAAACGATCGTGGCATTAAGTTTAAAAAAACCATATTGCCAGAAGATAATTTCGTCTGGACTAAGGTGCATGACCAGACTCCTGCGCCAATTGGCTAGTCTGTTCCACCTCTCGGGTGAGGCGCATCACGATCAGCCGCGCGACGATGAAACCGAGCAAACCGGCAAGCAGTCTCTGCCAACTGTCTCCCAGGATAAAATAGAACCCGAGCACAACAATACACGTCCGCAACAGCAGGCTGCCGAAGAACCAAAATGCCGGATGTTTGGACGAAACGCCCTTGCGCACTGTCCACCAAAGACCACCGAAAAAAATCGCTCCAAACATAATTCCCGCTATCAAAGCGAACGCCAGACCCAACGAGTCAATCATGATTATCCCCCTCTTGCTCGTGTATTTCCCTGTCTTCCTTGGCCACCCAATGCCACGCATTAAAACAACCAAGACCCAGTCCAATGGCCAGCAACATGAGCGTCCATGAATGGCCACCGGGATGGTTTTTGTCCAGCCAAAGTCCGAGTGCCGCGCCGAGCAGCGTGGGCACCGCCACCGACCAGCCAACCAGGCCCATCATGCCCAAACCGGACCAGACGGTCTGCGTGACATGACGTTGCGCATTGAGCTTGCGCGCCGCCTTCTCGCCCACCTGCTGGCTGAATTCGGTCGCGCCTGTCACGGATTTTTCTTCCGGTTTTTCACTCATGATGAAACTCCGCGAAGCGGCGAACAAACCCGCTTTCCAATTTCGCCAGCACCGAACGCACGCTCTTTTGCTGCTCGTCCAGATTCAGAAATTCCCGCTCTACCGCCTCGCGCAGTTTGCCGAGATCTGTTCCCCCAATCGCGTTGCGCACGGAAACCAGCACGTCGGTGCCGGATTTGACCAGGATGCCTTCATCGACGGCCATGCAAACCTCACCTTCCGCTTCGGTCTCGAAAACCAGTATCCCCGGCGCGAGCGACGCCACGCAATCAAGCCGGTGAGGCAAGAGTCCGAACGATCCTGCGCGAGACTCCGCGACGATGCGCAATACCCCGGTCTTCTCGGCGAAGATTTTGTAGGGCAGGAGAATCTTAAGATTCATGCGTGCCGGTTGCATGTTCCACTTCCGATTGAGGTTCCGGTTCTGGCTTCGGCTGCGGTTCGGCCTTGGCTGCCGGTTTGTCAGGCGGAGCCTTTTTCTTCGCTTCGTCAATCGCCCCTATCATGTAAAGCGCGCTCTCCGGGTAGTCTTTGAATTCATCGCGCAAGATGCGCTCACAACCATCCAGCGCATCCTTGAGACTGACGAGCTTGCCTTTAAGGCCGGTAAACTGCTCGGTGGTAAAAAACGGCTGGGTGAGAAAACGCTCCAACCGCCGTGCACGGCCAACCACGTTGCGGTCCTCCGGCGACAGTTGTTCCAGGCCCAGCATCGCGATGATATCTTTCAGGTCGGCGTATTGCGCGAGCGTGCGCCGGATCTCCTGCGCGAGGGCATAATGGCGCTCGCCGATGATGCCCGGCGTGGCCATTTTGGAACTGGATTGCAACGGGTTGATGGCCGGATAAAGGCCTTCACTCGCCCGTTTGCGCGACAGCACGATGGACGCAGAAAGATGCGAGAAGGTATGCACCGCTGCCGGGTCGGTGAAATCGTCCGCCGGCACATACACCGCCTGGATCGAGGTGATGGCGCCGGTATCGGTATTGGCGATGCGCTCTTCCAGTTGCGACAGCTCGGTGCCCATGGTCGGCTGATAACCCAGGCGCGACGGCATCTGTCCCATCAAGCCGGACACTTCCATGCCGGCCTGGATGAAACGAAAAATATTATCGATCAGCAGCAGCACATCGCGATGCTCGTCGTCGCGAAAATACTCGGCCATCGTCAGCGCTGCATGGCCGACGCGAAAGCGCGCGCCGGGAGGTTCATTCATCTGGCCGAACACCATCACCATATTCTGCAACACGCCCGCAGCATTCATGTCGCGATATAGCTCTTCACCTTCGCGGCAGCGTTCGCCGATGCCGCAAAAAATACTCACCCCTTCTTGCTGTCCGACCATGTTATGGATCATCTCGGTAAGCAACACCGTCTTGCCCACACCAGCACCGCCAAACAGGCCTGCTTTGCCGCCGCGCTCCAGTGGCATGAGCACATCGATAACCTTGATACCAGTCTCGAAAAGTTCTGATTTTGTGGAACGCCGTGCTAAGGGCGGTGGTGCGCGATGAACGGAGCGCCATTGCACGTCCGATGGCGCCGGCTGGCGGTCGATGGTGTTGCCGAAAACGTCGAACATGCGCGAAAGATTTCCCTTGCCGACCGGCGCTTGCAACGGCCCGCCGGTGTCTTCCACTACCGCGCCACGCACGAGGCCTTGTGTAGGGGTCAGCGCAATTCCGCGCACCAGATGTGCATCGAGTTGGGAGAGCACCTCGATAGCGATTTGGCCCTCCGTCCCTGCATGCAGCAGAGAATAGATAGGCGGCAAATACTTATCAAAACGAATATCCACGACACTGCCACGCACCGAGACAACAGTGCCGACGTTCGCCGTGCCGGATTGACTATTCATATTCTCCTTAGAGACGCGCTAGTAGCCATGATTCATTTCGCCGATGCATCCCTTTCCTGCATTGTATGCTCTTCCCATTTCCAGTTGCGAATCTCCGGCATATCCTCACCGTGCTTGTCGATGTACTGTTTGTGCTCGATCAGCTTGTCCTTGAGCTGCTGTTTCAGATAGATGCCCTTGTCGCCGGTCTGCGGCAGGCGGTCTATGGTATCCATCACGAGATGGAAGCGGTCCAGATCGTTCAGCACCGTCATGTCGAAGGGTGTGGTGATAGTGCCCTCTTCCTTGTAGCCGCGCACATGGAAGTTGATGTGGTTGGTGCGGCGGTAGATCAGCCGGTGGATCAGCCACGGATAGGCATGGTAGGCGAAGATGACCGGCTTGTCTTTGGTGAAGAGCTCGTCGAAATCCATGTCGCTCAGCCCGTGCGGATGCTCGCTTGGCGGCTGCAGCTTCATCAGGTCGAGGACGTTGACCACGCGGATTTTCAGGTCGGGCAGATGCTCGCGCAGGATGGAGACGGCGGCGAGTGTCTCCAATGTGGGCACGTCACCACAGCAGGCCATGACCACNNGCAACGGCCTGGTCGTTGCTGGCCCACTGCCAGATGCCGATGCCCTCGGTGCAGTGCTTGACGGCGGCGTCCATCGCCAGCCACTGCGGCGCCGGGTGTTTGCCCGCGACCACGACGTTGACGTAATGGCGGCTGCGCAAGCAGTGGTCCATCACCGACAGCAGACAGTTGGCATCCGGCGGAAAGTAAACCCGCACGACCTCGGCCTTTTTGTTCACGACGTGATCGATGAAACCAGGGTCCTGGTGTGTGAAGCCGTTGTGATCCTGGCGCCAGACATGCGAGGCCAGCAGGTAATTCAACGAGGCGATCTTGCGCCGCCACGGCAGGTGCGCGGTGACCTTAAGCCACTTGGCGTGCTGGTTGAANNTTGAACATCGAATCGATGATGTGAATGAACGCCTCGTAGCAATTGAACAGTCCGTGCCTCCCGGTGAGCAGGTAGCCCTCGAGCCAGCCCTCGCACTGGTGTTCGCTGAGCATTTCCATCACGCGTCCGGTGGGCGCGAGAAACTCGTCGTTCTGCACGGTTGATGCGTCCCATTGGCGTTGGGTCACTTCAAACATGGCTTCCAGACCGTTGGAGAGTGTCTCGTCGGGACCAAACACGCGGAAATTCCGCTGTTCATTGTTCATCTTCGCCACATCGCGCAGGAAAGGTCCGAGCACATGGGTGTCGCCGATGCCGGGCGCTCCCGGCGCAGGTACGTCGACCGCATAATCGCGGAAATCCGGCATGCGCAGGTCGCGCAGCAGCATGCCGCCGTTGGCGTGGGGATTTGCGCCCATGCGTCGTTCGCCTTTGGGCGCAAGTTCGGCCAGTTCCGGTTTCAGCCGACCCTGCGCATCGAAGAGTTCCTGCGGCCGGTAGCTCCTCAGCCAGTCTTCCAACAACTTGAGGTGTTCGGGATGCGCTCTGGGGTGCAGCGGCACCTGGTGAGCACGGAAGGTGCCTTCGATCTGCAGGCCATCGACGATCTTCGGACCGGTCCAGCCCTTGGGAGATTTCAGGACGATCATCGGCCAGCGCGGGCGTGTAAGATCGCCGTGAACACGGGCTTCCTGCTGGATTTTTTTGATCTGCTCCACCGCCGTGTTGAGCGCTGCGGCCATCGCCTCATGCATCAGCGCGGGCTCGTGACCCTCGACAAAGATGGGTGTCCAGCCGTAACCGCGGAACAACTGTTCCAGTTCCTCATGCTCGATTCGCGCGAGAATGGTCGGGTTGGAAATCTTGTAGCCGTTGAGATGCAGGATAGGCAGCACCGCGCCGTCGGTCACTGGATCGAGGAACTTGTTGGAATGCCATGCGGTGGCCAGCGGCCCGGTTTCCGCCTCGCCGTCGCCGACGACGCAGGCGACGACCAGATCGGGATTGTCGAACACCGCCCCGAACGAATGACTGAGCGAATAGCCCAGCTCGCCGCCCTCGTGGATCGACCCGGGCGTCTCCGGCGACGCGTGGCTAGGAATGCCGCCGGGAAACGAGAACTGGAGAAAGAGCTTCTGCAGCCCGGCCTCATCCTGGCTGATGTCGGGATAGATCTCGCTGTAAGTGCCTTCGAGGTATGTGTTAGCAACGACGGCCGGACCACCATGCCCGGGGCCGGAGACATAGATCATGTCGAGATCATATTTCTTGATGACCCGGTTCAAATGCACGTAAATGAAGTTCTGCCCGGGAGTCGTGCCCCAGTGCCCGAGCAGCATCTGCTTCACATCCGCAAGCGTCAGCGACCGCTTCAGCAGCGGATTGTCGTAAAGAAAAATCTGGCCGACCGACAGATAGTTCGCTGCACGCCAGTAGGCGTCCATCCTGTTTAGCAGTTCGGGTGCAAGTGTGTTGGTTTTCATGGGTTAAGTTCCCGTGTGAGCCGAGATTGAGGACGCAGGAAATCCGGCGTGGTTTTCATTTCATGGTTAACAGTACACTCCATCAACTGGTCGTGAACGCACCATTATTTCTTTGACTGATTGATAATCACGACCACCAGTAGAACTGCCACCAGTACACCTATCACTGTCCCAATCCCTCCGCCCATCGAGCCATGCATCCATCCGTTTACATAATCCATCATCATAAATCTCCTTTTATCAAGTTACCCATCACCTGCCAATTGGCAATCAGATGATTTCTACTTCTACTGTGTTAATGGTTCACTTGACATGAGCGCCGAGTCCGATTACCCGGCTCACTGAACGGGCAATCATGAGTTCTTCGTCTGTGCGAATGACGCGGACTGCAACCCGGCCGGCCGCTGCAGAAATCACGCCCTCATTCGCCGCGTTTTGTTTTTCTTCGAGTTCGATTCCAAGAAACTCCAGGCCTTCGCAGATTCGAGCGCGGATGACTGGGGCACTTTCACCGATGCCGCCCGCGAACACCAGCGTGTCCAGTCCACCCAACGCTGCGGCATATGCACCGATCCATTTCTTGACTTGATAGCAAAACAGCTCTACCGCTTCAGCCGCGCGCTCGTCATGTGCCTCGCGCTCAAGCAGGTCGCGCATGTCGGAACTGGTCTCCGATACGCCAAGCAGCCCGGATTTGAAATTGACCATTTCGTTGAATTGCTTCGCGCTCATGTTTTCAGTGCGCGCCAGATACCAAACCAGTCCGGGATCAAGGTCGCCGGAGCGGGTGCTCATCGGCACTCCGGCGGTCGGGGTGAAACTCATGCTGGTGTCGATGCTCTTGCCATCACGCACCGCCACCAGGCTCGCGCCATTGCCGAGGTGGGCGAGGATCACGCGTCCCTTTGTTGCAGCCGGGTCGCCGAGGCGGGCGAGTTCCTCCATGAGAAACTTGTATGACAAGCCGTGAAACCCGTAGCGCCGTATACCCTGCGCCTCGTAGCGGCGCGGGATCGGCAATAATTGCGCCACGCGCGGCATGTCATCGTGAAATGCGGTGTCGAAACACGCCACTTGCGGCAAGTCGGGAAACCGGCGATGAAACGCCTCGGTCAATAGGATCTCCTCCGGCAGATGCTCGGGATCAAACGGGCTGAGTCTATGCAACTCCTCGATCATTTCCGCAGTGATACGCTGCGGTTCGCTATACTTCGGCCCGCCATGCACCACGCGATGCCCCACTGCGGTCAATGCATCACGCCCGCTGTGTTCTTCGATCCAGTCCATCAGAGCTTCCACCGCCACCGTGTGATCCGGTGCCGTCACAGAGCGCGAAAAGTTGTCCGCCGGATTCAAGCCTTTCACCCGCAAGGTGGCCTCAGGCAAACCAATCCGTTCGATCCCGCCCTCCAGAATCCTCCGAAGCGAGTCACCAGCCTCGAACAGCGCGAACTTGATGCTCGACGAGCCGCCATTGATTGTCAGGATATGTGAGCTAGCGGGTTTCATCGATGACGCTTTCGTCATTCTGTGATCTGAACGAAGCCGGTTTCGCGCAAGAATCCGGAAACAACGTCGTGACCAGGATCACTTTTTTCATTTCGCCTCCGGCAACGCCGTGTATCGAACCAGCAATATGGCGCTGGTTCGGGGGCTCAGTTGGTACGTTTGCGGATCTTCCCAAAGCGGTTCCTCACCGGCAGCAAACAGATCTGCTGGCGTTATGTGAGCGGTGTCAACGGCCAGATGCCACCGAGCTTCCGTTGGCACAGCGGGTAAACCGAAATCGATCGCATCGTCACCGGCATTGAACATCATATAAAGCGCGTTCTGCTCGTCCTCATGGATCAGACAGGCGAACTGTTTTTGTTTCGGGGCGGTCCAGTCGGGCAATCCTCCTTGTGCTCCAAACCATTGGATCTCGTCGTCTGTGTAGAATTGTTGCCTGCTCAGAATCGGATGGGCGCGACGAAAGGCGATCATGCCTAGTGCAAAGCGGTAAATTTCCTTGTGTTGCTCCAGACCGCTCCAGTCATGCCAGCTCGTTTCGTTGTCCTGGCAGTAGGCGTTGTTGTTACCGCGTTGCGTGCGGCGAAATTCATCACCGCCGAGCAGCATAGGCACGCCGCGCGAGATCAGCAGGGTCAGCAGAAAGTTCTTGATTTGTTTGTTCCGCAATGCCTCGATCCCGGCATCCGTTGTCTGGCCTTCAGTGCCACAATTCTCACTGAAGTTGGCGTCGGTTCCGTCATGGTTGTTTTCTCCGTTTGCTTCATTGTGCTTGTCGCGATAGCTCACCAGGTCATTCATCGTGAAGCCGTCGTGACAGGTGACAAAGTTGATGCTGCCCTCGGGGCCTTTGCCCGAATTGGTATAGATGTCGGCACTGCCGCAGATGCGGCTTGCAAACAGGCCGAGCATCCCCTCATCGCCGCGCCAGAAACGCCGGACATCATCCCGGTACCGGCCATTCCACTCCGCCCAACGCCGCTCTGAAAAACTGCCCACCTCGTATGCACCCGCGGCATCCCACGCTTCGGCGATAATCTTGACATCTCTCAGGATCGGGTCCTCGGCGATCTGCTCGAGCAGCGGGGCATTGGCCAGCAGTTTGCCGCTGCCGTCGCGGCCGAGCACCGACGCCAAATCAAACCTGAACCCATCCACATGCATCTCCACCACCCAGTAGCGCAACGCACCCATGATGTGGTCACGCACCACGGGATGGTTGGCGTTGATGGTATTGCCCGTTCCCGTGTAGTCCTGGTAGTAGCGTTGGTCTCCCGCCAGCATGTAGAAAATCGCGTTATCAATCCCGCGAAAACACAATGTCGGGCCCAGTTCGTTTCCCTCCGCCGTGTGATTGAACACGACATCCAGGATCACTTCGATACCGGCATGATGGAGAGCCTGGACCATTTCCTTGAACTCCAGCTTCTGCTGACCCAGGCCGCCTGCACTGCTGTAGGACGCTTTCGGCGCAAAGAAGGCCACCGGTTCGTAGCCCCAGTAATTACCGAGCGGCTTGCCTGTTTGCGGATTGGTGACCGGCACTTGGTAATCGTTGAACTCATGGACGGGCATCAATTCCACAGCCGTCACGCCCAGTTCTTTTAGATAGGGGATCTTTTCCATCAGACCGCGGTAGGTGCCGCGATGCTCCACGCCGGAGCTGGGATGAACGGTGAAACCGCGAACATGCGTTTCATAAATCACGGTCTCAGCCCAGGGATGCCTGAGCGGCTGGTCGTCATGCCAGCGGAAGTGTTCGCAAGTGAACACGCATTTCGGCATGGCTCCGGCATCATCAAGTTTCGAACTAATCGGGTCTTGCGTTTGCGCCGGATCGTATCCGCGGGCGGGCCCGAAGTCCCAATCTGGCAACGGCGAGATCGCTGTTGCAAAGGGATCCAGCAGCAGTTTGTTGAAATTAAAACGATGTCCTTCCCCTGGTTGGTATGGGCCATCCACTCGATAGGCATAGAGTTGGCCGGGACGAATCCCTTCAAGCCATACGTGCCACACGTCACCCGTGCGGTTGCGCGCGGGATCGAAATCAATCACCCTGGCCGGTTTTGCGTCTGCGGGTTGATCAAACAATTCCAGCCGAATGCGGCTGGCATGACGGCTGAACAAGGCGAAGTTGACTCCTCCCCCGGATTCATGCGTTCCCATTGGCAAGGGAACACCTCTCCGAACTTCAGTGTGTTCGCAGACATCTGCCACGTAAACATCAAGTGGGCGTTCAGGCGTATTCATGTTCGTATTGAATCATCGCTGCCACAGAATTTGAGCTGCTTCGAGTGGCACCGCCACACCGTCGCGGTGAGGTATTACTCGCGCCGTATAGTCCGTCGCCGGGCGAGATGCGGGCACCTCTGCACGATAGGCGTAACCGTTTATTGCGCCCACCAGTTGCCGCACGCGCTTCATTTCCACTCGCTCCGGCGCTTCACCATTCGCATAAAGTTCGACACGCACCGCCTCCGGATCAAGGTCATCGAGATACACCTGCGCTTCAAATATATGCTGCTCGTCGTCGCTTTCAATCTTCACTTCACCGAAGCGCAGTGCGGACCATTTTTGTTCCAGCGCGTGCTGCCAATCAATCATATCCACACCAATTTTGCCTTTATCGCCAGCGCGTGCAAGGTAGGCTGATGCAGCCGGGAGGTAGTGTTGCTCGGTGTATTCGCGCACCGCGCGGTTGGTGGAAAATTGCGGCGTCAATTGCGCCATGCTTTCTCGCATCCGGTTCACCCAGGCACTGGGGATACCTTGTTCATCACGCGTATAGAATTCGGGGATCACCTCGCGTTCGAGGAGCCCGTAGAGTGCATCGGCTTCGATAGCATCCCAGGCCGGGTCATCGCCATGTTCCTGTCCATCCCCCAACGCCCACCCCACTTCCGGCGTGTAGGCCTCCGCCCACCAGCCGTCCAGTTCCGAGAGATTCAGGCCGCCATTGACTAGCACCTTCATGCCGCTGGTTCCACACGCCTCCCAGGGACGACGGGGCGTGTTGATCCAGACATCGACCCCCTGCACAAGGTACTCGCTCAACAGCATGTTGTAGTCGCTGAGGAAAATTACATGAGGACGCACCTCGTGCCGCCGGATGAAATGCATCCATTGCTGGATCATCGACTGCCCCGCCAAGTCTGAGGGATGGGCCTTGCCCGCCATGATGAGCTGTACCGGGCGTTGCGGATTAGTCAGCAGACGCAGCAGACGCTCCGGGTCGTGCAGCAGCAGGTTGGGACGTTTGTAGGCGGCGAAACGACGCGCAAAACCCAAGGTCAACACGTTGGGATCAAAAAGATGTCCTGCCTCCGCCACAGCTCCGGGCGATGCGCCGGAGGCGGCCAGTTGCCTGGACAAGCGTTCGCGCACGTATTCCACAAAATTCTGGCTGGCGGCGATGCGAAACTGCCAGAGCCTGGTGTCGGAAACACGGCGCATATTTTGCCCCATGATTTCCGGCGTCCCCAGCCAGCGATCCTTGCCGCACGCTTCCGTCCAAAGATCGTCCGCCTCTGCAGAGTCCCAAGTCGGCATGTGGACTCCGTTCGTGACGTGGCCGATGGGCACCTCCTCCGTCGGCCAGTACGGAAAGAGCGGCTCGAATAGATGTCGGCTCACCTTGCCATGCAAGCGACTTACTCCGTTGACCGCCCCGCTCCCGCGAATCGCCAGATAGGCCATGTTGAACGGTTCCGACGCGTCGTTCGGGTTCTGGCGGCCCAGCGCCAGCAGATCGTGGGTGGTTATGCCGATCCCCTTGGCGTACCCACCGAGGTATTGTTCGATGAGGGCCGGAGAAAAACGATCGAAGCCGACGGCCACCGCCGTGTGCGTGGTGAACAGGTTGCCTGCTCTTGTCACGGCCAGAGCCGCTTCAAAAGACTGGCCTGTTTCCTCCATGTAATTCCGGGCGCGTTCCAGCACGGCGAAGGCCGCATGGCCTTCGTTGAGGTGACAGACTTCCGGCTGGAGGCCAAGCGCGCGGAGCAACCGCCACCCGCCGAGTCCGAGCACCAGCTCTTGTTTCAACCGCAACTCCCACCCGCCTCCGTATAACTCGCTGGTGATGCCTCGATGCGCCGGGTAATTTGCTACGTCATTGCTGTCCAGCAGGTACAGCTTCACGCGGCCAACCTGAACCTGCCAGGCGCGCAGCCAGACCGAGTAACCGGGTAACGCGATCTCCAACCGCAACCACTCCCCATCCGGTTTGCGCAAGGGAGTGATCGGCAATTGGCCCGGATCGTTATACGGATAGAGCGCCTGCTGTGCGCCATCCTTGTCGATGATCTGGCGAAAATAGCCCTGCTGGTAGAGCAGCCCCACACCAATCACCGGAACACCCAGATCGCTGGCGGCCTTGAGCTGATCGCCCGCCACATTGCCCAGTCCGCCCGAGTAAATGGGCAACGCTTCACTCAGCATGAATTCCATGCTGAAATACGCGACACAGTTCAGCGGAGATTGCGGGTGAGCCTGCTGAAACCACGCGGGCGCATTTTCTGCCCGCTTTTTTGACAGCAGTAATTCATCTACTCTCTTGCGAAATTCCGGATCGGCAAGTGCAGTCCTGATTTTTTCCCGTGACGCCGTTTGCAAAACATCGCAGGGGTGATGCGTCAGATCCCACAGCACCGGATCAAGCTGCCGCCACACCTCGTCTGTGGAATGGTTCCACGACCAGCGCATATCCAGAGCCAGATCGACCAGTGATTCGAATCCATCAATGTCGGCGGGGTGCAGGCTGTATAGCGGATGGCTGACCGGCGTTTGTTCGCTCATAACTTTTCCTTCAAATTTGTTCTGAACGCGATCTCCGGCTGCTGCGTTTGCGCCTCCAGCGCAGCAGCGAAGATGGTTTGTGCTTCTTCAAGGATGGGGCGCAGATGGTCCGCTCCGCGGAGCAGCGATGGCCTGAGGTGCCGAACGCGACCCTTTGCGCGGGTATCGCAGCATCCGGCATATTGCTGTAGTTGGCCGTGATGAGTCTCGGTACATTGACTAGCATTGCTGCTGTGGCCGGCTTGCCTGCCATGGGGTTTACCAGGTGCTCTGCCGTACTCATGCCGCTACTCCTCATTTTTGCCAACCGGTTTAACAGCCGTAGGACACCTTGCGGCTCAACCGTAAGGACCACCGGTGTTTTGCTACGTTCGCAACCGGAAAATTACTTGAAATTCTGCGCCGCAAAATCCCAGTTCGCCAGATGATTGATGAAGTTCTCGACGAACTTGGCGCGCAGGTTGCGATAGTCGATGTAATAGGCATGTTCCCACACGTCCACGCACAACAGCGCCTTGTCACCCGTGGTGAGCGGTGTACCGGCCGCGCCCATGTTGACGATATCCACTGAACCATCGGCCTTCTTCACCAGCCAGGTCCAGCCGGAGCCGAAGTTGCCCACGGCGGAAGTCACGAACGCCTTCTTGAACTCGTCGTGGCTGCCCCACTTCCTGTTGATGGCATCGGCCAGCGCCCCGCTTGGGATTGCACCGCCTTTCGGCTTCATGCAGTTCCAGAAAAAAGTGTGGTTCCACACTTGCGCGGCGTTGTTGTAAATACCATCGGAAGATTTCTTGATGATGTCTTCCAGCGCAGCCCTTTCGAATTCAGTGCCCTTGATCAGCTTGTTAAGCTCGGTCACGTAGGCCTGATGATGCTTGCCGTAGTGGTATTCGAATGTTTCCCTGGATATGTGGGGTTGCAGCGCATCCAGCGCATAAGGCAGTGGGGGCAGGGTATGTTCCATTATTTTTTCCTTGATAAAATTTCAGTGGGTCGTGAATTTCAGCAAAACTTGCGGCTGCAAATTTAATCACTATAGGTATTTTCCATTGCACACAAAATGTTGTATGTACGCTGGCGTACGTAATGCGGAAAAGCGTGCATCGCTAACCAACTATGTGTCAACATGACCTGAGCAGCAGCCATGTGGTCGAAAGCGTGGCACACAATCAGAGCACCATCATCAGGCCGGTCCGTTCAACCCGGATTGTCCGTTAGAAAAAACTGCGTCATACCGGCCTGATGGTTTTTTGGGGTTCAAGTTCAAACAGTCATTGGAGCAATCATGCTCTCGCAACATTATCTGCATACCGGCCATCTTAAGAAAGGGCGGATTGTTTTTGCCAACCATTCGCGGCAATTGGCAGTGACTGAAAGCTGGGCGCAACCTCACTACCATCGCGCCACCAGTTGCCTGACACAAAGTATTCATTGCGTTCGTGCCCAGATTGTCATGACGGAAAATTCTGGATGCCAGAATCTGATGCGGCCCTCATCAGTCGGTTGTTTGCAATACTTTCACGACTATCTTCAACTGCCCCGCAACAGTTTCGACAGAGCCGCCGAGCTTCTCCGCTCCCCACTCATCGGCAGACTCTGAAAGTGGATGATGCAGCATCGCTGCCTCGGAAAATTCGTGCAAGGTTTTGTAGTGGCTGCCTATATCGTCCTGTAAAGGCTTGGGATTGACCGCCTGGAAATACAACACCCCGCCGCGCAATGCGATCGCCAATAAGTAGGAACTCTCGCCCTTGGAAAACACCTTGGGATCGCGCACTTCAAAGTACTGAGTGGAAAGATCGCCTCCAGACAGGTGCAATTGGGCAAACTGCTTGGCGATTTGTTCGATGAAGGTTTGCGCACGGTTGAGTTGCGGCGCGAGGGTAATGTGGTATTGCCCGGGACGCTGGATAATGACCGGGTTCTCCAATATCACAGGCCTTGCGCGGCGTATTGTCAGAACCACCAGGGTAATGATAGTGATTAATAATAGTGATTCGCCCATATTCCAACCCTAAAAAAAGGGAACTTGCTCCCTGGTTATATGACAGTTAACTTATTCGCGCCGAGCGACACGACTGGGTGTGTCGGTACTTTCCATCCACTTCTTGATGCGGTAGTAGAAAAAGTATCTTCATTAGCGCATAGTGCCGCGAAAAAAAAAGACCTGACGGAAGTCAGCCACCCCTGATATCGCTGGTAGGGCAAGGTTAACCGGTGCTGATCTATTTATCGGGCTTGCCGGAAAAAATTATCATCAAACTCAATATAAAAAATGGTGTAAAGACAAACAACATACCAATCCAAGTAATCAACATAATAAAACCTCCAAAATAATTGATGGGACTTGCGTACACCACAGCAGTTGTTTAGTTTCAACTGCAGCTTAAATAATATATCATAATATGATATATTGTCCAGCCTTTGGACCCGTTGAATAGTGTCAGTTGAGCAATAAAAAGATCACGTAACCTAAGTGGATGGAATATAGGGCATCCGCTGGTGGCACAAGGCGGCCTCTCAAAATCTATGGTAGAAAAGCCACAACAGCGATGCTCTTGTGCAAGGTCCTGTCACAGAATTGCGATGCAAGTCTGCGGTGACTTTCCTGTTACTTGAGGGGTGAATAGCTGGCAAAACAGTGCCGAATGGGGAACGAGCGGCACTATTACTTAACCAGCAAGGTGGAACGGGCTACGGTTTGTTCCTCGCTTGCTGAATCTGCAAGGCTAAAGCCGGTGGTTTAAACCTTGCGATGGACAATTAAATCGATGGGCGAAACCAGTACGAAAACAAAAATAACAAGCAATCATGGGGATTCTTGCAGTGCTTTCGGTCTTCAAAATAGAATTCAGATTAACATGCTGCTACTAGGCGAGATCCTTGCAGTGATATACATCGGTGGCATCGCAAAGGTCGCCGGACTGACTGGTACAGCCTATGTGTTGTTCCCCGAACTCGGTGCACTGTCCTACGACATCTTCGCACGACCCAAGGGAACTTGGGCGCGTGCCCCGCTGATGCTTGTTGTGACGCCGGTACTTACCGCAGTGGTGGGTGTACTGATCGAACAGAACATGACTTACGGATTTTTATCCGTCTTTTTATGTGTACTCAGCGCGTTGCTTATTATCAAATGGCTGAATTCACCTATCGCCCCCGCGATCTCTGCGGGGTTGATTCCCATCGCCTTGAGCCAAGGGAGTTGGTGGTACCCGGTTTCGATCGCATTCGGCACAGCACTTTTGGCAGCATGTTCCATTTTCTACCGGCGAATCTTTGCTAAGGCGATAAATGGCATGCCGAGTCCACCAGGCGACGCTGAAGACAATATGACAGAACAACCTCCCGGACAATATTTATGGTTGCCATTTTTCGTGGTTTTCTTGCTACTCGAGATATTGCTCGTCAAGATAACCGGGTTACGCTTCATTCTTTTTCCGCCACTCGTGGTGATCGGATTCGAGATGTTCGCGCATGCGGAAGTTTGTCCTTGGGCGGGCAAGCCTATCCTTTTGTGCATAGCTTGCATTATTACTGCTGCTGCGGGGGTCGAGACGGTTTCAGCCCTCGGAACAGGGCCTGTTGCGGCCATTCTGACGGTAGTTTTCGGGGTGGTGGTAGTCAGGATTTTCAAGCTCCATATTCCACCCGTAGTTGCTGTAGGTTTACTTCCTTTCGTACTTGATCATCCGGATTTCTGGTTTCCGGTTGCCGTCGGCGCAGGTACTTTAATTCTTGCTGTGACATTCATTCTGTACCGCAAGGTTGCCGTCTGGAAGGGGACGGCATCCTGACAACGCCGAACCGCGTAGCGCAGGAAGCGTCCCGGCAGAGATACCGGGCTGTATTTTGTTACTGCCCTTGTGCAATCAGCAGCCTCTCAAGCTCTCCCGGCGGAACGGGTTTTGAGAACAGATAGCCTTGCGCGTAGTCGCACCCGGCGATAGTCAGCAAGTTGCGCTGCCCTTCCGTTTCCACCCCTTCCGCAATGACTTTAAGCCTCAGCTTATGCGCCATCACGATGATCGCCTCGGACAAGGCCATGTCATTTGCATCCGCCTCAAGGTTCTTCACAAATGATCGGTCAATTTTCATGTGTTACAACTACATATGCACCGCATTACTTACTATACGATAGTGCCACGGACGACTTCGCGAATCATTTCTGCGTTGCACAATCAGGATGAGAACAGCGATATCTTTTTAAGTCCACACGTCAGAATTTGCGGTTATACCGCAATGGCTCATATAGACTCAGGATCACTGGCACAAGCTTTTGCAGACGCATGTACCCCAATTCTCCAAAAGCGCTACGGAATTGGGACAATGTTAATGATAGAAAGCCACTGGGAAGTTTCTGAAAACGATAAGATTCTAAAGCGAATCCAAGACGATTCAGAGATTATTCGAACGCGCCTAGCCACCGGGAATTTTTCGCCTAACAAAGCACTCTGATAAACTTTTGGAGCGTCGCCTGGCAATTCCTGAATCAGGATCCCGCTCCCAATTCCTTTGCACCAGGAACCTTGAATACTCCTTGCAGGCTCAATAACTCATTACGATGCGCGCTCGCGATTTTTTTTACTAATTTGTTACCTTCTGGTGTGAGAAATATCTTTACCTCACGCTTATCGACAGTGTTGCGCTGGCGATAAAGCAATCCCAGTTTTTCGCAACGTGAGACTAGAGATACGACACCGTTATGGTGGGTTTGCAAGCGCTCGGCAAGTTCGCTGATCGTGGCCCATTCACGACCTTTATACCCTTTGATGTGAAGCAACAATAGATATTGCAGATTTGTAATGCCGAACTCATGTGTAATATCCTCACTAAACCGCACAAAACAACGTAATTGATGACGGAAATCCGAGAGGGACTCAAACTCTTCTTTATTAGGGATTTTTTTCGCCATGCTCATCGCAGATAGATAAATGTCGCTAGAAAACTAACATCACATTGTGATGCTGTCAATTTGCGATATATATCATGCGTCATATTTATATCGTCTATTTTTTAGAAAGTAGATTGGTAATAACAACCGCTTCATTGTGTTCCTCATCCTTAGCGGCGTATAGCAGGGTTACCGTTTTGTTCTGCCTCACGATCTTCTTAAGCTCGGCAACAGGTTCATTGTTGTTGGCAAGTTCGATTTTGTATTTCTTTTGAAATTCAATCCATTTCTTTGGGTCGTGGCCGAACCACTCGCGCAACTCGGTGCTCGGGGCTATGTCTTTGAGCCATAGGTCAAGCTTCGCTCTTTCTTTTGACACCCCGCGCGGCCATAAGCGATCAACCAGAATTCTCGCGCCGTCACCTGGCACCGGCTCTTCGTAAATTCTCTTGATGGCAATGCTCATGTGTGCGCCTAATAGTTCTTGTCGTCATAGCCTGGGAATCTATCCTGTTTGACTGTGATGCCGCGTTCATGCAACTTTGAGCCGATACTCTCAACCATCGGCTCGGGTCCGGACAGATAGAGTATTTGTTTTCTCGCTTGAGGCGCGAGCTCAAGAATTTTATCTGCGGTGATAGGCTCACCAATGGCAATACGCAAAGTAAATTCCGGATGCTTTTTGGAAAGATTTTGCAGTTCAGTTTGGAAAGAAACTTCTTCGGTGCGATTGAAATATATAAGAGTGGTATTAAGTGGTTTCTCTGCTTTGTGCCGCTCAAGCAGAATACTGCGAAACGGTGTTACGCCGATTCCGCCGGCAACCATCACGACCGGATCATCCGATTCTTCTTCCCAGGTAAAGTCTCCGCCAAGATCAAACGCCTTAATCTCCTCACCCGGCCTCATGGCGTTGAGGGCTTGCTTGAACCTGCTTTCTGACACCCTCGTTGTGAGGTGGATTGCTCCTTCACTCGGTGCGGAAGCAATGGTAAACCAACGCTGATTTTCAGCTTCAATCTCGCCCGCTTGCGGCAATATATAACCCTGATTCTGCCCCGCTATCCAGGTAAGGCCATTCGTTTCAAAGATAAATGTCCGGACGTTACCGGCTTCGTCGCGCGAGGATATGAGTTTTAATGCGGTCATATTTTGTTCCATGGTGGTTATCCCGGATAGAAAATTAACTGCGGATCAAGCATGAGCGGCTTGTGCAATTTTTCTTAACTCGCGAATTCTAACAACGGCTTCTCCGCGCAAAGGAAAATGCATAACGAAGATCTTCGCACCATTGATGCAGTTCTGCCAGCCAAAAGAGAAATCTTTTGATCCGGTATATTTCTCGTATGTGATTTTCCCGATAAAACAGACTACTTTCGGCATCTCAGCCCTGATTATGCGTGAAATTTTTTTGCGTCCCGGTAACTCCTCGCCCTTCTTAAGCTCGGAAACATCGCGCGTGGGCCGATCGATAATGTTCACGAAACCCAATCGATACACCGCATTAAACTTCTTTTTGTATATCCGTCTTAACGATTCATCATCTCGAAGTTCGTCTCTTTTTTCCTGGATGATCCCAGCGTCTGAAAGAAGGTACCAAAACGACTTGTTATTGGAAAATGGCACACCTCGATCAAACGATCCGAAATGAGGATTAATGCCCACAAAAAGTATCTTCGGCTGATTGTATGAATATCGGATCATGTTTTAGGTGCAGGATATACCAGCTGTCCTTTTCTTACTTTTAAAAATGGCGTTAACCGATGCTTTGGAGCAGAAGTTCCGCTCATGATATCTCGTACAACCCAACCTTTTTTAGTAAGGGCATCGCCAATAAGAGAGCGGTGGCAACGCCATGGTACGGCCTCTGCGCACATAATGACGGTTTCCTTCACGCTTGCGATCTTTGTCAGTGCTTCCAAACCATTCGCGAATTCCACAGTCGCCATAAAATCGGCATATCCTCTGAACGAAGCATTGTGCCATCCAAGGTTTATCGAATTTTTCGTTGTGTGGCGCAACCCGCCAAGCTTTTTTAGGTGCTTGTAGCGAATATGAACTTGTCGTAAGGACTGTTTGAGGTCCTCCTCATTAAATTGCGGATTATGGCGCGATTTAGGTATGGTTCTCACATCTACCACTACTTTAACGTCGTATGTCTGCAACAGTTTTATAAATTCATCTATTTGCCGCGTAGAATGGCCGATGGTAAAGATAGAGGGCCTTTTCATAATATATTTACTTCACCTTAGCGTTTTATTCACTACAGGCCAACATAATCAAAGCAGCAGACTGCTTGCGTCAGCCAGCCAGCAGTGCCTTTACCCGCGCGCATACATTGTCGACGGTGAAGCCGTATTCGCGCAGCAAGACTGCGGCCGGCGCGGAAGCGCCGAAGCGTTCCACACCGAGCATGTCGCCGCGCGCACCGACGTAACGATCCCATCCTTGCTGCACACCCAATTCGACCGCGAGCCGCGCACCGACCGTGGGCGGCAGCACCGCATCGCGCTCGGCTTGCGGCAAGGCCTCGAACAACTCCCAGCTCGGCATCGACACGCAGCGCACGGCGATGCCTTGCTGTTGCAAACGTTCCGCCGCCGCCACGATCAGGCTGACTTCTGAACCGCTGGCGAGCAGAATCAGTTCGGGCTTGCCGTTCGGTGCATCGCTCAATACATAAGCGCCACGGCGCAATCCATCCGCAGCGGCGTAGCGGCTGCGATCTAGCGTGGGCAGATCCTGCCGGGTCAACACCAGCACCACCGGCCGGTCGCGCGTTTCCAGCGCGACGCGCCAGGCAACTGCGGTTTCGTTGGCGTCGCCGGGGCGGATCACAATGAGATTCGGGATCGCACGCAGGTTCGCCAGTTGTTCCACCGGTTGATGCGTGGGACCGTCCTCGCCGACGGCGATGCTGTCGTGCGTGAACACGTGCACGATGTGCAGCCCCATCAGTGCCGCCAGCCGGATAGCCGGACGCATGTAGTCGGAAAAAATCAGAAAGGTCGAGCCATATGGAATAAAGCCGCCGTGCGCGGCAAGGCCGTTGACGATGGCGCCCATCGCATGTTCGCGCACGCCAAAGTGCAGGTTGCGTCCGGCATAGCTCCAGCCGCCGCCATCGGAACCCTGCTCATCCGCGTTTTTCGCCGGCAGCGGATTGAAATCGCCCAAGCCTTTCAAGGCCGTTTTCGTGGACGGGTCGAGGTCGGCCGATCCGCCGGTCAGCGCCGGCAGTTTAGGTGCAATGGCGTTCATCACCTTGCCGGAAGCATCGCGCGTGGCAAGGCCCTTGGCATCAGTTTGAAATACCGGGATGTCCGCATCCCAGCCTAGCGGCAGCTCATCGCGCACGCGACCCCGAAGTTCTTCGGACAGATCCGGAAACGCCTTGGCGTAGGTGCTCAGCGACACATTCCATTCCGCCTCGTTCTGCGCGCCGCGTTCCACCGCCTTACGGAAATGCGCCAGCGCCTCGTCCGGTATCAGAAAATCCGGCTCGGTCGGCCAGCCCAGTGTTTGCTTGGTCTTGCGCACGTCATCCACGCCGAGCGGGGAGCCGTGCGCCTTGAAGCTGTCCTGCTCGGGCGAGCCGTAGCCAATATGGGTACGCACCAGGATCAGCGACGGCCGTGCGGTTTCCGTGCGTGCAGCGGCCAGCGCGGCGTCGATCGCGGCGAGATCGTTGCCGTCCGCCACCGATACGGTGTGCCAGCCATAGGCCTCGAAGCGCAGTGCGCGATTTTCGGAGAAGGCGATGTCGGTGCCGGCGGCCAGGGTGACGTAGTTGTCGTCGTAGAGGCAAGTGAGCTTGCCGAGCTTGAGATGACCGGCCAGCGAGGCAGCTTCGGAGGCCACGCCCTCCATCAGGTCGCCGTCGCTGACGAGGGCAAAGGTATGGTGATCGATCAGCGCGTGACCGGGCCGGTTGTAGCGTGCCGCGAGTTGCGCCTCTGCGATCGCCATGCCGACCGCATTGCCGAAGCCTTGCCCCAGCGGCCCGGTGGTGGTTTCGACGCCAAGCGTGTGTCCGCGCTCGGGATGCCCCGGCGTCTTGCTGCCCCATTGACGGAACTGTTTGATGTCGTCCAGCGCAAGGTCGTAGCCGGTGAGATGCAGCAGACTGTAGAGCAGCGCCGAGCCGTGTCCGGCCGAGAGCACGAAGCGGTCGCGGTTGAACCAGTGCGGGTTGCGCGGGTTGTACTTGAGCCAACGCGTCCACAGCACGTAGGCCATCGGTGCGGCGCCGAGCGGCAAGCCCGGATGTCCGCTGTTGGCCTTTTGCACCATGTCCACCGACATGAAGCGCAGGGTATTGATGCACAACTGGTCGAGTTGCGCTGCGACTGTCATGGCTATTTTCCGCCCGGATGGTTCTGCGTAAGCGCGGCACTTTTTGACGCGATACAATCAATCAGATCGTTCCATGATTTTGCGAAAGCTTCCGCCCCCTCGCGCTGCAGGTCGGCGGCAAGCGCCTCATCGTTGATGCCCTCGCGGGTGAATTCCGCAATGACCGCTTCCACCGTTTCGGCGGAACCCTCATCAACCGGCAATATATTATTTATTTTGCCGTGCTCGGCGAAAGCGAGCAGTGTCTTTTCGGGGATGGTATTGACCGTATCCGGCGCAGCGAGCGCTTCAACGTAAAGGGTCTCTGAGGCTGCGGGATCCTTGGTGCCGGTGCTGGCCCACAGCAGGCGCTGCGGTCGTGCCCCGGAAGCGGCCAGTTTCTGCCAACGCTTTGATGCCAGCAAATCGCGGTAGGCTTTGTAGGTGCGCATCGCGATCGCGATGCCAAGACGGTTGTTGCGGAACTCACCTTGAACCTTGTCCTTGACGGCCACGTCCCAGCGGCTGACGAAAATCGAAGCCACTGAACTTATGTTCGGATCCAGACCGGCGGCAATGCGCCTCTCGATGCCGCGCATATACGCTTCTGCCGCGGCGATGTAGTGCTCGCGAGAGAACAGCAACGTTACGTTCACCGGCACGCCCGCGAAGATTGATTCCTCGATCGCCGGAATACCTGCGGGCGTGCCCGGAATCTTGATGAAAAGATTGGGGCGTTGCGCACGCGCATGCAGTTGCGCCGCCGCCTTTATAGTTCCGGCAGTATCATCCGCGAGCAAGGGTGACACCTCCAGCGACACCCAGCCATCGACTCCGCCGGTAGCAACATGGACCGGGCGAAACAGATCGGCTGCCTGGATCAAATCTTCCAGCGCAAGTTCGAAGAACAGCACCTCTCCCGATTTGCCCGCTAGCGTTTTTTGGCGGATCGCGTCATCGTAGAAATCACTATTCTTGATTGCATGGTCGAAGATAGTGGGATTGGAAGTGAGTCCCGTCACGGAGAGTTCGCTGATGTATCGGGACAATGTTCCGCTCGTCAGCAGCTCGCGCGTAATATTGTCGAGCCAGAGACTTTGACCGAGATCGTGCAGTTGCTGGGTGGCTTTCATTTTTTTTCCTTCATCAATTTGGGGTTGTGCCATTTTCCATCTGCCGCAATCAGCGCGTCGGCTTGCTTCGGTCCCCAACTGCCTTGCTTGTAGGGGTAAACAGGGCGGGGCAAGCCAAGAACGGGATCGATCACCGCCCAGGCGGCCTCAACCGCGTCCTCGCGGGTGAACAGCGCGCCATCGCCGGCCATGGCATCACTCAACAGCCGCTCGTAAGGTGTTTGCACTTCGGGTTGTTCGTCCAGCAGATAGAGCTCGCATTGTTCACCGACGAACTCCTTGCCTGCGCGCTTGACGCGTGCGGCGAGGGCAACGGCTGAATTGGGAGAGAGCCGGAAGCGCAGATAATTGGCCCGCCCATCCGTCGGCGCTGAATCGTCGAACAGCTTTTGTGGAGGCGGCTTCAATTCCACCAGAACTTCGGCTGCAGTGGCAGCCATACATTTGCCGGAACGCAGATACCATGGCACTCCTTCCCATCGCCACGAATCGATGAACAGCTTCAGCGCGCAGAACGTCTCTACGCCCGAATTCTTCGCCACGCCCGGCTCCTTCCGGTAACCAGCGTACTGGCCGCACACCATGTCGTCCATTTGCAGCGGCCGCATGGCCTGGAACACCTTGGCTTTCTCGTTGTGCACAGCGGCATATCCCTGAAAGGCAGGCGGCTCCATGGCCAGCAGAGCGACGATCTGGAATAAGTGATTCTGTATGACGTCGCGCAGACAACCTGCGCTTTCGTAAAATACGCCGCGACCCTTCACGCCGAAATCTTCGCACAGCGTGATCTGCACGCTGGCAACGCAATTGCGGTTCCAGATCGGTTCGAGAAACGAATTGGCGAAACGGAAATAGAGGATATTCATGATNNATGCGGAAGATCGAGTCTTCCGGAAACACCGACAGCGCGATGAGGTTTAGCTCCCGAGCGGAGGCCAGGTCGCGTCCGAACGGTTTTTCGACGATGACGCGCGCTTGGTCTGCCAAACCCGCAGCCCCAAGCCCTTCGATAACCGTCGCGAACAGCGCGGGTGGAATAGCGAGGTAATGCGCCGGACGGCGGGCATCGCCCAGCGTCTGCTTGAGTGCTGTGAACGTACCCGTATCGTTGTAATCACCGCTCACATATTGAATAAGTGAAAGAAGGCGGTCGAGGGCTGCGCGGTCATCGATCCTGCCGGTTTGCCTGATGCTTTCCTTCACCCGTTTGCGCAACTGCGCCAGACTCCATTTCGAGGAGGCGACGCCCACCACCGGCACATTGAGAACGCCGCGCTTGACCATCGCGTAGAGCGCCGGAAAGATCATCTTGTGGGCCAGGTCACCGGTCACGCCAAAGATCACCAGCGCATCAGCCGATGTTGTGCGGTTATGGGTATTGCGCATCTCAGCGCTCCTTTTTCTTCTCATCATGCCCGCCAAACTGCTTGCGCATCGCGGACAGAAGCCGGTCGGCATAGTCGGCAGCGCCGCGCGACGCAAAGCGCTCGAATAGCGCAGCGCTGATGACCGGGACCGGTACGCCTTCGTCGATCGCGGCCAGCGTCGTCCAGCGCCCTTCGCCCGAATCCGACACATGACCCGAGAACCCACCGAGTTCAGCATCTTCAGCCAGCGCCGCCGCTGTCAGGTCGAGTAGCAATGACGCCACCACACTTCCACGCCGCCAGACTTCGGCGATCTGCGGCAGATCCAGTTCATACTGGTAATACTCCGGGTTGCGCATCGGCGTGGTCTCGGCATCGCTTGCATGGGAGCGCTTGCCGGCATTGGCATTGTGCAGGATGTTCATCCCTTCGGCGTAGGCCGCCATCAGGCCATACTCGATGCCGTTGTGAACCATCTTGACGAAGTGGCCAGCACCAGCGGGTCCGCAATGCAGATATCCGTGTTCTGCAGGACCAGGATTACCCTTCTTGCCCGGGGTGCGTGTCGCTGCCTCGACACCCGGTGCGATGCTCCTGAAAATCGGGTCCAGGTGCTTGATGATCTGGTCCTCTCCACCGATCATCAGACAGAAACCGCGTTCCTGCCCGAACACCCCGCCGCTGGTGCCGCAATCGATGAAGTGTATTCCTTTGGTTTTGAGCGCTTGCGCTCGCAGGATATCGTCGCGGTAGTAACTGTTGCCGCCGTCGATGATGATATCTCCGGCATCCATGCGCTCGGCCAACTCCTCGATTGTCTTGCCCGTCACGGCTGCGGGAACCATCACCCAGACCGTGCGCGGCTTGGCCAGCTTCGCGACCAGTTCAGCTATCGAGGCTGCACCCTGAACATGGCCGACAGCAAGTTCATTCACTACGGCGGGGTTCATGTCGTAAACGACGCAGCCATGACCATCCTTCGTCAAGCGTCTTACCAAACTGGCCCCCATACGTCCCAATCCGATCATGCCTAGATGCATTTTGAATCTCCTTGCTTAATTGGATACAGGTACGAGCAACGCAGACTCCACCAATACATCGACACCCGCAGCCGGCTTGATCGCCCGCGCCGGAATATCCTTGCCGGCACGCCATGCGGTCACCGCCCAATGCTTGGACTCGCCGCTGACCAGAAAGATCACTTGCCGCGCGCGGTTCAGCCGCGCTGCACTCAACGATACTCGCTGCAGCGGTGGTTTGGGTGCGTCTAACACCGCCAGCGTGTCCGGCGATCCGGGTGCTGCGCCCCACTCATGATCGGGAAACAGGCTTGCCGTGTGCCCGTCTTCGCCAAGTCCGAGCAGCACCAAGTCGAAGTCGCCGACTGGGCGAAGTATTTCTGCATACATTCTTGACGCTTGAACCGCACCCAACTCCCCCGTTATAGCATGCAACTGGGACGGTGGAATCGGCACGCAATCAAGCCAAACTTCGGCGGCCATGCGCGAGTTGCGCGCTGAATCGAGTGGCGGCAGACATCGCTCGTCGCCGAAATAAATGTGCCACGCGGACCAATCGGTTTTGGCTGTGCGCAGCCCGTGATAAATCCCACGCGGCGTGTTTCCGCCGGCAAGCACAATATGGAATTGGCCGCGTTCACGAATAGCCTGTGCCGCGCCGGTAAGGATATTCTCAATTGCCGTATGTTGTAACGCCAATTCATCGGCAACTGCATGCCAGCGGCACAGTTCTAATTCTGCGCGATTCATCGTTCAGTACTCGCCACCCATCGCCCTCAGGCGTGTCCGCAACGTATCGATCTCGTCCAGCAATTCCAGCACCAGCGCCGCCCCGGCGAGATCAATGTCAAGATCGCGTTGCAGGCGCAAGGCCGCACGGGCGCGGTGCAAGCTGGCGCCACCGAAAATCCAGCGAGCCGGTTCACGGCCTTGGGGTTCCAGTACGCCGAAATCCACCAGCTCGATGATCCGTTGTGCATCAATGGCGCAGGCACGGCACAGATCGTCCAGCGTCAACTGGGCTTGTTCTTCCAGTATGCAGATTGCAAATTGCGGCAGGCTATTTTCAGTATTCATTTTCGATACTCCTAATTCTGGCTCCTATTCTGGCACTCCCAGTTTGGTGCGTGGATTGAAACCAAGATCCTGTTCCATTTTCCGGTACAAGTCCTTCGCTGCTTCGGTATCAGCTGGCGGCAGCGCAATGGATAAAATCACGTAGCAATCGCCGGGCGGATTGCCCGGTATGCCGCGTGCTTTCAGCCGCATTTTGCGACCGGACACCGAGCCTTCAGAGATTTTAAGTTCCACGATACCACCGAGCGTCGGCACCTTCACCGTTGCGCCCAATGCCGCTTCCCAAGGTGTTACCGGTAAATCGAGATAGAGGTCGCGGCCATCGACCCGGTACAGCGGGTGAGGCCGGAATTCAATCTCGAGATAGAGATCACCCGCTTTGCCTTCTCCACTACCCGGACTGCCCTGCCCGCTGAGGCGGATGTGCTGGCCAGCGCGGATACCCTTGGGAATGGTTACGTTGAGAATGCGATCTTTGGTGACGACATGGCCTTGCGCATCCATGGCGGGAACCCGCAGCGTGATGGTGCGGGTTGCACCCTGATAAGTGTCTTCCAGGTCGATGAGCACCTTGGCATGGTGATCCTCGCCTTTTGCGTGGGCGGAGGCGCGTCCGGCTCCGCCGGTGCGGAATTCCTTACCAAACAGGGATGCGAAGAAATCGCTGTAGTCCGCCGCATCACCGCCGCTGAAACCGCCGCCGCTGAATTCAAACCCCGTGTTCCAGTCCGGCGGCGGGCGAAACTCCTGACCGCCTTTCCAGTTGGCGCCGAGTTGATCGTAAGCCGCGCGTTTCTCCGCATCCTTCAATACCTCATAGGCCTCGCCCAACTCTTTGAAACGGGCTTCGGCGTTGGCTTCCTTGCTGACATCCGGATGATACTTGCGAGCCAGCTTGCGGTAGGAACGCTTGATTTCATCCTGAGTCGCGTCACGCGCGACCCCGATGATCTTGTAATAATCCTTGAATTCCATCTGGCCTGGTCCCCTGCAAAGATTCTAATATTTTCTCGCTTGTAATCCAGGCCGATAATCAATAATGATGAATCAACGCGCTACAGC
>PLBS01000003.1 GCA_003134595.1 Gallionella sp. | reverse complement strand
GCATTGCATGTCCATCACGGCATTAGCCGGAATGCCGATGCCTGGGCGGAGTTCTGTGCAGACCTGTGCGCCCGGCATCACATTTCCCTGCACATCGAACACGTGGATATCGCCCCGTTGCGCGTACATGGCATCGAGGCGGCGGCGCGNNGTGCGCGGCGCGAGCGCCATGCCTGTCCTGAGCCTGAAGGAACCCCTAGCCATTCGACTAGGCTGCCAAGAAACGCCAGCCAAGTCGCTGGTTATGTCGAAGTGGCCGCTGCTTACAAATATGTCATTCCCGCGTAGGCGGGAATCCAGTGAATTATTTAAACTGGACTCCCGCCTACGCGGGAGCGACGACGCTGGATTTATTCATAGCCTTCCTGAAAATATTTACGCAGGATCAATAGTTCGACCCCTCTTGCATTGTTCCCGCCGGGAAATTCTCGATTACGCTGCCGCGCATGACTTGCAGTGGATAGAGGACGAAAGCAATGCCGACGACAGCTATCCGCGCAACTTTTTGCGACATCGCGTGCTGCCCTTGCTGAGTGAAAAATTTCCGGCCTATCGCGACACACTGGCGCGCAGCGCGCAACATTTCGCCGAGGCCAGTAAGCTGCTGGATGAGCTGGCGCAACAGGATGCGCATGATTTATTCCCCTCTGATAAAACTACTAGCCATTCGACTAGGCTGCCCAAGTACGGCAGCCAAGTCGCTGGTTATCCCGCAAGCGGGGAGAGCGAAGCGAGGGGGGCGAAGCCGGCTGGGGGAGAGGGTGACGAGTTCAGCCTGGAAGTATCTCGCCTGCAATCTCTCTCCTTGCCCCGCGCAAAAAACCTGCTGCGCTATTTTCTGCACAGCCTCAGCGCCCCGATGCCACAAGCCGTGCAACTGGACGACATGCTGCAACAACTGTGCAACGCGCGGGAAGATGCGGCCGTGTGCATCGCCTACGACGACTGGCAGGTGCGCCGCTATCAGGGCAAGGTGTATGCGCTGCGCGCATTGGGTGAATTCGACCGGAGCTTTGTATCGCCGTGGCACGGCGAAGCCGAACTGGATTGGCCCGCGCTGCATGTGCAGTTGAGGTTCACTCGAACTCAGGGGGCAGGCATCAATCTGGCGAAATTGCAGCGTGCGCCGGTGACGCTACGCCTGCGCAGCGGTGGCGAAACCCTGCGTCCCCACCTGAATGCGGCGACGCGCACCCTGAAGAACCTGCTGCAGGAACACCACGTCCCGCCCTGGCAACGCGACCGCCTGCCGCTGCTTTATTGCGGCGAAGAACTGGTGTGCGTGCCCGGTGTGGCGGTTACGGCGGAGTATCAAGCCGTTGCAGAAGAGGCGGGTATCTCGGTAGTTTTTTGCGCTGAGAAGGACGTATTAGGTGGCGCAAATAATTCGAGCCCGCTACTTTAATTTTTTTGCGCAGTCCCGCTCGACTGTCGGGTTACAGATCATTTGGAGATAGACCAGTATGCTTTGCAACGCGCGCTAGCATTTTTGGCCCGATTTCGTCGCCATCATGGAAGGCGAAAACAAAATCAGGATAGCCATTACGGGAAAGTGTTTTATGCGAACCGGATTGTCGCTTGACTTGCCAACCAAGTCGCAGCAGCGCAACGAGAAGGCGCTTGGCTTTGACCGACGGCCATTGGCTCATGCAGCAATTGGTATAGAAATGTTTATGGCAAAGGGACGACTTTCGTTGTGCTCAAGCCGATCAGCAATAACGCGAAGGGCGAGAACCTCAGCCTTGGACATTGCTTCCAGCGATGTCGCACCGTAAGCGAGGACTCCTGGTAACTCCGGGACTTCCGCCAACCAACGCCCATCTGATTCTTGTTCCTGTTCTATGGTGAAATTCATTTTGTCTTCCAGTTCAATTTTAGGTTGATGGCTTGATTGTACTCCGGGATCGCTGATTCAAGGGGTGATGTGTGTTGGGTGTGGCGGTTGCGGCGGAGTATCAAGCTGTTGCGGATGAGGCGGGTATCGCGGTGGTTTTTTGCGCTGAGCAGGACGTATTAGGTGGCGAAAATAATCCAACCTGACCCCTTGGCCTTTTTTTGTTCAGCCAATGCGGGACTCGTTCCGAATGCAATGAACAGTAGAAATGTGATTATCGCTGATCGCATAAATGCCTAACGTGGAGCTAAGGGGCTGCGCGCTTTTGCGCAGTCCCGCTTGAGCGTAGGGTTAGACCTCATGAGTACCCTTACCTCGATTGCACTCGAAGCAAAGCAACCAAATATTTTCAAGCTCATTGCTCCCTCCTTTCGAGACTGGGTGTTTGTGATCTACTTCGAGGCGCGCACCAGTTTCTTGTGTTGCGCCACAAATTTGGCAACGGTAGTCATCTCGCTTGAACACAAGAAACCGAACCTTAAGCGAAAGCGCGCCGCGAAGCCTTTTGGGAGAAAGGAATTCTCGATGCGCCTCGTGCAATGCGAAGATAGTTTCGCGACATGCGTTGCTATGTATTAGATGGCTGTGTAGTGATTCAAGATTGGTTTCGCTATCTGGAAAGTGCTGGTCGCGCTGAACATCGCGAGCCAAGTCACCTACTATGTCTCTACGTTTTTGCTGCTTAGCAAGCCAAGAGTAAAAAGTGTTTTCGGATGACATGGGATAAGAGGTCTAACGTTAAGTTGAGGGGCTGACGCGGGCTGCTTCGCGGCAGTCCCGCTCGAACGTTAGGTTAGGCCTTTCACCGCCATGCTAAAAATATCAGCCCTGTGCTCGACACAAAAACCAAGGGCGCTTTTCTTCGGGTGTACTCTCGATTATTCTATTGCGCCAGCTCTCAATAGGAGTTCAACTATGCGCTTATTCTTGCTTTCGAACTCTGGTTTAGGGTCAACATATATATGTTCATTTATTCGCGCAAGCCCAAGTGCTGTGCGTCCCTTCCATCGGATGTTCGGGTCTGCCTTCCACTCAAGTAGTAGTGTACAAGATTCGACATCATTGAGAGATGCGGCAGCCATAAGCGGAGTTTGTGACCCATTTGATGCACCATTTACAGCAGCACCTTCTTTGAGAAGGAAAAGCACCATTTGGCTGTTATTGCTGCCAAAAGATCCTGCGGAAACTACCAGCGGGGTTCGTCCTAAAGAATCGGTCGGATCAATATTTGCTCCATTATTTAACAGGAAACGTGCAACATCCAGATTCTGGAATACAGCCGCATGATGCAGTGCCGTAGTATCGTCCGTGTCGTGTGAATTGATGTCCGCACCACCAGCCAGCAGCCTCTGAATCTCAGCAACTGTGGCTACTGCTGCCATGACTGAAACATTCTTTTTCCCGGACTTAATTGGACTGCATATCAAGGAGCCATCTTCCGATTCGTGGTTACATTCGTTCCACGCGCCTTTCGTAGAGGATGTTAATGCATAAACGGGACCTGAAAAATCCCAGACATTACCGATCATTAAATGCTCAACTACAGCCGCTCCGTTTTCGATCAAAGTAAGTTCTCGGCCTTTGATAATGATTCTAACACCTCTTGTTTTTGTCTTACATTTAGTGTCAACGTTGGGTGTCGAATCATTTTTTCCGGGTGCGTAGAACGTATCGCTCCCACTGACAAGTTTTTTGTTTGTGTCCGCTGTTTCCGCACCAAATTCTGGGTAACGTGAATTACCATCATTCCATGCTATGAACGGCTCGACATGGATAGTGTCGGTAACGGTATTGCACCCGATACGTAGACTTTTGACGCCCCAGTCGGCCATGGCGGAAGCGTGATATGAGCAAATAGCAATCGCTACCACATAGGAAGACAAACGTATGGAGTGTGTGAGCATATGGGCCTAACGTGGAGCTAAGGGGCTGCGCGCTTTTGCGCAGTCCCGCTTGAGCGCAGGGTTAGACTTGGCTGATAGCAGCATGTTTTTGCCTCAAAGCGACAAGAGAGAGAAGGGCAAAGATTGCAGTTAAGCCGCTTAGCATGCCAAAAATAAAGAATAGCTCCGCAAAGCTTTTTGCATCGCTAACAGACCCCTTCATCACGGCGAGTACGTTAGTCGTATTGATCCGGTCGCAATTAATGTCGTGAAGCCTCATTTCTACTATTTCGTTCTCGGCTGCACGAGCAGTGGCGAGGGTTTGAAATTTGTAATGCGAATAGAAACTCCCCACTGAAATGATCAATTGTGTTACCAATATGAGTAGTGGCCAATAATACACATTGCGTGTTTTCCAGCTTATCGACATGGCGTCGGCTCCTGTCTCAGGTCTAACGTGCAGCTAAGGGGCTGCGCGCTTTTGCGCAGTCCCGCTTGAGCGTAGGGTTAGCCATTTGCTACCCAACCAACTGCGCAAGATCGTCTTGCAACAACTGACGAACGTGCGCTTCTGGTGCGGGAAGCGCTGCCCCCTCAAACGTGTACCTCGCGAGTTGATAGAGAAGGTGCGGCCAACTTGTGTTATGCCGACTATGCAACCCAGCAAGTGCCAGAAGGTGTTCTGGGGATTTTGCCCTAAGAAATGCAGTACGCGGTACATTTACCTTTCCACTAGGCTTCTCAGCCAACTCATTCCGAAGGCGCTCAAGCCGCCGTTTAGTTGGAGCTGTGACCTTTAAGAGGTCAAGCCAAAAAGCTGTAAGAATCCGAAGATCGGTATAGCGATAAATAACGTCAGTGGTGCACTCGTTTGCCTTTACTTCGATGAGTAGAACCCCGCCACTTCGGCCTTCACCGCATGGCGATGACGGAAAGCCAAACCATTCGATTTCGTGAATTTCTGGACGAAGCAACTTTCTGTGAATTGCCCATTGAGAGGCTTTGCCGCCTGAAATTACGGACTTTAGTTGAAGAGGAAGCAACCTGTCACGATCATCAAGAATAAGGTCGAAGCCATCTGAGTCCACTGTTGGAGTATAGACGAGGAGATCATAGTCTCGAGTTGCAGCAGCCACCATCAAGTCGTGAATTACTCGACTCGTGAGCAATAACTCGCGTGATTTGCTGTTCTTTTCAGCGCGAAGGAATGAGTCAAGTGAGGTCATAGATTGAAATGGCTAACGTAAAGTTAAGGGGCTGCGCGCTTTTGCGCAGTCCCGCTTGAACGTAAGGTTAGGCATGATCTCCCTTTTCGCCAAACTCAAACCGCGCCCCCTTTGCTTGTAAGAGGGCGAACATCAAGGCTGCATCATCGTTTGGGGGAAGGTCAGAAAACAACAGTGTCCAATTGCGTGAAAAGGGCGTTACTCCAAATTTGACCCCCGACCAATCTTTCTGTGTATGGAGAAAGAAAGGGGTCAATTCTTCAGCGGGGAGTTCATCGCCTTCATCTGTGAACTCATCCGTAGGCGATGTTGTTGTGCGGTTAAGTAAGTACATGGCCTCGTTGGTTGGTGTGCCCGTAATAAGAAGAAGGTTCCTGTCACCAGCAAGCGCAAATTCAACAATCTTTTCCAACTCAGCAAACGGAAACTTATCGTGTGGTTTGATTTCGACAAACACATCTAGATCGGGAAGATAGAAATCAGGAAGGTATGCCGCACCAGAGGGAAGCGAGTAACCCTCCAGTTCATATTCATACTTGATGCTGAGTTGATCAAAGAACACAGCCCAGCGCGCCTCCAATCTTGAGCGGAAACGGTGGCCCTTGAACGTGGTGGGAATTGCTTTGATCGAGTTCATGATTTGCCTAACGTTAAATTGAGGGGCTGGCGTAGCCAGTCCCTCTCGAATGCAAGGTTAGGCTTGGAATAGACTCAATGTGCCTCTTGCTATTATTAATCAATTTTCTGACCGCACTCTGAACAGTTTTTTTTCGGGAATGGCATCCACATATGCGTATTTATGCCAAATACAAATAGCTCGTTTTTAATTATTGGCGTTCCGCATATTGGGCACTTAAGGGACATGAGATACCACCCAAATAGATATATTCCGATAAAAAAAGTTACCGCAACGTAATAGGAAAGCTCTTTGGACACCTCTTGCATAAGCATTATGGATCCCATTGAATTGCTAACCAGCAAAAGAAGCGCCAAATGAGCCTTTTGTCTTTGCGTAAGATCCCGGTACCAAAACCATCTCATTATTAATTTACCTGAAAAACTTTACACCAAAGATTCCCGGCCATGACGAATACGCCTAACGTAAAGTAGACACCCTAAAAAATGCCTTGAAAAGCACCTTCGAGGTGTACAATCTGGCATCAACCCCGCAATGCCTTGTTTTTATTG
>PLBS01000116.1 GCA_003134595.1 Gallionella sp. | reverse complement strand
TTGCAGGAAAAATGCGCTGCATTGGGT
Organism: Gallionella sp.; assembly: GCA_003134595.1. Taxonomy (GTDB): domain Bacteria; phylum Pseudomonadota; class Gammaproteobacteria; order Burkholderiales; family Gallionellaceae; genus Gallionella. The sequence goes on along the minus strand of PLBS01000116.1, from coordinate 3,733 downwards.
GTCGGCCGAATCGCCAGCATCGTCGGGCGCTTTTACGTGATGGATAGAGACAATCGCTGGGAGCGTGTGCAACCGGCTTACGAATTGCTCACCCAAGGCCGCGCCGAATTCACCGCAACAGATGCATTAAGCGGGCTGGCGCTGGCCTATGCACGCGGCGAATCGGACGAGTTCGTCAAGGCTACTGCCATTATCCCAAGTGGCGCGCAAGCCGCGACCATGCAAGAGGGCGACGTGGTGATATTCATGGACTTCCGCGCCGATCGTGCCCGCGAAATCACGCGCGCTTTGACGGACGACGCGTTCAGTGGATTCCGCCGCGCCTACATACCCAAGCTTGCCAGCTTTGTCACACTGAGCCGCTATGGCGAAGATTTTAATTTGCCCTGCGCTTATACCCAGGAGCCAATTCACAACGGCTTCGGCGAATATATTTCCAATCTGGGACTGAAGCAATTGCGCATCGCCGAAACGGAAAAGTATGCCCACGTCACCTACTTCTTCAATGGCGGAAGGGAACAGCCCTACCCCGGCGAAGAGCGTATTTTGGTGCCATCGCCCAAAGTCGCCACTTACGACCTAAAGCCGGAAATGAGTGCGTTCGAAGTGACTGATCAACTCGAAGCCGCGATCTTGAGCCGCCAGTATCACGCCATCATTTGCAACTACGCCAACGGCGATATGGTAGGCCACAGTGGCAATATGGCAGCGGCCACACTAGCCATCGAGGCACTGGATATTTGCATCGGTCGCGTGGTCAAGGCGATGCGATCCATCGGCGGCGAAGTCATCATCACCGCCGATCACGGCAACGCCGAGCAAATGATTGATCGCGTCACGCACCAGGCGCACACCGCGCACACGCTGAACCCGGTGCCTTTTCTGTACATCGGGCGCAAGGCCAAGCTGACCGATAATGGCGCGCTGCGCGATCTCGCGCCCAGCCTGCTGACCATGATGGGCTTACCGCAACCTGCGGAAATGACTGGGCACAGCTTGATTCAGATACAGTGACCCTCCCTTCGGCTCCAGCACCGCAACCATTCGACCAAAGCCCCGTTCGCCCTGAGTCCGCTCGTTCTTTGCATAGCGCGCAGCGCGGGGTCGAAGGCAAAGAGGCGCTTACGCTCAGGACAAGACTCGCGCGCTTACTTTCGCTGGCATTATGTTGTTTGACCTTGGTCAACGTGGCATACGCCAGCCAACAGGAAGAGCTGGAAAATCTGCGCAAGCGCATCGCGGCCGTGCAGCACGACATGGATAAAACCAGCGAGTCAAAAGCCGAAGCGGCGGACGCATTGCGTGAATCCGAACGTGCGATCAGCAACAGCAATCGCAAACTTGCCGAACTCGCCGCACTACAACATGCCGCAGATCAAAAACTCAGCAAACTGCAAGGGCAGCAACAAAAACTGAGCACCGACATGGCAGGGCAACAGGCTCTGCTTGGCAAACTGCTGTATCAGCAATACCTCGGTGGCAAGCAGGAATATCTCAAGCTGTTACTGAACAGTCAGGACCCCAACCAGGTCGCTCGCGATCTTCGGTATTACCAATACATTGCCCGCAGCCGCGCAGCATGGCTAGCCACCTTGCGCGAAAATCTCGCCTCACTGGATGCAGTCAGTATGTCCACACGCGAACAGCGCACGGAACTGGCATCGTTACGCACGGAACAAGCAGCGCAAAAAAAGACACTGGAGAAAGAACAGCACGCTCGGCATCGAATGCTGGGCAAAATCTCGCAGCAACTACACCAGCAACGCCGTGAGATCACCCGCCTGCAACGCGATGAGAGCCGTCTCTCCGAACTGGTAGACAAATTGACCAAAATGCTCGCACAACCGAAATCGAAATCGCTGTTCCGCAATGACAACCTCCCGGACAATCGCTTTGACGGCAGCCCGTTCGACCAACTAAAAGGCAAACTGACGCTGCCGGTCAGGGGTGAGATCACCAATCGCTTCGGCTCACCGCGACCTGATAGCACGGTGCAATGGAAGGGGCTGTTTCTTAGAACTTCCAGCGGGCAAGCTGTTAAAGCGATCGCCGCCGGACAGGTGGTGTTTGCAGACTGGATGCGCGGCTTCGGCAACCTGCTTATTATCGATCACGGCAAGGGCTACATGAGCTTGTATGGCAACAATGAAACGCTCTACAAACAGGTCGGGGATGTGCTGCGCGGCGGTGATACCATTGCGACAGTCGGGAATAGCGGCGGTAATGAGGATTTCGGTTTATACTTTGAACTGCGCCATAAGAGCAAACCGCTCGATCCAATGAAATGGCTGGCAACAAAATAACATTGAGGGAATTATGCGTTTTCTGGAAAAAGCAGGTTTGATCGGTTTGGGTTTGGTCGCGGGAGTGTCTGTCAGCCTGCATTTCGCAGCGGTAGCCGACAAGGAAACACTCTCCACGCCGCTACCTATTGAGGAGTTGCGCGCGTTCTCCGAGGTGTTCGGTCGCATCAAGAGCGACTACGTCGAACCGGTCACAGACAAAAAATTGATCACTGACGCTATCGCCGGCATGTTGAACGGTTTGGATCCTCACTCCGCTTATCTGGATGAAGAGGCGTTCAAAGAACTGCAAGTCGGCACACACGGCGAATTCGGCGGACTCGGTATCGAAGTCGGCATGGAGGATGGCGTTTTGAAAGTCATCTCACCGATTGAAGACACCCCAGCCTATCACGCCGGCATCAAAAGTGGCGACTTCATCATCAAGCTGGATGATACGCTGATCAAGGGTATGTCACTGAACGACGCGGTTAAACGTATGCGCGGCAAGCCGGGCAGCAAGATCGTTCTAACCATTATCCGCAAGGATGAACCCAAGCCCCTTGAGATTACCTTGGTACGCGCCGTCATCAAAGTGCAAAGCGTGAAGTCCAAACTGTTTGAATCTGGCTATGGTTTTGTCCGTGTCACCCAGTTCCAGGAAATGACCGGCGAGAATCTCGCCACCGCTCTGGAAAATCTTGTTAAGCAAAACCAGGGTCCGCTAAAAGGTTTAGTGCTTGACTTGCGCAATGATCCGGGCGGGCTATTGACTGGAGCAGTCGCAGTTTCCTCCGCTTTTCTGGCCAAGGACGCGCTTGTGGTTTACACCGAAGGCCGCACCCAAGATGCCAAAATGCGCCTGACCGCCAACCCGGAAAATTATCTGCGCAGCAATGGCGGGAATGATTACCTGAAAACCGTACCTGATTCCATTAAAAGCGTACCGCTGGTCGTGCTGGTAAACGCCGGTTCTGCATCCGCATCCGAGATTGTTGCCGGTGCGCTGCAAGATCACAAGCGTGCGGTCATCATGGGCGTACAAACTTTTGGCAAGGGTTCCGTGCAAACTGTCTTGCCATTGGGTAACAACACCGGGATCAAACTCACCACGGCGCGTTATTACACGCCAGGAGGGCGTTCCATACAAGCCAAGGGCATTGTGCCCGACATTCTGGTGGAAGATCCTGCCTCCGCTGGGCGTGACAGCGGCATATTTCGTCTGCGTGAAGCGGATCTGGACAAGCACTTGATCAATGACAAACCGTCGGATGAAAAATCAGGCAACGCAAGCAAGAACACGCTCTCTCCGCCCGATACCAAAGAAGATGCGACGAAATTTACACCTACTGAATTCGGGTCCAAGAGCGACTATCAGCTTAATCAGGCATTGAATCTTCTTAAAGGAATGCAAATACTGCAGGGCAAATAATCTTGTTACCGCGAGATCA
>PLBS01000125.1 GCA_003134595.1 Gallionella sp. | reverse complement strand
GTGTCCAGTCCCTCCCAGTAACGCAGCAGGAAGGCTTCGCGTTGACGTGCAGGTAGTTTACCAAGTGCTTGTTCGATTAGCGCAATAATTTGCCTTTGTTGCAAAGACTCTTCGGGCACAAGAGGTGAGGTTTGATTTTCGCTGTCTTCAAGTACGTCCAGCGGGTCGAATTCCTCTTCATCGTGTTTGGGTTGCAAGCCGGAAAACAGTGTTATCCAGGAGGATCGAACTTTTTGCCTGCGATAATGATCACGAATGGTGTTTTGCAGAATGCGTTGGAACAACATCGGCAGTTCCTCGGCAGGTTTGTCGCCATATTTTTCCGCAAGCTTGAGCATCGCGTCTTGAACGATGTCCAACGCAGTGTGATCGTCGCGCACGGCAAACACCGCATGTTTATATGCGCGGCGCTCAACGCTGCTGAGAAATTGGCTTAATTCAGCGGAAGTACTCAGTTTTATCACCCTTTGCTAGTGCGCTCATGGTAGCAAATTGTTACCCATACCGCTTGAAACCATGTTGGCAGCACGGCAAAGGTTGACCAAAACGCTGCTAACCATTATCTTACGCGGTTCTATTTCGTTTAAATTTAAGGTGTTTGTGATGGAGTTGACTGGTGCGGAAATTGCTATCCGCTGTTTGCAGGAAGAGGGGGTTGAATACATATTCGGCTACCCTGGTGGGGCAGTACTGCATATTTATGACGCGCTGTTTCAGCAAGATAAGGTTAAGCACATTTTGGTGCGCCATGAACAAGCAGCTGTACACGCTGCCGATGGCTATGCGCGTTCTTCGGAGAAAGTGGGCGTGGCATTGGTCACCTCTGGCCCCGGGATCACCAATGCGGTTACGGGGATTGCCACGGCCTATATGGACTCGATCCCGCTGGTAGTGATCAGCGGTCAAGTACCCAGCTATGCGATCGGCGAAGATGCGTTTCAGGAAGTCGATGCGGTGGGTATAACCCGCCCTTGCGTGAAGCACAACTTTTTGATTAAAGACGTCAAGGACATCGCGCCAACCATCAAGAAAGCTTTTTACCTGGCCAAGTCAGGCCGTCCGGGGCCGGTGCTGGTCGATATTCCAAAAGACATATCCAATCATAAAGCCGAATTCATTTATCCGAGAAGTGTCAACATTCGCTCCTACAATCCGGCAGGCAAGGGCGATAGCGCGCAGATCAAGCGTGCTGTGCAAATACTGCTGGAAGCCAAGCGTCCGATGATTTACAGCGGGGGCGGAGTGGTGCTGTCCGGGGCATCGGCGCAATTGACTGAGCTGGTGCGTCTGCTTGGTTTCCCTTGTACCACTACGTTGATGGGTCTGGGCGCTTACCCCGCCAACGATAAGCAGTTTGTCGGTATGCCCGGTATGCACGGAACTTATGAAGCATGTATGGCGATGCAGCATTGCGATGTGCTGCTGGCCGTCGGTGCGCGCTTCGATGACCGGGTGATCGGCAACGTCGAACATTTTGCCCAAGTGCCGCGCAAAATCATCCACATCGATATCGACCCATCCTCCATCGCCAAGCGCGTCAAGGTGGATGTGCCGGTGGTGGGCGATCTGAAATTGGTGCTGGAGCAAATGTTGAACACATTGCGCAGCAGCAAACAAAAGTCCGATGCATCGGATCTGACCGCATGGTGGAAACAAGTGGATGAGTGGCGCGTCAAGGGAGGTGGGTTGCGCTACAAAAATTCTACCGAAATCATCAAGCCGCAATTTGTGATCGAAAAACTCTACGAGATTACCGGCGGCGATGCCTTCGTCACCTCGGATGTCGGCCAACATCAGATGTGGGCGGCGCAGTATTACAAGTTCAACAAGCCGCGACGCTGGATCAATTCCGGCGGACTGGGTACGATGGGCTTTGGTTTGCCTGCCGCGATGGGCGTGCAACTGATCAATCCCGGCGCAACGGTGGCCTGTGTCACCGGCGAGGGCAGTATCCAGATGAACATCCAGGAACTTTCCACCTGCAAGCAGTTCCACCTGCCGATCAAAGTGGTGTCGCTTAACAACCGTTATCTGGGCATGGTGCGGCAATGGCAGGAATTCTTTCATGGCAACCGCTACTCCGAGTCCTACATGGATGCTTTGCCGGATTTTGTGAAGCTGGCCGAGGCTTATGGGCATATTGGCATGCGTATTGATAAACCTTCAGATGTGGAGCCGGCTTTGAAAGAAGCCTTCGCGCGCAAGAAAGACTTGGTGTTTATGGATTTTCGGACTGACCCGACGGAAAACGTGTTTCCTATGGTGCCGGGCGGCAAGGGTTTGTCGGAAGTGATTTTGTCGGAGGATCTGTGATGCGACATATCATTTCTCTGCTGATGGAAAACGAGGCGGGTGCTTTGTCCCGTGTGGCCGGTTTGTTCTCGGCACGCGGCTATAACATCGAGTCGCTGGCGGTCGCTCCGACGGAAGACCCGACCTTATCGCGCATGACCATCGTCACCAGCGGTTCGGATGCGGTCATCGAGCAAATCAATAAGCAGCTCAACAAGCTGATTGACGTCGCGGCGGTGATGGATCTGAGCGAAGGCGGGCATCTGGAACGCGAGTTGATGCTGGTCAAAGTGCGTTCGGAAGGCGCGGTTCGCGGGGAGTTGAAACGTGTGACGGATATTTTTCATGGGCGCGTTATAGATGAATCGGATCGTACTTGCACCATCGAACTGACCGATACCTGCGCCAGACTGGACAGTTTTTTGCAGGCGATCGGGCGAGACCTGATTCTGGAAACAGTGCGCACCGGTGCTTCGGGCATTGGGCGCGGCGAACGAATTTTGAAACTGTGAGCTAAAGGCAGTTAAAAGCAGACGTTAGACGTTAGTCGTTAGTTGGCTTTGTCCGCTACGCGGGTTTTGTTTAACTAACGACTAACGACTTACGACTAACGACTAACGACTAATTTTTTATTTTTAAGAGGGCAACATGAAAGTTTATTATGACAAAGACGCAGACCTTTCCCTGATCAAGGGCAGGCAGGTAACCATCATCGGCTATGGCTCGCAAGGCCATGCCCATGCCCAGAACCTGAAGGAGTCCGGTGTCAATGTGACGGTCGGTCTGCGCAAAGATGGCGCCTCGTGGAAAAAGGCCGTCAGTGCCGGACATCAGGTGATGGAAATCGCGGCCGCGGTGAAGAATGCCGATGTGGCGATGATTTTGCTGCCGGACGAGCAGCAACTGGACGTCTACAATAAGTCGATAGCGCCGAATCTGAAGAAGGGTGCGGC
>PLBS01000180.1 GCA_003134595.1 Gallionella sp. | reverse complement strand
TCGCGATTGATGCCGCGTTGCACAATGTGCTGCGGTATTCCGGCGTGTTAATGCGTGGGCGTCGTGGCATGGTTGTTCCAAAAGTAATGCGAAGCTGACCCCTTTAATTGCTTTAATTGCTTTAATTGCGCTTTAATTGCGACAAGCGGCTGGCGAACATCTGGAACGCGACCAGCATGCTGATAGTGAAATCGTGTCCTGTCGTAGGATCGCTGTTCATCACGGTGAAGGCTTGCTGGTAAACATGATCGACCTCATCGGTTAATATTTCTGCGATGCTCATTCTGCCACATAGTTGTAAATTAAATGGGGGTAGGGCGGGTATGCCACACGCCGCCTCTGCAAAAATCCAAACCCACAACCAGCAGAAGGTTGACGCGGCGATGGCAAAAGTCTAAATTGCGCCACTCTACACAACCAATCTTTAGGAGATGAACATGGCTGTACTCGTCGGCAAAGCCGCCCCCGATTTCAACGCTGTTGCCGTGATGGGCAACAACGATTTCAACGAAACTTTTAATTTGAAAAAACACATCTCGGGTAGATACGCCGTGGTGTTTTTTTACCCGCTGGATTTCACCTTCGTTTGTCCCTCCGAGCTGATCGCTTTCGATCATCGTCTGGATGAGTTCAAGAAGCGCAATGTGGAAGTGATTGGTGTATCCATCGATTCGCAATTCTCGCATTTTGCCTGGAAGAACACGGCGATCAACAACGGCGGCATCGGTCAGGTGCGCTATCCGCTGGTGGCTGACATCAAACACGAAATCTGCAAGGCTTACGATGTGGAAGCCGATGGCGGCGTGGCTTACCGTGGTTCGTTCCTGATCGACCGTGCCGGGGTGGTGCGCCATCAAGTGGTGAACGATTTGCCGCTGGGCCGCAACATCGACGAAATGCTGCGCATGGTGGACGCGTTGCAATTCACCGAAGAACACGGTGAAGTCTGTCCGGCCGGCTGGAGCAAGGGCAAGGCGGGTATGAATGCTTCGACGGAAGGTGTGGCGAAATATTTGGCTACACACGCTAAAGAACTGTAATCCGTTTTGCCCATATTTTGGCGAACAACCACTGCTCTGGTCGTGGTGGGTTCGCCAAATTTTTTGCTGATCCCTCAATGGAAGATATATGCATCAACTGCTGATTCAATTGGTAGAGATGGTCGTGCCGTGGATCGAGATGGTCGGCATAGGTGTGGTGCTGTGGGGGGCGACTGAGGGGCTGATCAAGTTATTGCTGCGTATCAAGTCAGTGATGCTTCGAGAACCTCAACTGATCCCGGTTGGTCACATCCGCGCCGCAATCGGTGAGAAAACGGCTTTGGGACTGGATTTTTTCCTGGCCGGCGACATCATCCAGACCATCATGGTGCCCAGCTGGGAATCGCTTGCCATCCTTGGCGGCATCGTGGTGATACGTACCGTGATTGCATTCTTTCTCAACAAAGACCTGAGAGAGTTGGCCGGGAAATAATCCACCGTGCTCATCGGCTGATTTCTGGCCATTTCGATTTTCTACAGGGCTGCTAGAATCACCATTATTTTTTTATGAGCGAGCGTTCATCATGCTGATCTGGTTCGTCATCGCCTATTGGATCACTTCTGTCGGGATCGGCCTTTACGCCGCTACCCGCGTGCACAACACCAGGGACTTTGCCATCGCCGGACGCAGTCTTCCCTTTTACATGGTCACTGCAACGGTATTTGCCACCTGGTTCGGCTCGGAAACGGTGCTCGGCATTCCTGCCACCTTTCTCAAGGAGGGGTTGCACGGCGTGGTGGCCGATCCATTCGGCGCTTCCATGTGTCTGATCCTGGTGGGGCTGTTCTTCGCGGCACCTCTGTACCGCATGAACCTGCTGACCATCGGCGATTTCTACAAGAAGAAATTCGGCCGCAGCGTCGAGGTGCTGACCACGATCGCCATCGTCATATCCTACCTCGGCTGGGTGGGTGCACAGATCACCGCACTCGGTCTCGTTTTTAACGTGGTATCAGCCGGAGAGATCAGCAAGCTCGCCGGGATGTGGATCGGCTCCAGCACCATTCTCATCTATACCTTTTTCGGCGGCATGTGGGCGGTGGCGGTTACCGATTTCATCCAGATGATCATCATCGTCATCGGTATGCTGTATATCGGCGGCTCGGTCAGCAATATGGTGGGCGGCGTGGGCACGGTGGTGAACCATGCGCTGGATGCGAGTAAATTCGACTTCTGGCCGGCTCTCGATGCCAAGGAGATCATCGGCTTCGCCGCTGCCTGGATCACCATGATGTTCGGCTCGATTCCGCAACAGGACGTGTTTCAGCGGGTGCAGTCGTCCAAGACCGAGAACATCGCCATCTGGGCGACGGTGTTCGGCGGCTGCCTGTATTTCGTATTTGCCTTCGTGCCGATGTTCCTCGCTTATTCGGCGACGCTGATCGATCCGAAGATGGTGAGCGACCTGATCGACACCGACCCGCAGATGATCCTGCCCACTCTGGTCATGCAGCATGCGCCGATGTTCGCCCAGGTGATGTTCTTCGGCGCGCTGCTTTCCGCCATCAAGAGCTGCGCCTCGGCGACGCTGCTGGCGCCATCGGTCACCTTTACCGAAAATATTCTCAAGCCGATGCTGGGACATAAACTCTCCGACCGCCAACTGCTGCACGCCATGCGCGGCGTGACGGTGGTGTTTACCATACTGGTCACTATTTACGCGATGAACTCCAAGGCCAGCATTTTCAAGATGGTCGAAAATGCCTACCAGATCACGCTGGTGGCGGCATTCATCCCGCTGGTTGCGGGCGTCTATTGGAAACGTTCCACCACGCAGGGGGCGCTGGCGGCAATTTTCTGCGGACTGTCGGTGTGGCTCGTCATCCTTGTTTTCGGGCCCGATGATCCTTTCATCCCGGCGCAGTTTGCCGGACTCTTCGCCAGCGCGCTCGGCATGATAGCCGGCTCGCTCCTGCCCAACGTGGCGGGCGGGCATCTGCCGGAAGAACCCGAACACGCCCAGCTTCATCACCTTGCCGCAAGCCATACCGGGCACGTGGCGGAACAGCCGCACCTGCATCCATCCCGTTTAGAAACTTAGCGCGTGTCATCTTCCTGTCATAATTTGTTCATATTCTCGCAATCCCATATCAAACAATGGGATTTGAAGATGAGGGATAAATGATGAACGCGAAGATTTTGATTGTGGAAGATGAGCCGGCGATCCAGGAGTTGCTGGCGTTTAATGTGATGCAGGCGGGCTTTCAGGCATTGCGCGCCGAAGACGCGGATAGCGCGTGGCAACAGATACGCGGCAATTTGCCGGATTTGATCTTGCTGGACTGGATGTTGCCGAATACCAGCGGTGTGGTCCTGGCGAAACAGTTTCGCGCCGATGCACGCACCCGCGACATTCCGATTATCATGCTGACCGCGCGCGGCGATGAGCGCGACAAGATATTGGGGTTGGAATCCGGTGCGGATGATTACATCACCAAGCCGTTCTCGCCGCGCGAGTTGATGGCGCGGATCCGCGCGGTGTTGCGCCGCCATATCCCGGCGATGCCGGACGAAACCGTGGCGGCGGGTGGACTGGAGTTGTCGCCGACATCTCATCGCGTGACGGCAAACAGCACTGCTATCGAATTGGGGCCGACGGAGTTTCGCCTGTTGCATTTTTTCATGACCCACGCCGAACGCGTGTATAGCCGCACGCAATTGCTCGACCAAGTGTGGGGCACGCAAGTGTTCGTCGAGGAGCGTACCGTGGATGTGCATATCCGCCGACTGCGCGCCGCGTTGGAGCCGGTCGAAATGGATCGCCTGATCCAAACCGTGCGCGGCAGCGGTTATCGTTTTTCGATTAGCTAGCCCTGATGTTTTATAAATGTAGCCAAACAGAAATGAGACTCTCCGTGAGAGCGGCTTTAGCCGCGATAAATCGTTCCGCTCTTGCGACGTGTCCTATCGCGGCTGTGTCAATTCCACATCCGACTTGTCGGGTAGTGGATTGCCTGACTTTGTTAAAAGCCGCTCCCACAAGGGTGTGGTGTGTATTCATGAAATATTTTGGTTAGGAAATCACCTTGCAAGATTTTTGGTTCCGAGTAAGTTTGCCCGTGGTGTTCAGCGCGCTGGTGGCGTTGTTGTTGTGGGGCATATTCTCGGTCACCCCCGCGTTATTGTTCATGGTAGTAGCGTTGCTGATTGTGATGGCGCACCGCGCGCGGCAATTGTTCAAGCTTGAGCAATGGTTGAACGATGCGCGCATCGAAACCATCCCCGAGGCAGGGGGTATCTGGGAAGAGGCATTTTCCCAGCTGTACAAAATGGTCAAGCGACATAACCAGACCAAGCAAGAATTGGCCGACGAGCTGCAGCACATGGAACAAGCCACTGCCGCGTTGCCGGAAGGGGTCGCTATTCTCAATGATGTGAATCGCATCGAGTGGTTCAACCCGCTTGCTCAGCAGCACTTCGACCTCGATGCCGAACACGACATCATGCAGGACATCACTTATCTAGTACGTCAGCCGGAATTTGTCGAATACATTCAGGAATCCAATTTCAACAACCCGTTGATGATGCGTCCGGCACGACATGACGATATGGTTTTGTCCATCAAACTCATTCCTTATGGTGTGAACAAGCGATTGTTGATCAGTCGCGACATCACTCAATTCGAGCGCGTCGAAGCCATGCGTCGAGATTTTGTCGCCAATGTGTCGCACGAATTGCGCACACCGCTGACTGTGGTGAGCGGCTTCGTCGAAAATCTGCAGGATATGTCCGACCTCAGTCAGGACAGCGCGCGGCGCGCTTTGCATCTGATGGCCGAGCAAACACGTAGGATGGACAATCTGGTGGCGGATTTGTTGACCTTGTCGCGATTGGAAAACGAGCAAAGTCCATTGCACGAAGAATCGGTGGATATGAATGAGTTGCTCAATGAGGTTTATCGGGATGGAGAGTTGCTAAGTGGTGCACAGCACCCGCTGCGCATGGAGATCGCAAGCGCAGTCAACCTGCTCGGCAACCGTGATGAGTTGCGCAGTGCGTTCAGCAATCTGCTCAGTAATGCCATCCGCTATACGCCGGAGGGCGGCGCAATTTTATTGCGCTGGTTCGAACGCGGCGGTCAGCCGGTGTTCTCGGTGCAGGACAGCGGTATCGGCATCGCCGCACAGCACATTCCGCGCCTCACCGAACGCTTCTACCGGGTGGATCGCAGCCGTTCGCGCGAAACGGGGGGAACCGGCCTGGGACTCGCGATCGTCAAGCACATCGCGATGCGTCACCAGGCCAAACTTGAAGTATCGAGTGAAGAAGGGGAGGGCAGCACCTTCGCGCTGGTGTTCCCGATCAAGCGGGTACTACACTAACGGGCATGGCAAAGATGCCACCCATAGTTATAAAACTCACCAAGCCCGTTTCCCTGATGAAACACCTAGCCATTCCACTAGGTTGCCAAAGAACGACAACCAAGTGGCTGGTTATCATCCCAATCTTCCCCCGCTGCACCCGCAAGGGGTACGCCGTGGTTGTACGGGACTGATAACAAAGTCAGGCAATCCGTAACCAGCCATAGGCTGGACGGAGTTGACACAGCCCCAACAACACACGCAGGCGGGGGAAGGGGCAAACGATCGCTACGCGAATATCAAACTAACGTAAAGCTGACGCGCTCGTAGTCAATTCCATGTTCCACGCAAAAGCCTATTGTCGCTTTTTGTTTTTCAGCGTTCTGATGCAGGATTTCTACCACGCGTCCCGGTTGGAACCAGTTGCGCGGAATGATCAGGCTGGGGGGAGTCTTCAGTGCGGGGACCGCTTGCAATAGAAATCCAGGGGCAGATTTATCTGATGCGGCCATGCTCACATCGGCCGTGCGAAGGCCGATTGCATGGGCAGTTCCCGGCAGATAACGCACACCGATGCGTAACTGTCCGGTGCGCGTCACGCTTGCCCATGTCGTAGTCCCCAGCATGAAAGTTTCCGCGTCGCCGAGGCGCAAGGCAACCAACTGATTGTGGCTTAGCCGTCCGCCGGGCGTGTCAACGCGTGTGAGTTTCGCACCAAGGATGCTTTCGTTGTCGAGATGCCAGGCTTCCAGCGGGAATTCCATTTCAATCCGTGTCTTGTTGGGCGCGTCTTGCAACACACGGCCAAAGGCTTCGATTTGTTTCTGTGCCATAAGGTTTGCGGCAGCTGATTGCACGGTTTGTTTGAACGCTTTGCCGGACAGATGAGCGTAAATGTTTTCCGGTTTGTAGCAAAGCTGCGCCTGTTGCGAGCCCGGGTTCCGCACAGCAAAACGCGTGATGTTGTCTTCGCACCAGCACTGATGCAAAAAAGTGAGCAGTTCAATGCACTCGTGGACACTGCTGTGGCCGCCGAGCTCTACCTGTTGCGGGGTTTTTCCTTGTTGCAACATGATGGTCTTTACGCGAAGCAGTTTGCTTAGCGGCACCATTGCCAGATAGCGCATGCTGTCGCTATGAGCGACCAATTTAACCGGGTGCAGTCCGTGCGTGTCGGCAAGATCCAGCGCGAGCGGCAGGGCATCTCCCTTGCTGGTGGTATAGCTGCGCTCCACGGGAACCGTATTGCTCCATTCTGTCAGCCAAACGTCCAGCAGCAGCAGTTGTGAGCGGGTGAGTTCCGCGGGACGCGCATAACAAGTAAGCAAGGTTTTTACATAGATGTTATGGCAACTGCTGCGTGGCAGGTCGCCATTCAACGGGTCGGGTATTTCTTTGAGTTGCAGTCCTTGCTCTTCGGCAAAAGCATACAGCGCGTGCAGTTGATGCCATAGCCTGGCATCGAATTCATAACCGGTGCGCAAGTGTTCGGAAATTGCCAATCCGCAATACAGCAGGCAACGTTGACACAGGAATGCGTCCTGCTTGCCGAGTTGCTTGTCATCGGCCAGGTAGGCTTGCAAGCAACGTTGATAACCGAGTGCCATTGCCTGCCAAAGCTGCACTATGGCAAAGAAAATAACCAGCTCGTTTTCATTCAGCGGCAGCGGCTTGGCGATGAGTTTTTTGGCGTAATCATTTTGCACGTAGTGGACAGTATCGCGCAGTAACTCCAGCGTGTTCAACCGCTCCAGGCCGCGCATCGGGAAACGGGTGAGTTCGTTGATCTGAGTGAGCAACAGGCTGTGCGCCAGTTGCAGGTTGGTCAGTTGCAGTTGTTTCAGCCATTGCGCGCAACTTTCGGCATCCTTGAAAAGCGGATTGGCGCGGTCGTCGGTCGGTTCAAGTGGCAGGGTCAGCATGGTTTATTTTAGTAGGGGCACGGCGCGCCGTGCCCCTACAGTAGCACCCGTTCTATGCCGCCGTTATTGGCTTTGGCAACATAGTCCGGCAACCAGTTCTCCCCAAGCAGGTGTTTGGCCATTTCCACCACGATGTAATCAGCCGTTGTGCCGCTATCGTCGTTGTAGCGCGACAAGCCTTGCTGGCAGGACGGGCAGGAAGTCAGGATCTTTACTTCGCCGTTGAAGCCATCGGCGCGCAATGCGTCCGCACCCTTGCGCATTTCTTCTTCCTTGCGGAAGCGCACTTGCGTGGCGATCTGCGGCAGGGTCACGCCGAAGGTGCCCGCTTCGCCGCAGCAGCGTTCGTTGAGCGGCACGTCCGTGCCCATCAAGGTGTTCACCACTTGTTGCGGTTGGTAAGTCTTCATTGGCGAGTGGCACGGGTCGTGATACATATAACGCACCCCTTCCACTCCCTGAAGTTTGACGTTCTTCTCCAATAAATACTCGTGAATGTCGAGCAAGCGGCAGCCGGGGAAGATCTTGTCGAACTGGTATTTCTGCAACTGGTCCATGCAGGTCCCGCACGACACGATCACGGTCTTGATGTCGAGATAGTTCAGCGTGTTCGCGACGCGATGGAACAGCACGCGATTGTCAGTGGTGATCTGGTTGGCCTTGTCAGCCTGTCCGGAGGCATTTTGCGGATAGCCGCAGCACAGATAGCCCGGCGGCAGCACCGTGATCGCGCCGGTCTCATAAAGCATCGCTTGGGTCGCCAGGCCCACCTGACCGAACAAGCGTTCCGAACCGCAGCCCGGAAAGTAGAACACCGCCTCGCTGTCCTCGTTCAATTTGCGCGGGTTGCGAATGATAGGCACGACATTGTTGTCCTCGATGTCCAGCAGCGCGCGCGAGGTCTTCTTGGGCAGATTGCCCGGCATCGGTTTGTTGATGAAGTGGATCACCTGCGCTTTCAACGGCGCACCGCCGACAGTGGCAGGCGGTCGTGCGGTCTGGCCTTTCAGCACGCCGAAACGTTTGGCGACTTTATAAGCGATGCGCTGCGCCTTGTATCCCCACTCTATCATCACCTTGCGCACCAGCTTGATGGTGGTCGGGTCAGTGGCGTTGAGGAACAGCATCGAGGTCGCGGTGACCGGATTGAATTTTTTCTTGCCCTGCTTGCGCAGGAAATTGCGCATCGCGATCGACACATCGCCAAAGTCGATGTCCACCGGGCACGGATTCAGGCATTTGTGGCATATCGTGCAGTGATCGGCAACGTCCGAAAATTCGTCGAAGTGCTGGATGGAAACGCCGCGTCGTGTCTGCTCCTCATACAGGAACGCTTCGATCAGCAGCGAAGTGGCGAGGATCTTGTTGCGCGGCGAATACAGCAGATTCGCGCGCGGCACATGCGTGTTGCATACCGGTTTGCACTTGCCGCAACGCAAACAGTCCTTGATCGAATCGGAAATCTCGCCCAACTCGCTTTTCTCCAGGATCAGGCTTTCCAGTTCCATCAGGTTAAAGCTGGGTGTATAGGCGCGCTCCAGATTGCCACCGGTCAGCAGTTTGCCTTTGTTGAAATGGCCTTCCGGGTCGACCCGCTTCTTGTAATCAGTGAACGCGGCGATTTCATCCGCTTCAAGAAAATCGAATTTGGTGATGCCGATGCCGTGTTCGCCGGAGATCACCCCGCCCAGGTCTTTCGCCAGTTGCATGATGCGCGCTACTGCGCCATTGGCTTGCTGCAGCATCTCGTAGTTGTCCGAGTTCACCGGAATGTTGGTATGCACGTTGCCGTCGCCGGCGTGCATGTGCAGCGCGATGAACACGCGGCTTTTCAGCACTCTCTGGTGTATGCCGTTGCATTGTTCGAGGATGGGTTGATAAGTGCTGCCGCTGAAAATGTGGCGTAGCGGATCGCGCAGTTCGAGCTTCCATGAAGCGCGGATGGTGTGGTCTTGCAGGGCGTGGAAGACTGTGGAGTCACTGGATTGTAGGTCGGGTTTTAACCCGACATGTCGGGCTGAAGCCCGACCTACGCTAACTTCCGACTCAGAGCTGGGCTGATCCAGATTATCCCGCAACCACTGCCAGCGCGTGCGCACCTCGGCCAGCAATTGCCTGGCTTCCTGCGCGCGATTGCCGAGCAGTTCGGTATCGCCGAGCTGCTTGTCATCCTGGTAATACAGCGGCAGTTCACCGGCGAAGAACTCATCCAGCGCGTCCAGCAGCTTGAGCTTGTTGTGCAGCGACAACTCGATGTTGATGCGCTCCACCCCGTCGCAGTAATCGCCCATGCGCGGCAGCGGAATCACCACGTCCTCGTTGATCTTGAACGCGTTGGTGTGTTTGGCGATCGCGGCGGTGCGCGCGCGGTCCAGCCAGAACTTCTTGCGCGCCTCGGCAGACACCGCGATAAAGCCTTCGCCGCTGCGCAGGTTGGCCAGGCGCACGATCTCCGAAGCGGCTTGTGCCGCCGCGTCCGCGTCATCGCTCACCACATCGGCGACCAGCACCATCTTCGGGCGCGTGCCGCGCTTGGACTTGGTGGCATAGCCCACCGCCTTGAGATAGCGCTCGTCGAGATGTTCCAGTCCCGCCAATAGCGCGTCGGGATGCGCATCCATATAGGATTTTATTTCCACTATCGCGGGAACGGCTTCGCGGACCTGGCCGAAGAATTCCAGGCACACGGTGCGCGTGTGTTTGTGCGCGCGGTGCAGGATGAAACGCGCCGAGGTGATGATGCCGTCGCAGCCTTCCTTCTGGATGCCGGGCAGGCCGGACAGGAATTTGTCGGTTACATCCTTGCCCAGACCGGCCTTGCGGAATGCGCTACCGGGAATGGTGAGAATTTCCGGCGCGCCGCGCGCGGTTTTGCCGTCTGCTTCGAAATGGCTGATGCGAAAGCTGGCTGCCGCGACATCGTGAATCTTGCCGAGGTTGTGATGCAGCCGCTCGACGTTCATCCACAGACCATCCGGTGTGACCATGCGCCATGACGCCAGGTTGTCCAGCGCAGTGCCCCACAGCACGGCCTTCTTGCCGCCCGCGTTCATCGCCACGTTGCCGCCAATGCACGACGCGTCCGCCGAAGTTGGGTCCACCGCGAACACCAGATTGCTGTTGTCCGCAGCTTCCATCACGCGCCGTGTGACCACGCCTGCGCCGCAATGGATGGTGGCACAAGGTTCGCTCAGGCCGGGCAGGACGAGATGTTCAACCGCCGAGAGAGTCTCGAGTTTTTCGGTGTTGATTACCGCCGAAAATTTATCCAGCGGCACTGCGCCACCGGTGTAGCCGGTGCCGCCGCCACGCGGAATGATGGTGAGCTTGAGTGCTATGCAGGCGCGCACCAGCGCGGCGATTTCTTCCTCGGTATCGGGATGCAGCACCACGAACGGATATTCCACGCGCCAGTCAGTCGCGTCCGTGACGTGAGAGACGCGCGCCAGACCGTCGAACTGGATGTTGTCGCGGCGGGTGATGCGGCTCAACTCGCGCAGAGTACGTTTGCGCAGTTGCAAAGTCTGCTCGAATTCGGCGGCGAACCGGTCGACCGCCGACCGGGCTAATTCCAGCAAACGTGAGACGATTTCATTATCCTGGCGGCGTTCGTCGATCGCATTCAAGCGATGATGCAATGCGCCGACCAGAGCCTCACGCCGTTTGCGATTGCCAAGCAGATCATCCTGCAGATACGGGTTGCGCGACACCACCCAGATATCGCCCAATACTTCGTAAAGCATCTGCGCGGAACGTCCGGTGCGGCGTTCTTCGCGCAGCGTGTTGATGATGTTCCACGCCTCGTTGCCGAGTATGCGCAACACGATCTCGCGATCGGAAAACGAGGTGTAGTTATAGGGGATTTCGCGTAAACGTGCGGTCATGATTTTCTCTGGGTGTTCTCTGGCTCGGCAAGGCGCGCATTTTACCTGAATGCAGCGCACCACTCGACCTTGATGTAACAACTAGCCATTCGACTAGGCTATCAAAGAACGATAGCCAAGTCGCTGGTTATGTTGCAGATGCGGATAAAATGCCGGCTCTATGAGCCATCAATCTGATCACCCGACCGTGAGGGTATTTTTCGCCTTGTGGCCGACCGCCACGGAGCGCAGTCATCTGGCCGCGTGGCAGACACCGCTGAAACGGCTATGCGGCGGGCGGGCCATGCACAGTGAGACGCTGCATAACACACTGGTGTTCATCGGCGATGTCGAGCCAGATAGGCTGGAAGCGTTGCAATTGGCGGCGCAGGAGGTGAGCGGGAAAGCCTTCGAGCTATGTTTTGATGCGGCACACTACTGGGGACATAACCACATTGTGTATGCCGCGCCCGGTCATGTGCCGCAGCATCTGGCGCAACTGTCCAGCGCCTTGGAGCAGTGCCTGACCCAGCATCGTTTCAAGTTTGATCAGCGCGAATACAAACCGCATGTCACGCTATTGCGCAACACCCACTGGACCGATGCACCGCTGCCCGAGATGCAACTGGTGCGCTGGCGGGTCAAGGACTTTGCGCTGGTGCAATCTGTGCGTCAGGACGGGTTGGCGGGTTATCGGGTGCTGGCGAAGTTTCCGCTGAAAGGCAAAATAATTTGAAGATCCTTACCCACTATGAACGCATCGGCGGTAAAGAAAATGTCCGCGCGCTGGTGCAGCGGTTCTATCAATTGATGGACGAGCTGCCGGAGGCCTATGGCATCCGCAAGCTGCACGCGGAAGATTTGCAGGGCGCGACGGACAAGCTGTACAAATTCCTGTCCGGCTGGATGGGCGGACCGCAATTATATGTTGAGTAATACGGCCATCCCATGCTGCGCCGCCGCCATCTGCCGTTCACCATCGCCGCCGCCGAGCGCGACCAGTGGCTGCTGTGTATGAATCAGGCGTTAAGCGAAGTCGTGGAAGATGCTGCGCTGCGTCAGGAGCTGTCAGCCGCATTCGCCAAGGTGGCGGAGCACATGCGCAACCAAGCTGAATAAACCCCTCCCAGCCTCCCCTTGTCAGGGAAGGAGCATGGCTTCCCCCTGACAAGGGGGACTGAGGGGATTTAGTCCATCGTCAAAATTATTTTCCCGGACACCCCGCCATTTTCGATCAGGCGATGCGCTTCGGCGGCATCCTGCAGCGGCAGCGCGTACGAGACCAGCACCCCGAGCTCGCCGGCTTCGACGAGTTGCGCGCCTTGCTCGAGTATTTTGCGCTGGCGGATGCGTTCGCCGTGCAGCTTCATCACCTGCGGTGTGAGCATCAGTTCATAACACAGCGACAGATTGCGCAGGCGCGCCAGTTGCGTGTCCTCCAACGACAACGGGGTGGAGAGCAGGGTGACGATCTTTCCGCCGATGCGTGCCGCATTGAAAGAGCGCAAGAAAGTCTCGCCGCCCACCGTGTCGAGCACCACATCCACACCTTTGTTGCCTGACCAGTCCACCACGTCCACCACAAAATCTTCCTCTTTGTAACGGATGATCTTTTCCGCTTCGAGTCCTTGCGCCAATCCTTCCTTTTTGTCGTCGCCGACCGTGACGGCCACGCGCGCGCCAAGATGTCTGGCAAGCTGCACCGCGATATGTCCCACGCCGCCGGCACCGCCATGAATCAGAATGGTCTGCCCTGGTTGCAAATTGGCGCGCTCTATCAGCGCTTCCCACGCGGTGATCAACACCAGCGGCAGAGCAGCGCTGTCCTGCAAGCTGACATTGGCCGGGCTTGCAGCGCAGTATTCTTCATGCAGTGTGGTGTATTCGGCATAACAGCCCGGTTCATCACCAATCCCGCCGTTGCAGAAATATACCGCATCGCCGACCTTGAAGCGCGTCACCGCGCTGCCGATCTTTTCGACGATGCCGGCTCCATCGCAACCTAGTATCGCGGGCAACTTGTCGGGATGATAAATAGGCTTGGCGCGCAGCTTGGTATCCAGCGGATTCACCCCGGCAGCGGCCAGCTTCACACGCAGATGGTGCGGCGAGGGCAGTTCAGGTTTTTCAATATTGTGCAGTGCCAACACTTCGGCGCTGCCTGCGGTGGTCATTAGAATTGCTTTCATCAACAGCCCTCCGGGTCCGTCATTCCGGCGCAGGCCGGAATCCAGTCAGTGAAAAATCCTCCGCAACGCGGAGACAAAACCTTAAAGGCATTTTGACCTTAAAGGCATTTTGAATAGAACCCGCTGGATTCCGGCCTGCGCCGGAATGACGGTGTGCGGTATGTTAAACTCTGCGCATTGTTTTTGCGAGATAACATCATGTCTGGAAACACACTCGGCACTTTGTTCACGGTGACTTCGTTCGGCGAATCACACGGCCCGGCGCTCGGATGCGTGGTGGATGGCTGCCCGCCGGGATTGGCGTTGTGCGAAGCCGACATCCAGCACGATCTGGACCGGCGCAAGCCCGGCACTTCGCGCCACGTCACGCAGCGCCGCGAATCGGACACGGTGGAAATTCTGTCCGGTGTGTTCGAGGGCAAGACCACCGGCACGCCGATCGGGCTGCTGATCCGCAACGAAGACCAGCGCAGCAAGGATTATGGCAACATCGCCGAAACGTTTCGCCCCGGCCACGCCGACTACACCTACTTGCAGAAATACGGCATTCGCGACCATCGCGGCGCAGGACGCGCCTCGGCGCGCGAGACCGCGGTGCGTGTGGCGGCTGGCGCGATCGCCAAGAAATGGCTGAACGAACGCTATGGCGTGGTGGTGCGCGGCCACTTGACGCAGATCGGCGAGATCGAGATCCCGTTCAAGAGCTGGGATGTGGTGAACGACAACCCGTTCTTCGCGCCGGATGCCAGCGTGGTGCCAGCGCTGGAAGACTACATGGACGCGCTGCGCAAGTCCGGCGACTCCATTGGCGCGAAACTCACCGTGGTGGCGGAGAACGTGCCGGTGGGTTGGGGCGAGCCGGTATATGACCGCCTGGATGCCGAGATCGCCTACGCGCTGATGAGCATCAACGCGGTGAAGGGCGTGGAGATCGGCGCGGGATTCGCTTGCGTGACGCAGCATGGCAGCGAACACGGCGATGAAATGACCCCGCAAGGTTTTCTGTCCAACAACGCCGGGGGCATCCTCGGCGGCATTTCCACCGGGCAGGACATCGTCGCGCATCTGGCGGTCAAGCCCACCTCCAGCATCCGCATCCCGCGCCGTTCGATCAACCTGCAAGGCGAACCGGTGATGGTGGAAACGCACGGCCGCCACGACCCGTGCGTCGGAATCCGCGCCACGCCGATCGCCGAAGCGATGCTGGCGCTGGTGCTGATGGATCACGCTCTGCGGCATCGTGCGCAGAATGCGGATGTGGTGTGTGGGACGCCGAAATTACGCTAGGCTCCAGTCATGAGCGAATCGTTCCAACTAACAAAGGTCGAAGCTGCGCAGAGGCAACTCTCGTTCGCTATTCGCATGCTCTTCGTTGGCCAAGATCCCGTTGCCGTTCATACGCTTGCCGGGGCTGCCTCGATCATTCTTACTGATCTTGTGGAGCGGCTGGCACCCGAGCATTCTTGGGACCGAATGGCCCAAGAGGACAACAATCTCAAGCCAGACCAATACTTCCAGATTATCCGCAAGGCGCAGAACTACCTCAAACACGCACGTGATGATCATGCAGACGTGCTAGTTTTCGAGCCAAACGATACCGAGGCGCTGATCATGATGGCCGTCATGAACGCGAGTGAATTGGTGCCAATGTCGATTGAGGCACAGGTCTTCCAGCTGTGGTACCTCGCCGCGAAATATCCGCCCGAGTGCGCAGGTAAGTCCCCGTTTAGTGAAGCCATTGCGCTCTTCGGTGATCTACGAGAAACACCTCGCGCAGAGCGCTTGCGGCTTGGAGCACTAGGCTTGTTGCAGGCTAAGCGAGACGCAGAAATTAAAGAGTAAGCATAGGATGGGTGGAGCGTAACTCGCGTAAGGCGTACACCGTAGGGCGTCAATAAGCGCAGCGCATTGCGCCGAATGGCTAATACAAAAACCGCCGGGGGTAGCCCGGCAGCTAGTCACTTTTCTTGTCTTGCCAAGAAAAGTAACCAAAAGAAATCGCCCCCGGTTTGCCGCCCCTGCGGGGTACCCTGCGTTGCTCGACTGGTCAGGCGGCTGCGGAACTCGCACGATCCGCTACGCGGCCACGTGCTCAAACATAACCAGCGACTTGGCTGGCGTCGTTTGCCAGCTTAGTCGAATGGCTATGCAAAGCTTCCTCGCCGACTACCCCTGACCAGTCTGCGCTACTCGGCGGCGCACAGGGGAAATAGCAAAGCGGTTTTGTGCGTGCTACGCGCACGTTTTTTAGTTGTAGGTCGGGCTTCGCCCGACATGGTGGGCAGAGCCCACCCTACGATTTTAAGGTTTTGGTTTTCCGCTTTTCCATCCCATGTGCACCGCCTCGATCAGCCGCAAGTGAGCGGAGGTTTAGGCGAGCACTGTTCGAGTCCCGCAGTGGGGCGCGGGGTGTGTGCCTCGTCAGGTAGAGTTGCGCAGCCCCGCTCACTTGCGGCTGATCGAGGGAACCCCGCAGGGGCGGTAAACCTGGGTCGCCTTTTCTTTGGTTACTTTATTTTGGCGAAGCAAAAGAAAGTGACTGATGGAACTACTAGCCATCTGACTAACCCAGCAAACGACGCTGGGTAAGTCATTGGTTATTGCTGCCGGGCTACCCCCGGCGGTTTTGATTTTGTTCTTGATGTTGGGTTACGCGAAAAAGCCGCTAACCCAACCTACAAAACTACCCCCCGACGAAGTTGTAGTATGTAAATTAAAGGCTCAGCGTCAATTATTTTTTCTATAATCACTATTCCCGCACCTGCGGGCTTGCAACAATTTGGAAGAGGAGACTAGCCATGATTAACGAAAAAATGCATTGCAACAATTTTTGCCAGTATCTGCCGCTGGTTGGGCGCGTGCTGATCGGTTTGATTTTTGTGCTGTCCGGATTCGGCAAGCTCTCCGACCCGGCCGGTACCGCGGGCTATATGACGGCATATGGCGTGCCTTACGCTAACTTGTTGGTGTGGCCGGTGGGGCTGGTTGAATTCGGCGGCGGGATATTGCTGATGCTCGGCTGGCATGCGCGTTGGGCAGCGACCGCGCTCATTCTATTTGTGATAGCGGCGACGCTGGTCTTCCACCAGTTTTGGAACGTGAACGCAGCACAAATGCAAATGCAGCAAATCAACTTTTTGAAAAATCTCGCCATCATCGGCGGGTTACTCTACGTGGTTGCTTACGGCAGCGGGGCGTGTTCGTTATCGAAAGGGTGCAAACCGGCTGAACCGAGTGCTTAAACAGGGGGTGCTTAAACAGGATCGCTTTTGTCAGGAATTATTATTTTTACGCCGTGTCCCGATGTGAACTTCACCGCGCGCGCTGGCTAAGGTGACTTGTTTTTGCCGCTCCATCGCGGCAGCGCGTTTTTCGGGGGTGAGGGTGTCGTAGCAATTCGGGCAGGAAACACCCGCTTGATATTTGGGGGAGGCTTTCTCCTCAGCGGTGATCGGGCGTGAACAGCCGTAGCACAGTTCGTAGTGCCCCGGTGCCAGGCCTTGCCCCACCGCGACGCGCTGGTCGAACACGAAACACTCGCCTTGCCACAGGCTCTGTTCCGCCGGAACGTTTTCCAGATATTTCAGTATCCCGCCTTGCAGGTGATAGACCTCGGAAAATCCTTGTTGCAGCATATAGGCCGAGGCTTTTTCGCAGCGTATGCCGCCGGTGCAGAACATCGCGACGCGCGGTTTTTGCTGCGGATCGAGATTGTTTTTAACGTATTCGGGAAATTCGCGGAAGGTGGTGATGCGCGGATCGACCGCACCCTTGAAGGTGCCCACTTCCACCTCGTAATCGTTGCGCGTGTCTATCAGCAATACATCGGGGTCGTTGATCAGTGCGTTCCAATCTTCCGGCTTGACGTACTGACCGACCAGCTCCGTGGGATTTATTTCCGGCACGCCCATGGTCACGATCTCTTTTTTCAGCTTGACCTTCATCCGGTAAAACGGTGGCTGGTCAGCGGCGGATTCCTTGTGTTCCAGATCCGCCAGACGCGGGTCGCTGCGCAAATACGCCAATATCCGATCTATGCCGGAACGTGTTCCGGCGATCGTGCCGTTGATGCCTTCTTCTGCGAGCAGCAGCGTCCCGGTTATGCCCAGCGCATCGCATCGCGCCAGCAACGGTTCACGCATTGCCGCACAATCGGATAACTTCACGAATTTATAGACCGCTGAAACTACTAACGGATTCATCTTTGCTGTTCCTCTGTTTCTGTTCGCCAATACAACCTCGCCAATACAACCGATAGTGCGCCGGGTTTTCGCCTTTGCGGCTGCCCGCAAGACTTTTTCCGGCTCACTTTATTATTGAGCAGCGGTTTTACGTGCCTTTTGGGGGTGCACCAGCTTATGAGTGATGTAAACCAGTTTAATTCAAAAAAGGATAAAAACCATGCAACTCGACGATCGCAGCCTGGACCTCATGTTCCGCGCAGCCCGCGCCTGCCGTTCGCAGAAGCGGCGCAGATTTTATAGGGGTATAGTGCAGGCGTCCTTAATTTTTGTGAGCTCTAAATTCTGGGGGAGACTGATGATGCCCAAACTGATGCCAAGACCAAAAAGATTCCTGCTTGCGTTATTCGCGATCACGCTGCTTAACGTATCTATCCTGGGATGTGCACAACAGAGTTTTGCACAAAAGGGATCCGCTCAAAATGTTGATTGCCGTTCCTGTCACGTGCCCAACGGGGCAGAGGGAGCCAAGGATTTCAGTTCGATTTATGCCAACCCCAAGTCTCATCACCCGGTCGGTGTTAAGTATCCTCTGTCAGCAAAGGACGATCCTAATTTCAAACTGCCGAATGGCCAGAGTGCCGACGTCAAGTTCTTCGACAGGAACGGTAATGGCCAGCCAGATCGCGATGAGATTATGTTGTTCGGCACGAACGGCGCAGTGACTGTTGAATGTGCGTCATGCCATAAAGAGCATGGGAGTCCGCCGGTATCCGGCAATGCGCCCGCCGATCTTTATTTGCGCGTCGCAAATGTCGGCAGCGCATTGTGCATAACCTGTCATCGCCAATGATCACCAGTGCGTGCAGCATAGAGGTGTTTTGGCCACATGGTTCTTCGATGCTATACAGGGCGCTTCAGCGTGCTGTTATTATTTTCTTCGCCTCGGTCAGCAAGAATTCCTTGAATGCCAAAGCCGCACTGGAAAGCCGTTTGTTGCTGCGATGTGCGACGAACCAGTGGCGCAGCAGCGGGAAGTGTTCGACATTGAGCATGGCGAGCCGTTTGGTTTCCAGTTCCAGTTCGATGCTGTGCAAGGACAGGATGCCCAGCCCCATGCCGGCCTGAACCGCTTGTTTGATGGCTTCGTTGGTTTCCATTTCCATGCTGATGTGCGGTTGGATATTATGTTGCGCGAACACGCGCTCCATCGCGCTGCGGGTGCCAGAGCCGGGCTCGCGCGACAAAAAGGTTTCGGTTGCGAGTTGAGCGAATTTGACTCGCTTGAGTTTGGCGAGCGGATGGTCGGGCGCGGCGATCACCACCAGCGGGTTGTCCAGGAACGACTCCGCGCTGAGGTCTGCGTCATCCGGGGGCTGTCCCATGATGGCGAGGTCGGTGCTGTTGTCGGCGAGTTGTTTTAGCACGGCATCGCGGTTGGCCACTTGCAGTATCACATTGATGTTGGGATGGCGCCGGCAAAATTTGGCGAGCAATTGCGGGGTGAAGTAATTGGCGGTATTGACCACCGAAAGAGTGAGCTTGCCTTGCCCAAGTCCTTTCATTTTATCGAACACGGCTTCCATTTCGGCAAGCTGGTGCGCGATGCTTCTGGCATAGTGAAACAGCTCGCGCCCGGCCTCGGTGAGAAAAATCTTTTTGCCCATCTGCTCGAATAACGGCAGGCCGATATGTCCTTCCAGTTGCTTGATCTGCATGGACACTGCCGGTTGCGAGAGGTATAGTTCCTCGGCGGCGCGCGAGTAGTTCAAGTGGTCGGCCACTTTTTCGAAAACCTGCAGTTGGCGTAAGGTGAAGTGGAGCATGGCCAAGTGGTGAGCAAAGAAGATTTGGGATGGCGCAATTATAACAAACGATAAGTGTTACTTATGGTTTTTATAAAAATAATTGACTATCGTTTATATGATGGCTTCTCTATAGTGGCAACCGTTGCAAGTCGAAGTTAGTTTGCGGTGTGTGAAAAATAATCGTTAACAAAGGAGAAAGAAGCTATGGATCAATCAAATCGTTATGCGGATCTGAGTCTGAAAGAAGCGGATCTGATCAAGGGTGGCAATCACATTCTGGTTGCCTACAAGATGAAACCTAAAACTGGTTACGGCTACTTGGAGTCTGCAGCTCACTTCGCGGCCGAGTCTTCCACCGGCACCAACGTCGAAGTCTCCACCACGGATGCCTTCACCAAGGGCGTGGACGCGCTGGTCTATTACATCGATGAAGCCACCGAAGATATGCGCATCGCGTATCCGCTGGTTCTGTTTGATCGCAACATCACCGACGGTCGTATGATGATCGTATCCGTGCTGACGCTGATCATTGGCAACAACCAGGGCATGGGCGACATCGAACATGCCAAGATTCATGACTTCTATGTGCCAGAGCGCGCTATACAGTTGTTCGATGGCCCGTCCAAAGACATTTCCGACTTGTGGCGCATTCTGGGTCGCCCGATTGTGAACGGTGGCTACATTGCCGGTACCATCATCAAGCCTAAATTGGGCCTGCGTCCTGAGCCGTTTGCCGCCGCCGCGTACCAGTTCTGGTTGGGTGGTGATTTCATCAAGAACGATGAGCCACAAGGCAATCAGGTGTTCTGCCCGGCCAAGAAAGTATATCCATTGGTCTATGACGCAATGAAGCGCGCTCAAGATGAAACCGGTCAAGCTAAAATATTCTCTGCGAATATCACCGCGGACGACCACTATGAAATGCTCGCCCGCGCCGACTTCATCCTCGAAACATTCGGGCCGGATGCGGATAAAGTCGCATTCCTGGTGGACGGTTTCGTGGGCGGTCCAGGCATGATCACTACAGCGCGTCGTCAGTACCCAGGTCAATACCTGCACTATCACCGCGCGGGGCACGGCATGATCACTTCGCCATCCGCGAAGCGTGGCTACACTGCGTTTGTATTGGGTAAGCTCTCCCGTTTGCAAGGTGCTTCCGGTATCCACGTCGGTACCATGGGCTACGGCAAGATGGAAGGCGAACACTCGGACAAAAATATTTGCTACATGCTGGAGCGTGACGAGTGCCAAGGCCCGGTGTACTTCCAGAAATGGTACGGCATGAAGCCGACAACTTCTATCATTTCCGGCGGCATGAATGCACTGCGTCTGCCCGGTTTCTTTGAGAACCTCGGCCACGGCAACGTGATCAATACCTCGGGTGGCGGCGCATACGGTCACATTGACTCCCCGGCAGCCGGCGCGATCTCGTTGCGTCAGTCTTACGAGTGCTGGAAGTCCGGCGCAGATCCAATCAAATTTGCCAAGGAGCATAAGGAATTCGCACGCGCGTTCGAATCCTTCCCTGGCGATGCGGACAAGTTGTATCCAGGCTGGCGCGAAAAGTTGGGCGTACACAAGTAGCCCCAGCAGAGGGCAGAGCAGGTTCCATCGGTGCATTGCACCGATGGATGCGACCCCGAAGCGGGGCGAGGTGCCGCAGCCCTTTAGTTGTAATATGGAACGCCCCCACTTGCTGGGGGCGTTTTATTCCAAAAATAAAAACCGTTTCGACCACGCGGATACGTGGTGAGTATTGGGGAATAAGATGACTGATAAAGATCAATACAAGATTAAGCAGGAACCGTACTACCAAGCACAAGGTAACGAAATCGCCCTGTATGAAGCGGCCTATGCGGCACGCCTGCCGGTGATGGTGAAAGGCCCGACCGGCTGCGGCAAATCGCGCTTCATCGAATACATGGCGTGGAAGCTGAACAAGCCGTTGGTCACCGTGGCGTGCAATGAGGACATGACCGCTAGTGATCTGGTCGGTCGTTATCTGCTCGATGCCAACGGCACGCGCTGGCTGGATGGTCCGCTGACCACCGCGGCGCGCATCGGCGCAATCTGTTATCTCGATGAAATCGTTGAGGCGCGCCAGGACACCACGGTGGTGATCCATCCGCTGACCGACCACAGGCGCACATTGCCGCTGGACAAGAAGGGTGAGCTGATTTCAGCGCATCCCGATTTTCAGCTGGTGATTTCCTATAATCCCGGCTATCAGAGTCTGCTGAAGGAATTGAAGCAATCTACCAAGCAACGCTTCACCGCATTTGATTTTGATTATCCGGAGGCTGGCGTCGAGACGGAGATTCTCAGCAAAGAAACCGGTATGGATAAAGAGATATCCGCCAAGCTGGTGAAGATCGGCGCGGCGGCGCGCAACCTCAAGGGGCATGGCCTGGACGAAGGGATTTCCACGCGTCTGCTGGTGTACGCAGCCACCTTGATCAAAGGCGGTGTGGCGCCTCGTGATGCCTGCCGCATGGCTTTGGTGCGCCCGATCACCGACGATGCAGATATTCGCGAAACGCTGGATCACGCGATCGATGCGGTGTTTGCGTAAATGTTTGGAGTGCGCAGACTGGTCTGCGCATTGATAGCGGCGACGCGTCGCCGCACTCCATAGGAAAATCATGGAAATCGTAACCATTCCGAAGGAATTCGAAGTCTATTGGCAGGAGCTTGACTGCGGTTTCCCGCGCGTCGAGCCGGTGTTCGCCGATTGTATGCGCGAGGCCTTGGCGACCCTTTCCAAAGAGGGCGTGGATGCCTACATCGAGAATGCGCGTTTCCTCGGCAAGATGGGACGCGGCGCAGAGCCTATCCTGATCTTCCTGGAGACATGGCCGACAGTGGCTAAAACGCTGGGTGAAGATGCGTTGTCTGCCATCATGGATTGCATCCGCAAGATGTGGAAATCGCCTAACGGCAAAGCGATCACGCCGTTCCTGCAATCGTTGCCAGCCACCGCGCGGCGCCTGCACTCGCAACAACAGATACGCGACTATCTGGACATCGTGCTGGATTTCATGGAGCGTACCACCGGTTCGATCCACGGCATCAATCAGACTTTCCCGAGCCCGGGATTGCCGGAATTATTCAAGCAGGCACCCGTGTTGCTTGGCCAGCTTTCCCTGGCGGGACTGAAGAGCTGGGTGGACTATGGGGCGCGTTATTACAACGATCATCCAGAACGGCAGATTGACTACTTCAGTCTGCAATCGGCGGACAGTCGTGCGGTGCTGCAGCGTGAGCGGCATGGCACCCTGCTGGTGGATAACGAGCGCAAGCTGGATATGTATTTGCGCGGGTTGTGGCGAGACGAAGATTTGTTGATACCTTACTCCAGCGCGTTCGATGAGCTGCGCCAGCCTATTCCCTACTATGACAAGCTCGGCATACGCCTGCCGGATGTGTACGGTGATGCGCATGGCATAGCTGGTATAGACCGCTACCGCGCGGCGCTGGCGCATATCGTTGGGCATCGCCGCTGGACCACGGCGATTTTTGCCGACAACCTCAGCCCGTTCCAGCGTATGGCAGCGGAGTTTTTCGAGGATAGCCGCGTAGAATATCTGGCGATGCGCGAGTATCCCGGCCTGCGCCGCATTTTTATGGCATTGCATCCGATCCCTGCGGAAAACGCTTTCGACCCGGAGTTGGAATCCGGTGTGCGTCATCGCCTGACTATGCTTTCTCGCGCCATTCTGGATTCGCAGCATCCCTATCAGAATCCGCATATCATCGAGTTCGCGCAACGTTTCAATGATCTGATGCAACAGAGCGACATGAGCACGCAGGAGATGGCCGATTTGGCGATTTCCTTCGTTGCCAAGACACGTCGCCAAAGCGATCAACTTGCCAAGACTCACTTCAAAAACACCGTGGTGGATTACCGCGATGACAATCGCCAGATGTGGAAATTCATCGAGCAAGGCGATGAGGAAGAAGTATTCGACGAGCAGCGCAAAATCGAGCCGGGCGAGGAACTTAAAGGCCTGCCGCCGCGCCATTACCATGAGTGGGATTACAACACCCATAGCTATCGGCCGGACTGGGTGAGCGTGTATGAGGCTTTGCATCCGCGTGGTAATCCGGCGGATATCGACAAGCTGTTGGCGAAGCACGCCGCGCTGGCCAAGCGCTTGGAGAAAATGCTCGAACTGCTCAAGCCGCAGGATAAGGTGCGCATCCGCTATCAGGAAGATGGCAGCGAGCTGGATCTGGATGTCGCGCTACGCTCGCTGATCGACTACAAGAGCGGTGCGACGCCCGACCCGCGCATCAACATGAGCCATCGCAATGACGGGCGCAACATCGCGGTGATGATACTGCTGGATTTGTCCGAGTCGCTCAACGAAAAAGCGGCCGGCTGTGACCAGACCATTCTGGAGTTGAGCCAGGAAGCGGTGTCGCTGCTGGCGTGGGCGATTCAAAAACTGGGTGATCCGTTCGCCATTGCCGGGTTTCATTCCAACACGCGCCACGATGTGCGTTTTCTGCACATCAAGGGCTACAGCGAACATTGGGATGATGAAGTGAAAGGCCGATTGGCGGCTATGGAGGCCAGTTATTCTACGCGCATGGGTGCGGCGATGCGCCATGCCGCGCACTATCTGGAAAAGCAGCAGGCCGACAAAAAGCTGATGCTGATACTTACCGATGGAGAGCCGGCTGACATAGATAGCAAGGATGGGCGCATCTTGATAGAGGATGCGCGTCAGGCGGTGAAAGAACTGGATCAGCAGGGCATTTACACCTATTGCATTAATCTCGACCCCAAGGCGGATGAATACGTGGCGGATATTTTTGGCAAGCAGTACACCATCATTGACCGAGTCGAATCGCTGCCGGAACGGTTGCCGCAGCTATTCATTTCCCTGACCAAATAAAATCCCAAATAAAACCGCCGCGCAATTAATGCTCTTGCCGGTGGAGCACCTCGGGATGGCGGTGATTGTTCGCCAAGATATTTGCCGATGCAGAATCGTCAGGCTGGACGGGGCTGGTAAATCAGCGATTCCCAAGGTGAAAACCACTTAAATCACTTAAATTTTTGCCATGAGGTAATTCGTACAAGCTAATTCAATTTGACATCCAAGTCGCTGATTGGCATAATCGCAGGTTCTGTTTGGAGGGGTTCCCGAGCGGTCAAAGGGATCAGACTGTAAATCTGACGGTTCTGCCTTCGAAGGTTCGAATCCTTCCCCCTCCACCAAATGAGTTTTTAGTTTTGGCTTTAATGTTGGTGGGTAGTTAGTTGGGCTGGCGTTGTGGCAACCGCTATTTAGCTGTTGCGTTGGTGGGAAAGCCTGCGGGTGTAGCTCAATGGTAGAGCAGAAGTTTTCCAAACTTACGACGAGGGTTCGATTCCCTTCACCCGCTCCAGTTTGTATACCTGCCCATGTGGCTCAGTGGTAG
>PLBS01000044.1 GCA_003134595.1 Gallionella sp. | reverse complement strand
TCGCGATTGATGCCGCGTTGCACGACGTGCTACGGGACTTCGGCTAACTTAATGCGTGGGCGACGTGGCATGGTTGCTCCAAATGTAATGCGATGCTGACCCCTTTAATTGCATGGTGTTTCGTCCCCATATCGCTTTTTGCAAAACTCACATCGTTTATCGCTTCGCGTAAATTATTTATCCCTCTTGACATGTGTAGCCACACGGATACAATATCTTCATGCACATAGAAATGACGGAAGCCTACCGCGATTGGGAAAACAATCTCAGGGACTTGGTTGTCCGTGCCCGTGTGCAAGCGCGGATTGCGCGGCTGGCGATGGGTAACGCTGGTCAACACCGAGTGCTGAGCGGCGGTGTCTGTGAGTTGAAACTGGATTTTGGTGCGGGCTACCGGGTGTATTACACCCAGCGCGGCAAGACGCTGATCGTGTTGCTGGCGGGCGGCGATAAATCCAGCCAAAGCGCGGATATCAAAACCGCGATTTTGTTGGCTAAAAATCTTTAGGAGAACAACATGGCAAAGACTAAAACTAAAACCCTCGCCTACGATGTGGCGGAACAATTGAGAACACCGGAAGAGATGGCGCTTTATCTGGATGCCTGCATCGAGGAGAGCGGCGGCGATGCGGCTTTTATCGCCAAAGCGTTGGGTGATATTGCCCGCGCGCAGGGCATGACCAAGGTGGCGGAAGGCGCGGGCTTGAGCCGGGAAAGTTTGTACAAATCGCTCTCCGGCGAGCGTGTGCCTGATTTTTCTACGGTGCTCAAAGTGATGAAGTCGCTCGGGCTTAAACTGCATACCGGGGTTGCTTAAAGCCCGCACTGCCCCGTCATTGATGGAGTTGGTCATGTTAAACATGCGCGCCTCCCCCCGCTTCATTTTTGGTTTCATCATGCGTATCACTCACCGCGCTCAACGTCCCCTGACCTATCCGCACGATCTCATCCACCAGCAGATTCTTCGGCATGGCATGGGTGATAAACATCATCGTCACCTTGCCTTTGAGCTGGTTGATCGTGGCGGCGAAGTGTTCAGCAGTAGCGGCATCCAGGCTGCTGGTGGCTTCGTCGAAGATCAATATCTTGGGTTGCTTGATCAGCGCGCGTGCAATCGCGATGCGCTGCTTCTGTCCGCCTGAGAGTCCCACACCGCGTTCGCCGATCTCGGTCTGGTAGCCTTGCGGCAGGGCTTCGATGGAGGTGTGTATCTCCGCCATCTTGCAGGCATGTACCACCTGGTCGAAGGTGGCGTGGGGGTTGGCCATCAGCAGGTTGTCGTAGAGAGTGCCGGAGAACAGGATGGTTTCCTGTGGCACGACGCCGAAGTAATGGCGCAGTTCGTTGGCGGACAGATAGCGGATGTCGTTGCCGTCGATCTTGATGGTGCCGCCTGCGGGCTGGTAGAAGCCTTGCAGCAGTTTGGTGAGGGTGCTCTTGCCGGAGCCTGATGGCCCCATGATGGCGATGATTTTGCCGGGGGGGACTTTGAGGTTGAAGCCTTCGTAGAGGAAGGGCAGGTTGTCGGCATAACGGAAGCTTAATCCTTCGATGTCGATCTGCCCTTTGCCTTCGCGCAAGCGGGTGGGCAGGATGGAGTACGGTTCAGCCGGGGCGTTCATGATGTCGCCCATGCGTTGCACGGAGAGGTTGGCCTGCTGGAATTGTTGCCACAGTCCGACCAGACGCAGCATGGGTTGAGACAAACGGCTGGCGAACATCTGGAAGGCGACCAGCATGCCGATGGTGAAAGAAGTGTCGTTCATCACGGTGTAGGCGCCAATGATCAGGATGCTCAGCGTCATCATTTGTTCCAGTCCGTTGGACAGCGCGTTGTAGGTATTGCCGATCTGGCGCACCGAGAACCCCGAGCGCAAATACTCGGCGAGATAGTCGCTGTAGCGGGCATTGAGCTGCGGTTCCATTTGCAGGCTCTTGACCGTTTCGAGACCGGAAACATATTCGGTGGTGAAAGCCTGGTTGCGCGCGCCGAGCAGGAATTGTTCGTTGAGGCGGCTGCGGAACAGCGGTGCGACGATCAGGCTGAGGATGACGATGACGCTCAATATGGCCAGCGCGATAAAGGTCAGGCTGACGCTGTAGTAGAACATGATGCCGAGGAAGATCAGCAGGAACGGGAAGTCGAGTATCAATGTGACGGCGGCGCTGGCGATGAATTCGCGGATCGTCTCGACACCGTGCAGACGCGCAGCAATTACTCCTGTAGGACGGTGCTCGAAATAACGCGGCGGCAACTTGAACAGATGGTCGAACACCGCCGCGCCCAGCACGGCATCGACGCGGTTGCCGGTGTGCAGGATCAGGTACTGGCGCACCCAGGAAAGCAACGCGGAAAAGATCATGAACACGGCCAGGCCGATGCCGATCACGATCAGCGTGCTTTGGGTATGGTGGACGACGACTTTGTCGATGATGACTTGGGTGAACAGCGGGGTGCCCAGGGCGAGCAGTTGAATGATGAGGGAAGCGATCAGCACATCGCGCCAGATGCGCTTGTGTTTCATCAACTCCGGGATGAACCAGTGAAAACCGAACGCGGCCTTGTTGGACAGCGCGCCGTCGGGGTCTTTGATGCCTTTCGTTTCCAGCGCCAGCTGGAATGCCGTGCCGGCGAAGCGTGCGGTGAATTCCGCTTGAGTCATGGCCTTGGGTTGATTGGTGCCGACCTCGAACAGGATCGCGCTGTCGTCCTTGATCTGAACAATGATGGCGGGATGATGTTTGCGCGGGGCGGGTTCCGGGGTTGTAGTGCCTGCCTCTGTTCCCTCGACAGATTTGGCATCTGATTGTTTTGTCCCGTTTAACCCGGATTGCTCACTGAGCCGTTCGTGGTGAGCCTGTCGAACCACATGCACCGGCAACCCCTCCCCTTCGACATAACCAGCGACTTGACCGCTTGCGGGCTTAGTCGAATGGCTAGTAGTTTCACCAGGCTCAGGGCGAACGGTCACAGAAGAATCATTTCCTGAACAATCTTCGTTCAATACGGCCAGGCACGGCAGGTTGAGCTTGGTTAGCTCATGGCTATCGCAATCGCGGCGCTTGATGCGGAATCCCAGTGCACGGGCGGCATGGACGAAGGAATCCGAACTATACGGCGGCGGGAATTGTTTGAGCAGCAGTCCGGCATCAAAAGGCTTGCGGTTCAGGGCGCAGAAACTGCCCATGACCCAGACGACATCTTCAGCGGTGAATGTATGGGTGGGCGCGTGCGCTACCGGTTCGCGCGACAGGCTCTTGGAAACAAATTTCAAGAGCCTGCGGGGCATTAGAAGGGTGCTCCGCAGGAACGGACGAATGAATTTTTATTTACGGAAGCTTTGCAAAAGTACGTCACACCGGCGAAGGCCGGTGTCCAGCCTGTTGAAAGTACTGGATTCCGGCCTTCGCCGGAATGACAAAGCAGTATTTTGCAGAGTTTTTTTAAGAGCAGATGCCCTGAAGCAGGCGTGACCGGAGGGGGAGGGAGTGCGCAAACCGCCCCAAAAATTGAACCCGCCTGTAATTGACAGGCAAGCTCATACAGGCAAAACCGGTTTATCCGGTTGTTGCGATCGTAAAACATGTACATCCCCCTTTGACACGCACGTACTCTCTCTGGAGCTTTTTATAATCTCTCTCTGAAGCTTTTTTATAACTAGCACTACTCTAAATTTATTGCCGGATTTTTTACACGTCGCCACGGGAAAATCTGCTTCAACCACATCAAGCTATTCCCGTTCGCCATTGATCAATCCGAGGGGATCAACCCGAGTCGCACACCTGGGCCAATTTAATCCGAAGTTAAATAATTGCGCTCCTGTCAGAGTTGATAGGTTGTTTTATACTTGAATCTATGGCAGGTAACCAAATTTATTACCATTTGATATTATTGATGTACAGTTTCATCAAATGAAAATCCTCTTCGTCCACCAGAACTTCCCCGGTCAGTATCTGCACCTTGCCAGCCATCTGGGTGCGATACCCGGCAATGAGGTCGTCTTCATCACTCAGCGGCAGAATGCGACGTTGCCTGGAGTAAGAAACATCATCTACAAACCGCACCGCGGGATCACGAAGAACCTGCACCATTACCTCGTCGATACCGAGGCCGGACTGCTGAATGCCCAGACGGTGGCCCGCATCGCGTTGGACTTGAAAGAGGCCGGTTTTATTCCCGACGTGATGCTGGGCCATAACGGCTGGGGCGAGATCTGGTATCTGAAGGATGTTTTTCCTGAGGTGCCGCTAATCGGCTATTTCGAATTCTTTTATAGATACCATGGAGCCGATGTGGGGTTCGATCCCGACGAAAATAAAATCTTCGATACCGCGCCCAGGGTACGCACCAAGAATCTGGGCAACCTGATCGGCCTGGATGCCGCAGACTACGGCCAGACCCCGACCCAATGGCAGCGTTCGCTTTATCCGGCTGAGTATCAGGCTATGATGTATGTGGTGCATGAAGGCATCGATACCCAAATCGTGGTGCCAGCCCCCAACGGTCGCTTGCGCCTGCCGGATGCGGGAATCGAACTCACGCTGGACGACGAGGTGGTGACTTACGTGGCGCGTAACCTGGAACCCTACCGAGGATTTCAGAGTTTTATGCGCAGCCTGCCTGCCATCCTGGAACAACGCCCGAATGCGCAGGTATTGATCGTCGGGGGAGACGAGGTCAGCTACGGACATAAACTGCCGGACGGACAGACGCACAGGCAACGCATGCTGGCGGAATTGGGTTCGTCGCTCGACCTCAAGCGAGTGCATTTCTTGGGGAAGGTGCCTTACCCGACCTACCTGACTGTCCTGCAAGTATCCAGAGTGCATGTCTATCTCACCTATCCGTTCGTGCTGTCATGGTCGATGCTGGAAGCGATGGCGGCAGGGTGTCTTCTGGTCGCGTCGAAAACGGCCCCGGT
Source organism: Gallionella sp. (assembly GCA_003134595.1). GTDB lineage: Bacteria > Pseudomonadota > Gammaproteobacteria > Burkholderiales > Gallionellaceae > Gallionella. The sequence goes on along the minus strand of PLBS01000044.1, from coordinate 17,201 downwards.
CGAAGAGGTGATACGCGAGGGTGAAAATGGATTGCTGGTTGATTTTTTCTCCCCGGCCGACATTGCGGCGCGCGTTGTTGCGGTGCTGGAAGCGGGGCGCAACGGCTATGCCGATATCAGGCGGAACGCGCGCAGCACGATAGTCGGGAAATACGACCTGAAGACGATTTGCTTGCCAGCGCAGTTGAACTTGCTTGAGAGGGCGTTGAATAAATGAAGCAAGTTAATCTCACAAAAAGCCGATTTATTCTGACCTGCCTTCGGCATGACAAATTTTTTAGAGGCTTTCCAAATTAATCTTGGCGGCGTGTTTTGCCACACCGGACAACCGCCTGTCAGGGGCAACGACGACCTTGCAGCAGCCCTATCCACAGGCCGCCTGTGCGGCGGTAGCTGCGGTCAGTTACCATAAAAGAGCATCCCTGCCGCATCCGGCACATGCACCACGGTGACGGACGTACGCCCGGTGACGGTGGGCTGCTGTATTTTGATCCGTGAAGACGGGGTGCGCAGCTCCACGGGGTATGCGATGGGTTGGTCGCTCCAGCCCATCCACAGGTATTCGGGAAGGTAACGGACAAAGCGGTAAGAAATACTGGGGTCGAGGTCTTGTTTCAGTTCGCCGGTGCTTTCGTTGTAACCCTCTTGTGAAATGTTAATTCCTTTCTGGATGCTGGCCCCCGCAATTGCCAACCCATAGTAGAGCGCATTCCCTGTATTAACGTAATAAATGATGGCTGCGCCCAGTGCCGTGCCGCCCAAGCCCACTGCCAGTCCTATGCTGGTTGTGGCGGCAATCTTGCTTCCTGCAAGGGTACTGCTGGCCGCCGCCTTTCCGCCGTAAGTGGAATCCAGGATCAACTCGTGCAGTTCGCTCTCGCGCGCCAAGTGGCGCTCATACCATTTACCGGCATCGGGGGAAAGCTGCGGCACGATTACAACGCCATTCCGGTCGGTGAGGGAGATGCGGCTCTTCTGCCCCCGGAGTTTGAAACTAACCTGGCGCGTGGTGCGCAATGGATAGACCGTCAGCTCCGGGTCCCACACCGGCTCCGGTCCCGGCCCGCCCAGCACCAAAAACAAATGCGCCGGCGGCAAGTCGCGTTCCGTCAATTCCCTGGCCCAAGTGAGGCTCTTGTCCATAAACCATGCCGCGCGCAAATCCACCTGCGCTTCGCGCCACTCTCCGCACATGGCCCACAACCCGGCGAGGAACAGCCGCATGGCCGGATCGTCGAAGTGGCCTGACGGGCTCCAGGGTAACGTCAACAAGCTGCCCGCCTCACGCGCCTCGACGCAAGCGTCCTCATATTTCCCCTGTAGCGAATATCCCCAACTCAGCAGAAAGTGCAGCCAGATCACCTCATGTTCCGAGGCGTAATAATCTTCGGGTGTCTGCAGGTAGAAAAAAGTCTTGGCCTCGCGCGAGACATGGTAGCGCACCCGATTCTGCAACATATCCGCTTGTCGCTGCATGAGCTTGATCTCGGGCTTGCCCTGGATCAGGTTGAGATAGCCCTGCTCCATGGTGGTGATGAAATCCCCATTTTCAGTCCTGCGCGGGAAATCAAAGAGGGCTTCTTCGGCATTGCCTTGCGTAAAGTAGCGCTGGCTTTCCTGATAATCCTGTTTGGTGAGCAGCCTATCCTGGCTGCACGCTGAAACCAGCAACACCACCACCGGCCACACCAAGCGGGAAACCATGGGAATAGACATGGCGACGGGGTTACAGCAACCCTTTTTCAGCTTCAGAACAGCTTCAGAGGGAGCAGCTTCAGAGGAGTCAGCGTCGCTTTATGTTTTTGCATTTGGCATCTCCTGTTCAAACTGGCTAATTTAATGCGTGCTTCACAACCCACCCACTCGGCTCATTATGCCGCTCGCTTATCCGGCAATTTCATATCCACCACGATCTCGGAATAGGGCGCGAAAATCAAACCGTTCTCGTCTTTCTCAATCGCCATCCATTCGATCAAGCGTTCGCAATCGTTGTATACATTTTTGTAGTCGCGCTTGAGTTGGCGGGCAAGTTCAGCAATGGTAGTCGCGCCACTTTCCCGCAATGCGCCGATCAATTCCCAGCGCTTGGGGGTGAAGACAGCAAACATTTCGCCGACATCATCGAAGCCGGCTCCGAAATATGGTTTGATCTGCTTGCCTTGTTTGGCCGCTTTCATGGCAGCCGTGGCACGTGCAAGGCTGGCTTCCATCGGTTCACCAACGGTCAGGTGCAGTACTTTATTGGTTTTCATTTTGTTGCCTCCTTCACGTCTTGCCAGAAATCGTCCAGCAGTTGTGCTTCATCTACAAACCGGTAAAGCATTTCCGTTTTGCCTAAATGTCTGTGATCGCCCTTGCCGCGCTCGTTGTCATAGCCAACCACACGCTTGCCACCGCGTACAAATACCAGCCGGTATTTGTATGGGTGCCCGGATGGTGTAACAGGCTCAGGCACTCGCCAGACGACAATTTCGACAATGCCTCCGGCATAAGAACGTTTTTCCCGATGCAGCAATTCGGCGTTTTTCGTCATGAGTGGATTATGGGCATGGCCTTGATATGGTGTCAAGCACCATATCAAAGACGTTTGACGCCATGCAAGTGGATTTGTTGCTTCGCGAAAACCATCACCGGATCATGCCCTGACGCGCGCTGTGTCAGACGATTCTCGGGAACGCCCCTATGGCGAACTGGTTGCAGCCTGTTTCGCCACATTGGTCAACAGTCTGTCAGGGGCGAGGCGGCGGCCTTGCAGCAGCCCTACCCCGATAAATCCCTGCGGGCCATGCAGGCTGATCTTGCCATCCGGCAAGCCGGTATCCAGTCCCAGCCGTTGCCCTTGTGCAAGGCGTTTGATTTGCCCGGCATCCAATTGCAGTCTGGGCATGTCGGGTATCAGGCTTTCCAGCGGCAGCACACAGGCAGCGCGTTCCTCGTCACTCATCGCTGCGAGTTGCTGCCAGTTGTAACCGTCGTTCAAATTGAAATGGGCAATCGCGGTGCGGCGCAGGCCGATCAGATGCGCACCGCAGCCGAGTGCTGCGCCGATGTCTTCGGCGAGTGTGCGTATGTAAGTACCCTTGCTGCAGCGCACGGTGATATCCATTTCGTTGCCGGAAAAAGAATTCAGAATCAGCTCGTGGATCACCACGCTGCGCAGTTCGCGCTCTATGGTTTCGCCTTTGCGGATGTATTCGTAGAGCGGCTTGCCCAGATGTTTGAGCGCGCTGTGCATGGGCGGGAGTTGTTGTATCTCGCCGCGAAATTTTGCCAGCACCGCATCAACATCGTCCTGACCGACCTCGACCGGATGTTCAGCAGTGATCTCGCCTTCGGCATCTCCGGTGGTGGTGGTTTGTCCCAAACGTAACAAGGCGCGATAGGTTTTATCGGCATCCAGCAGAGCCATCGAAAATTTGGTGGCCTCGCCGAAACAGATCGGCAGCAGGCCGGTGGCGAGTGGATCGAGCGTGCCGGTGTGTCCGGCCTTTTCAGCCTGAAACAATCTGCGGACTTTTTGCAGCGCAGTGTTGGAGCTTAATTCCAGCGGCTTATCGAACAACAGCACGCCGTCTAATTGGCGATAAATACGCGCCACTTACTCCTCCCCTGATAAGGGGAGGCTGGGAGGGGTTGAATTGTCGGGATGTAGCTTGTCGCTGGCAACCGCTTCGTCAATGAGTTGCGACAAGTGGCTGCCGCGCTCGACGGATGAATCGAAGACGAAATGCAATTGCGGCATGATGCGCAGCTTGATGCTGTGCGCCAACTGGCTGCGCAGAAAACCGCTGGCGCTCTCCAAGCCTTGCTGGGCTTCTTCGTGCTTGCCATCCAGACGGGTGAAAAAAACCTTGGCATGCGAATAATCGCCCGCTACTTCCACGCCGGTGATGGTCACCAGACGCACACGCGGGTCATTGATTCGAAGCCGCACCAGCTCGGCAATTTCGCGCTGCATTTGCTGGGCTATACGGTCAGTTCTTGCAAAGTTGGCCATGGCTATTTGCTCAGTAGTCAGAAATATTACTGATGGTTGTAGGGTGGATAAGCGCAGCGCATCCACCAACGCGCGGTGGATGCGCTGCGCTTATCCACCCTACTGTGCCAGATGCGCCAAAACAAATTAAAGCGCGCGCGCAACCTCAACGATCTCGTAGGCTTCGAGCTTGTCGCCGACGACCAGATCGTTGAAATTCTTCACCGACAGGCCGCACTCGAAATTGGCTTTAACTTCTTTCACGTCATCCTTGAAGCGTTTCAGCGAATCCAGTTCACCGTCGTGGATCACCACGTTGTCGCGCAGCACACGTACCATTGCTCCGCGTTTGACCACACCTTCCAGCACCATACAACCGGCGATCGTGCCCACCTTGGAAACGGTGAACACCTGGCGTACTTCAACCATACCCATGATGCTCTCCCTCTTCTCGGGAGCCAACATGCCGGACAGCGCCGCCTTGATCTCGTCCACCATCGCGTAGATGATGTTGTAGTAGCGTATGTCCACGCCGGAAGATTCGGCCAACTTGCGTGCAGCCGCATCGGCACGCGTGTTGAAGCCGATAATGATCGCCTTGGAGGCCAGTGCCAGATTGACATCCGACTCGGAGATCGCACCTACCCCGCCGTGGATCAGATTGACTTTGACTTCGTTGGTGGAAAGTTTTTGCAGCGATTGCGCAATTGCCTCGGCAGAACCTTGCACGTCGGATTTCACGATCAAAGACAAGATTCCCACTTCGCCTTCGGCCATCTGTTCGAACATATTTTCCAGCTTGGCGGCCTGCTGTTTGGCGAGCTTCACGCCGCGATACTTGCCCTGACGGAACTGCGCGATCTCGCGGGCGCGTTTTTCATCTGCCAAGACCATCAACTCTTCACCGGCAGCGGGCACTTCGGACAAGCCCTGTATCTCCACCGGGATGGATGGGCCCGCTTCGTTGACGGTCTTGCCGTTCTCGTCCAGCATCGCGCGCACCCGGCCGAACACCGATCCGACCAGTACTGCATCGCCGCGCTTCATCGTACCGGACTGTATCAGCACCGTAGCGACCGGCCCTTTGCCCTTGTCCAGACGCGCTTCGATCACCAACCCCTTGGCGTGAGTGGTGCGCGGAGCCTTCAACTCCAGCACTTCGGCTTGCAACAGAATTCCTTCGAGCAATTGGTCTATGCCCTGCCCGGACTTGGAGGAAACTTCGACAAACATCGCATCGCCACCCCAATCTTCCGGCGTCACCCCTTCGGCGACCAGTTCCTGTTTGACGCGCTCGACGTTGGCTTCGGGCTTGTCGACCTTGGTCACTGCCACCACCAGCGGCACGTTGGCGGCCCTGGCATGTGCGATGGCTTCCTTGGTTTGCGGCATCACGCCGTCATCGGCGGCCACCACCAGAATAACGATGTCGGTCGCTTTGGCACCGCGTGCACGCATCGCGGTAAATGCCTCGTGACCCGGAGTATCGAGGAACGTGATCATGCCGCGCGGGGTATCGACATGGTACGCGCCGATGTGCTGGGTGATTCCGCCCGCTTCGCCTGAGGCGACACGGGTGCGGCGTATGTAATCCAGCAACGAAGTCTTGCCGTGATCCACGTGACCCATCACGGTGACGACCGGTGCGCGCGGTTCCAGTGTCGCATCATGATGCGTTTCGGTATCGATCAAATAAGCATCCGGATCGTCCAGCTTGGCGGCCTTGGCGATGTGCCCCATCTCTTCCACCACGATCATCGCGGTTTCCTGATCGAGCACTTGATTGATGGTCACCATCGAACCCATTTTCATCAACACCTTGATGATTTCCGAAGCTTTGATCGACATCTTCTGCGCCAATTCAGCGACAGTGATGGTTTCCGGAACAGCTACTTCATGCACGATAGGTTCGGTTGGCAAAGAGAATGCGTGTTCCGGTTCGGCGGCATGCTGCTTGCTGTGTTTGTCATGACGCGGTGCGCGCACCGGGCTGGTCCAGACACCGGTTTTCTCGCCGGCTTTGACCGGGGTACGCTTCTTGTGCCCCTTTTCGTCCCACGGACTACTCTTGGCTTCGGGTTTTGGCTTTTTGCCCGGTTTGACTATCTTGTCACCGGGCTTGGGTGCCGGCTTGTGCAGGGTACCTTCAGCCAGATTAACAACCGGGGCAGCCGCAACCGGTGCGACCTCTTCAACCATTATTGCCACCGCTGCGGCGGGCTGCGGTTCAGGCTCAACCGCCTTCTTGGTGGTCTTGCGTTTGCCGCGCTCTTGCTTGGCTTGCACTTCGGCTGCCTGACGCGTTGCCAATTCTGCTTGCAAACGCGCTTCCTCCTCACGCGTAGCCAGTTCCTGCTCATTCACAACCTTGGCAGCTTTGCCCTTCTTGGGCGCAGCCGCAGGTGCAGCGGGTACTGCCGCTTCAGCGGCAGCTGTCGGAGCCACTACGCGGCGTTTGCGCACTTCCACTTGAATGGTGCGCGCGCGACCGGAGCTATCAGCCTTTTTGATTTCGGTGGTTTCGCGGCGGATCAGCGTAATTTTCTTGGCGGGTTTCTCACCGCCATGCGCTTGACGTAAATGATCCAGCAATTTCGCCTTGTCTTTTTCCGACATCGGGTCGGATTCCTGCTCCTTGGCGATCCCTGCCGCCTTCAACTGCTCAAGCAGCAAGGCAACCGGCAATCCCAGTTCAGTCGCAAACTGCGTTACGTTCAATTTTCCCATTACTATCCTTTAAACACCCCGTTAAGCAAACCAAGGTGCGCGTGCCGTCATAATCAATGTGTTGGCACGTTCGCTATCCATGCCGGAAAGCTCCACCAACTCATCCACATCCAAGTCTGCCAATTGTTCCTGCGTCGCCACACCCTTAGCCGCCAAAGTGCGCGCAGTTTGCTCATCCATACCTTCCAGCTTGAGCAAGTCCTCGATACCGTGCTCCACTTTTTCTTCGCTGGCAATCGCCGCAGTCAACAGTGCATTGCGTGCGCGGCTGCGCAACTCATTCACGGTCGCCTCGTCGAACGATTCAATCTCCAGCATTTCTTCCAGCGGCACATACGCCACCTCTTCCAGGGTATTGAAACCTTCCTGCACCAGAATGTCAGCGACTTCTTCGTCCACATCAAGCTTTTCCATGAACACTGCGCGAGTATTGGAAAACTCTTCGTTATGTTTTTCGCTGGACTGCTCTACCGTCATGATGTTGAGTTCCCATCCGGTCAATTCACTGGCCAGGCGCACGTTCTGACCGCCGCGTCCGATCGCCTGTGCCAGATTTTCTTCCTCAACCACCACATCCATACTGTGCCGATCTTCATCCACGACGATGCTGCTCACCTCGGCGGGAGCCAGCGCGTTGATGACATAAGTAGCCGGATCTTCCGCCCAAAGAATAATATCCACACGCTCACCGGCCAGTTCGTTGGTCACGCCCTGTACGCGCGAACCGCGCATCCCCACGCAAGTACCGATGGGATCGATACGCGGATCATGCGATTGCACCGCAATCTTGGCGCGTGAACCGGGATCGCGTGCGGCACTGACGATTTCCAGCAGTTTTTCCTCGATCTCCGGCACTTCCAGCTCAAACAACTTGACCAGTAATTCAGATGAAGTTCGCGACAAAATCACTTGAGGTCCGCGCGCACTGCGATCCACGCGCAACAAATGCGCCTTGACGCGATCACCGATACGCAAGTTTTCCTTGGCGATCATTTGTTCGCGCGGCAACAAGGCTTCGATCTTGCCGAATTCGATGATCGCGTTGCCGCGCTCAAGCCGTTTGACCGTTCCGGACACCAGATGCTCTTTGCGATCCATGAAGTCGGACAATATCTGCTCACGCTCGGCGTCTCGAATCTTCTGGAAAATAACCTGCTTCGCGGCTTGTGCCCCGATACGCCCGAAATCTATGGATTCCAGCGGCTCTTCGATAAACTCTCCGACTTGAATATCGGCATTGCGCTTTTGCGCTTCTTCCAACTTGATATGCAGGTCAGGGGTCTCGAAGGTTTCGTCGTCCATCACTTCCCAGCGGCGGAAAGATTCATATTCGCCGGTATTGCGATCTATCTCTACACGCACGTCAGCTTCGTCTGCAAAACGTTTTTTAGTCGCGGAGGCCAAGGCGGATTCCAGCGCCTCGAACACAACCTCCTTGTCCACGTTCTTTTCACGGGACAGCGCATCCACCAACAACAAAATTTCACGACTCATACCATATCTCCGGCAAATTACCCGCTAAACACAAAAAACTAAAAAGTCGGCACTAAACGCGCCTTATCCAAATTCGACAGCTCAATCGCTACCTGATTGCCGTCCACATCCAATTGCAATATTCCATCAGTCACCCCGCCTATCACGCCGACGAAATTCTTGCGTCCCGCCAGCGGCATGCGCAGCTTGAGTTGCGCCTTTTCACCGGCAAAGCGCACAAAGTCTGCTTCCTTCTTGAGCGGCCTGTCCAAGCCCGGCGACGAAACTTCGAGGCGGTCATAATCAACGTTCTCAACCAGAAACAGGCGCGTTAATTGATTACTCACCGCTTGGCAGTCATCCACCGAGATGCCTTCCGGCTTGTCGATGAACACACGCAACAGCCCGCGCCCCGAGCGTTCAACATCCACTAACTCATAGCCCAAGCCACTTACCGTCGTCTCGACCAGCTTCACCACATCCATAAAATTGCGCCCCACAAATGAAAAACGGGCTCGAAGCCCATCTCAAAACGCGGCGCATTGTAGCAAAACTTGCCGTTAAATGGAATTAGATTTAGAAGTCGTCCTGATAGCGCACCGTAATTGGATAACGCCAGTCTTTACCGTAGCTGCGTTCCGTGATGCGTATGCCCACCGCAGATTGGCGACGCTTGTATTCGCTGATGCGAATCAGATGCACCACCCGGCGCACATCTGCTTCCGCATAGCCGCGCGCGATGATTTCCGGAATCGCGAGATTTTGTTCGACGTAGCACGCCATGATGGCATCGAGCACATCGTAGGGCGGCAAGCTGTCCTGATCAGTTTGGTCGGCGCGCAACTCGGCACTCGGCGGGCGCGTGATGATGCGCTCGGGAATCACCTGCCCCAGCGTGTTGCGATAACGCGCCAGACGATACACCAAGGTTTTGCTGACATCCTTCAACACCGCAAAGCCGCCTGCCATATCACCGTACAGCGTAGCGTAGCCCACGGTCATTTCGGACTTGTTGCCGGTAGTCAACACCAGCGAGCCGAACTTGTTGGACAAGGCCATCAGGAAGGTGCCGCGTATGCGCGCCTGCAAGTTTTCTTCGGTGGCATCCACGGCACGTCCGGCGAAAGTGGTATCCAAGGCGGTCAAATAGCTGTGGAACATCGCCTCGATGGGAAATTCGTCATAGCGCGCGCCGAGGATTTTCACCATCTCGCGTGCATCGTCCAGGCTGATTTGCGCGGTATAGGGCGATGGCATCATCACTGCATGAACCTTGTCTGCACCCAGCGCGTCGACTGCTATTGCCAAGGTCAATGCGGAATCAATCCCGCCTGACAATCCCAACAACACGCCCGGAAAGCGGTTTTTGGTGATGTAGTCCCGCACGCCGAGACACAAGGCGCGATAGACGCCGGCCTCTTCGCTCAATGCCGCGACCTTCTCCCCTACCGGTCGCAACTCATGCTGAAGTTCCAGCATCAACAAGGCATCTTCAAAAAATGCACACTGTGCGGTCAACACGCCTTTACGATCCATCGCGAACGAACCGCCATCAAAGATCAGCTCATCCTGACCGCCGACCATGTTGGCATAGACCACCGCCATGCCAGTCTCCGCAATCCGCTCGCGAATGACGCGGTAGCGCGACTGCTGCTTATCAATGGCATAAGGCGATGCATTCAGCACCAGAAGCACTTGCGCACCGGCATCACGTGCGCGATGCGCGGTCTCACGCTCCCAAACATCGGCACAAATATTCAAAGCAAAACGGATACCTTCAATTTCAAACACACAAGATTCGCTGCCGTGATCGAAATAACGCTCCTCATCGAACACCGAATAATTCGGCAGTTCCTGCTTGAGATAAGTCGCGGCAATCACACCATCCCGAAGCAGCGAAGCAGCGTTGTAGCGTTTTCCGTCCCGTTCATGCGGATGTCCCACCACCACGGCGATGCCCGAAATCTTTCCGGCGAGGTCATCCAGTGCCTGCGCGCACGCCTGGTAAAAGCCATCACGCAGCAGCAAGTCTTCCGGCGGATAACCGCACAGGCTGAGCTCGGGTGTCAGCAATAATTGCGCACCCTGTCGTCTGGCCTGTTCGGCATATTGCAAAATCTTTGCAACATTCCCCGCCAGATCGCCTAATAAACAGTTGATTTGCGCGATTGCCAGTTTCATCGTTGTGCTTGGAAAATACCAAAGAAGTGCATCTTACCATCGTGATGCATGCTTGTTATCAGCAAAAAAGCGGGCTGTTTCCAGTCCGCTTTTGCATGATGCGAGAGAACGCTACATAGTTCCGCGCATATTCTTTCTTTCTTGATCACCGAGCGAATTTCTACGCGACGATTTTTAGCACGCCTCCTTAGTCTTAAGGGGGTAGCAAATTAGGATCAAGATCAGAATCAGGGTCAAGAATAGGTGCAGGTACAGGTACAGGTGCAGGTACAGGTGCAGGTGCAGGTGCAGGTACAGGTACAGGTACAGGTACAGGTACAGGTGCAGGTGCAGGTGCAGGTGCAGGTGCAGGTGCAGGTGCAGGTATAGGTGCAGGGGCAGGTGCAGGCCCCTCTACACGCACTTTCTTTTCTTCCCTATTAATCACCAAGTGGATCTCTACGCGACGATTTTTAGCGCGGCCTTCTTTGGTTTTGTTATCGCCAACAGGATTGGCAGAACCCTCGCTCTTGGTAGTGATCCGGTTGGCTGCCACGCCTTTCTTAACCAGGTATTTTTTGATCGATTCGGCACGCAGTAAAGACAGCTTTTGGTTCTTCTTTGCAGAGCCGCTGTTATCCGCATACCCGATCAATTCCAGCTTCGCATCGGGGTATTTACCCGCAAATCCCACTACTTCGTCCAGTTCCTTGCTAGCTTTTGACTTCAGCCTGACAGACCCTGAGACAAAGCTGGTACCTTCAATACGGACAGGTTTGTCTTCCAGCAAAACTTTCCAAGACTCAGGAACTGATGTTGGAGCAGATGCAGGTGCAGGTGCAGCTCCCTCTACACGCACTTTCTTTTCTTCCTTAATCACCGAGAGAATCTCTACGCGACGATTTTTTGCACGGCCTTCTTCGGTTTTGTTATCGCCAATCGGGTCAGCAAGGCCTTTGTCTTTAACCGAGATGCGCTTGGCTGCGACACCCTTCTTGACCAAATATTTTTTGACCTCTTCTGCACGCCCCAAAGACATTTCCCGGTTCTTCTTGGCAGAGTCATCTGAATATCCGATCACCTCCAGTTTTGCATCAGGATGTTTGGCCGCGAATTCGGCTGTTTCATCCAGATCCTTGCTGACCACTGACATCAATTTGGTAGTTTCAGAGACAAAGTTGGCGCCTTCAATACGGACAGCTCTGCCTCCCAGCAAAACTTTCCAAGACTCAGGATCAGGGGACGTTGTAGAGGCAATGGTAGAACTGGACCCTATATCAGGGGGGGGCTCTTCAGCAAGGCCAGGTTCGGGTTCGGGCTCAGGTTCAAGTTCGGGAACGGCGACCACCACCTTCTCTACTTCCGGCCTGTCAAAGTAGTAGCTCAGGCCAAAGGAAAAAGTCCTATTCCTGATCAAAATCGAACCGACCTTGTTCGAAAAACCATCAATCTTGTACTCAATAATCGCACCCAAGCGGGACACAAGTTTATATTCAAGCCCGAGAGCAGCATTGGGGCTGTTTTTTGCTACGGCACTAAGGTCTCTGGTACCTGTACTGTAACCATAACCAATTTTGGCGTATGGAAGCCAATCATCGAGAGGCATACCCAATTTGGCATCCAAACCATAAGCCCGGCTGCCATATGAAACTCCATTAGTATGTTTTTCATAACTGTTAAAGTCAGCATAAGTACCTACGCCGATCGTAGCAGTTCTCACGTCCCAATTATATCCACCCTCGATATACCCACCCTGCACGCCATATGCAAAGGTACTTGCGCTGGATGCATTGGTTGTGCCGGTTGCGCTGGATTTGTTTATGCCAAACTTCCCGCCAAGGTATCCACCTTTGTAGTCACTAGCTTGCGCTGCAACCATATTCAGCAGCGCGGCTATCAATACAATAACGATACGTAAAAAACCTTTATGCATAGCTTCCCTTTGTGGCGGCCAAACAAAATCGGAAAAGATACCCACGATATCACGGGTCAATTACGGGTAAATTTTACCCGAACATTTCACGCGAATACGTACTGTTGCAAGGAGCTATATTATTGCAATTTGTCCTGGCTTGAGTCTTCCTGCATCTCTACTGCTTCGATCTTGGCGAAATGGTCGCTGATCTTGCGGCTGGAAATCTCCACCTGTCCGGCTTCTTCATTGGCTTTGCGAATGTTGTCAGCGAGCCGTTTCATGCGCTCGTCAAAGCGTTTGAAATCCACACTCAGCTTGCCCAGCTCGCTTTGAATGATATGCACTTGTTCGCGCATTTGCACGTCTTTCATCACCGCGCGTGCGGTGTTCAATACTGCCATCAGCGTGGTCGGGGAGACGATCCAGACATGCTTGTGCATAGCGTATTCGACCAAGTCGGAATGGTAAGCGTGGATCTCGGCAAACACCGCTTCGGCGGGGACGAACATCACCGCACCATCCGAGGTCTCGTTGCGAATCAGATATTTCTGGCTGATGTCTTCGATGTGCTTCTTGATGTCCAGCTTGAATTGTTTGCGCGCTGCGAGCTTGTCCGATTCGGCCAGATCCTGATTCAGCATGCGGTGATAATTTTCCAGCGGAAACTTGGCATCAACCGGCACTTTGCCGGTCGGCGGTGGCAGGATCAACAAACAATCCACCCGGTTGCCGTTGGAAAGTTTTTCCTGGAATGAATAGGCATCGGGCGGCAGGATGTTGCGTACCAGCCCTTCCAGCTGCACTTCGCCGAACGCTCCGCGCGAACGTTTGTCGCCCAGCAGTTGTTGCAGACTGACTACATTGGTGGTGAGGCCGTCGATCTTCTTCTGCGCCTCGTCTATGGTGGCGAGCCGCGTCATCACATTGGTAAAGGTCTCGTTGGTTTTCTTGAAACCTTCATCGAGACGCTCGGCGACCTTGCCGGAAATTTGCTCCAGTCTCGCATCGGTGCTCTTGGTCAGACCTTCAATGGTCTGCGTCAGCATTTCGGTACTGCGCTTCATGGTGGACTGGATCAACTCCTGATCGGCGCGTCCCTGCACGGAAAGTTGCTTCAATATTTCTTCCCGGGTAGTGGCAAGACCTGCGTGTTGCGCAAGTTGCAAGCCTTGCATCGCCTCACGCGTGAGTTTGAGTTCCTGCGCCACGATCTCGCGCAGACGCTCTGAGCTGTCCAGCGTGGCTTGCACCATGCGATCGCCCTGCTTGTTCAAACCATTATGCAAATCGCTCAACATCAGGCGATGCTTTTCTTCCAGTGCGCGCGCCAATATATCCGGCAGCCCGGTTTGGGTTCGCCCAAGCGAGAACACCCGCACCGCCAGTAATATCACGGCGGCCAGGATGAACAGCAATAAAATTATAGCGATGATTTCTAACATGACGTGGACCATAAAAAACGCCGTGCAGTATAGCACTGCACGGCGTTTCATCCGGTTCCGTCATTCCCGCTTGATCGCAGGCCAGTTGATCCTGAGCCAGCCGAAGGGCGGAGAACAACGCGCTTTAATTACAGGCCGCGTCCCTGGCGTTTGCGTTCAATTTCAGTCAGGAAACGTTTACGGACACGGATCGACAGTGGCGTGATTTCAACCAATTCATCATCGTCAATAAACTCCACCGCTGATTCCAGCGTCAGGCGCACCGGCGGCGTCAAACGCACCGCTTCATCCGTGCCTGAGGCGCGCACGTTAGTCAGTTGCTTGCCCTTGATCGGATTGACGATCAGATCATTGTCGCGACTGTGGATGCCGATAATCATGCCTTCGTACAACTTATCGCCGGGAACAACGATCATACGGCCGCGATCTTCCAGTTTCCACAAAGCGTAAGCCACGGCCTCGCCCTGCTCCGCCGAAATCAGCACGCCGTTGCGGCGGCCGGGCATCTCGGCCTTGACCGGCGCGTAATCGTCGAACACGTGCGCCATGATACCGGTGCCGCGTGTCATGGTCATGAACTCGGATTGAAAGCCGATCAGGCCGCGCGCCGGAATGCGGTACTCCAGACGCACGCGGCCATGTCCGTCCGGTTGCATATCCTGCAAGTCGCCGCGGCGGCGACCCAGTTCTTCCATCACCGCGCCCTGATTGGTATCTTCAACGTCCACAGTCAGCACCTCGAAAGGCTCGCACTTTTCGCCGTTGATTTCACGATACACCACGCGAGGTTTACCCACGCCCATTTCAAAGCCTTCGCGGCGCATGTTTTCCAGCAGAATGGTCAGATGCAATTCGCCGCGTCCGGCCAGCAGGAACACGTCGGTGTTGTCTGTTTCTTCGACACGCAACGCCACATTCACCAACAACTCCTTAGTCAGGCGATCACGAATCTGGCGACTGGTAATGAGCTTGCCTTCCTGGCCGCACAATGGCGAGGTATTCACCATCAAGTTCATGGTCAGGGTCGGCTCGTCGACCTTGGGCATCGGCAAGGCTTCCGGCTTATTCACGTCGGCCAGCGTTACACCGATGCCGATTTCATCTATGCCGTTGACCAACACGATGTCGCCTGCAAGCGCTTCTTCCAGCGGCACGCGCTCGATTCCGCGAAAGCCGAGCACCTGGTTGATGCGTGCTTTTTTCGGCGTCTTATCTCCACTCATCACCATCACTTCCTGACCAGGCTTGACGCGGCCACGGCGTACGCGACCAATCCCGATGCGGCCGACAAAGCTGGAATAATCCAGCGCGGAAATCTGCAATTGCAGCGGCGCGTCCACATCGGTATCCGGCGCCGGAACGTGCTTGAGCACTGCGTCGAACAGCGGGCGCATGTCGGTGCTGGGCTTGGCCAGATCCAGCGTGGCGTAGCCGTTCAGCGCCGAGGCATACACCACCGGGAAATCAAGCTGCTCTTCGGTCGCGCCGAGCTTGTCGAACAGATCAAAAGTCTTGTTGATCACCCAGTCCGGGCGTGCACCGTCGCGATCCACCTTGTTGAGCACCACGATGGGACGCAGGCCGAGGGCAAGTGCCTTCTTGGTGACGAAACGCGTTTGCGGCATCGGGCCTTCGACCGCGTCTACCAGCAGCAACACGCCGTCCACCATGCCCAGCACGCGCTCCACTTCGCCGCCGAAGTCGGCGTGACCCGGTGTGTCCACGATGTTGATATGCACGCCTTCGTAGTCCACCGCGCAGTTCTTCGCCAGAATGGTGATGCCGCGCTCTCTCTCCAGATCGTTGCTATCCATCACGCGTTCGGCGATATGTTTATAGGAAGCAAAAGATCCGGCCTGACTAAGCAGCTTGTCCACCAGAGTGGTCTTGCCGTGGTCAACGTGGGCGATGATGGCGATATTACGGAGTTGGCGGGACATGGAAACAGCCTTGCTATTGAAAAGGGCGCGCATTCTATCACAATGCCACCTCACAACTACTGCGCTTGGTGATACTTCGTCGAAAAGCGGCTCAAAATCCTCATGTATATAAAATACACTCCGGCTTTTGCGAGTTGGGCGGCAACGGCAAGCCGCCCATCCCTGCCTAACCCACTTCGCCGCTCTTCTCCTCGTGGCACTTGCGACACGTTAGCCGTAGGCCAGATTGCGGGAGCTGGTGCCAGCGGGCATTCCCGCCCCGGATACTTCGCAACGCCGTGTCATGCCCGCACCTGCGCTCGTGACGTTGTGCGGAGGCATTGCACAAACTAGCTAACTTAAACTTTCACTAGCTTTTATATTTTCCATCCGTATAATGCGCGCCTTGCCGTTACCAAAGCGGCATTGGTTCATCGTTTTCTGACCTATCTCTCGCGCGTATGCAAATCGCGCCTGTCTAAAAAGCCCCACAGGATTCTCTACGGGTTTTCCGGTTAGCAACGATGTTTTATGCGCCGGTTAACCTCCTCCCCGTTCAACGGGCTGTTTTACTACCTGCGCTCACACTAGGGAACTTTATAAGTTCGTCATGCTGGATTCGATTCGGCATTCAGTTATTGTTTTAACTGGGTGTTGCCTTGCGTCCGAATGCCGATGTGGATTCCCTTTGATAATAAAAAAGGAAGCAAGATGTCATTTGAAAATTTAAATTTAAACGCCGCCATTCTCAAGGCGATTGCCGAAACCGGCTACACCGAGCCTACGCCAATCCAGGCGCAAGCTATTCCCGAAATCATGGCCGGTCACGACCTGATGGCTTCATCGCAAACTGGGAGCGGCAAGACCGCCGCATTCATTCTGCCCGCGCTGAACCGTTTGGCAACACCTTCCGCAATGCCGGGCAAAGGCCCGCGCGTGCTGGTATTGACCCCGACCCGCGAACTGGCACAGCAAGTATGTGATGCCGCGACCAAGTACGGCAAGAACATGCGCTTCAAGATCATCAGCATCCTGGGCGGTATGCCTTACCCGGTGCAGAACCGTTTGTTGTCCAGCCATGTGGATATCCTGGTCGCCACGCCGGGTCGTTTGATCGACCATCTGGAACGCGGTCGGATCGATTTTTCGCGCCTGGAAATACTGATCCTCGATGAAGCGGATCGCATGCTGGACATGGGTTTTGTCGACGATGTGGAACGCATCGCCCAGGCCACGCCCAAGACACGTCAGACCCTGTTGTTCTCTGCGACGCTCGATGGCGTGGTCGGCAACCTGGCCTCGCGCCTGCTCAAGGAACCGAAGAAAATTTCCGTTTCGGCCGCCAAGGACAAACACGAAAACATCGAGCAACGCATGATGTTTGCCGATGACGTGGCGCACAAGAACAAGATGCTCAGCCATCTGCTGACCGACGTGGACATGAATCAGGCACTGGTGTTCACCGCCACCAAGCGCGATGCTGATGCACTGGCCGATAAACTGTCTGCACAAGGCCTTTCGGTCGCGGCATTGCATGGCGACATGAACCAGCGCGAACGCAACCGTACCCTGCTCAACATGCGCAACGG
>PLBS01000119.1 GCA_003134595.1 Gallionella sp. | reverse complement strand
AAAGTATTAATTTTCTTGATGCCGGCGGCTTGCAGATTATGCAGCAACGCTTCGGTGATCTCATCATTGGCGTTGGCGATGATTTCGCCGCTATCCTTGTCCACGATGTTGCTGGCAATCACGCGGCCGATCAGGAATTCTTCGGTCACATCCAGCTTGTCGATACCGGCCTCGTGCATTTCGCGGATATGGCGCACGGTGATGCGCTTATCCTTGGCCACGATGACCTTGCCGGATTTGCCCAAAATATCAAAACGTGCCACATCTCCGCGCAGACGCTCCGGCACCACCTCAAACTGTATGCCCTTCTTGCCCAGATGGAACGCATCAAACTCGAAGAACATCTTGAGCATGTCTTCGTTGCTATAACCCAGCGAGCGCAATAGGATGGTGACCGGCATCTTGCGACGGCGGTCGATGCGGAAGTACACGTAGTCCTTCGCATCGAATTCGAAGTCCAGCCAGGAGCCGCGATACGGGATGATGCGCGCGGAGAACAACAGCTTGCCGGAGGAATGAGTCTTGCCGCGATCATGCTCGAAGAACACGCCTGGCGAACGGTGCAATTGCGACACGATGACGCGCTCGGTGCCGTTAATCACAAACGAACCCGTGTGGGTCATGAGCGGGATTTCCCCCATGTACACTTCCTGCTCTTTCACTTCTTTGACCGTGGGCTTGGACGCTTCCTTGTCCATGATGGTCAAGCGCACGCGGGCGCGCAACGGGGAAGCATAAGTCAGACCGCGNNTCGAGACGCGCATTCTTGGAATGACTATGAATCGGAAAGATGCCGTTAAAGGCAGCCTGCAAACCATCATTCTTGCGCTGTTCCGGCGGGGTATAAGCCTGCAAAAATGCGGCAAAAGATTCCAATTGAGTGGACAACAGGAAAGGAACCGGCAAAGCACCGACTCGCTTTGCAAAACTTTTACGGATACGTTTTTTTTCGGTAAAAGAGTAGCTCATATAATCTCCACGATTAAGGGAAAACGAAGTTCAGAACCGGCATAACCTTCAGGTTATGCCGGCACTAAAAGACAGGGGACAGGAAGCATTTTGCGAGCAGCCACTTCGTGGCTTGCCTGCTTGACCCATTTCAGGCTTCCTGACCGCTGCCTTCTTAAAGCGGCAAAAGGCTGACGGTAAACCGTCAGCCTTCCTGCAGCATAAAACTTTACTTGATTTCGGCAACAGCGCCAGCTTCAATCAACTGTTTCAGAACTGCGTCGGCATCAGCCTTGGAAACGCCTTCCTTGACAGCCTTAGGCGCGCCGTCAACCAGATCCTTGGCTTCTTTCAAGCCCAGGCCGGTAATGGTGCGAACCACCTTGATCGTGTTCACCTTATTGTCGCCGGCGGCCTTCAGGATCACACTAAATTCAGTCTGTTCCGCAACAGCAGCGGCACCAGCACCGGCTGCAGGTCCGGCAACAGCAACCGCTGCTGCAGACACGCCGAATTTCTCTTCCATTTCCTTGATCAGCTCAGACAGCTCCAGCACGGTCATACCGGCGATTGCGTCCAAAATTTTAGCCTTTGATTCAGCTTTAGCTATAGTCATGTTGTTCTCCTTGTTCGGTTAATTCAAAAAATTAATTAAGCAGCGGTTGCAGCTTGGTTCTTGTCGCGGATCGCCGCCAGAGTGCGGACAAACTTGGCTGTCGTCGCATTCATGGTTGCCATCAAGCGAGCAATCAACTCGTCGCGGCTTGGGATTGCAGCCAGCACAGCGACCTGCTCTGCAGACATCACAGAACCGCTCATTGCACCCGCCTTGATCACCAGCTTGTCATTGGTCTTGGCAAAATCGAACACCACTTTGGCCGCAGCGACCGGATCAGCACTCATGCTATACACAAGAGGGCCAACCATTTTTTCAGCCAGCGATTCAAATGGCGTTCCTTGCACAGCGCGCTGTGCCAAAGTGTTTTTCAACACATGGAAATACACCCCGGACTTGCGCGCGGCAGCACGCAATTTGGTGATATCGGCGACCTTGATGCCACGGTATTCTGCCAGGACGATAGTTTGAGCCTGCGCCACTTGGGCACTGACCTCTGCTACTACGGCTTGCTTTTCTTGCAGATTGAGACTCAAGTTTTCCTCCAGTTTCCGGAATGCACTCACGCACATTCCATCGTTTACAACAGCGACCATGAGTCAGGAGAACAACAATTCCTGCTCGCGGGCGCACCATCTACGTGGGCCGCCAGATGTCCGATAAGCAGGACGCTCCGTCAATTAAGTCCCCAGGCCAACCACGCCCTTCAACACCTACGGTCTTGGATGCTGCATACCCGCCAGCAGTCCAAAATTACGGAACCTGTCAAACCTACTACGCGATTCGATAGCTGCGTTGCGCGGTGCTCGCTTCCTCGTCTATCTATGTGATATGTCTCGGTCGCTGCGCTCCGTGCGCCTTGCTCTCAAACCGCTCGCTACGGTTTTACAGGCTCCTATGCTAACGAGACATGCTCGCCAACAAATTCAAATCTCAACTAATTAAATCAGCCTGCGACCAGGCTCGCCTGCTCAACACGAACACCCGCACCCATGGTGCTGGAGAGAGATACCTTTTTCAGGTACATCCCTTTGGAGGCCGGTGGTTTAGCCTTGTTCAGTGCATCAACCAACGCCAGCAGATTCTCACGCAACGCTTCCGGTGCGAATGAAGCACGCCCGATGGTGCACTGCACAATACCATTCTTGTCGGTGCGATATTGCACTTGACCAGCCTTGGCATTCCTCACCGCACCCGCCACGTCAGCAGATACCGTACCCACTTTAGGGTTAGGCATCAAACCACGCGGGCCGAGGATCTGCCCCAGCTGCCCGACCAAACGCATCGCGTCCGGACTGGCGATCAGCACGTCAAAATTCAGATTGCCGCCCTTGATGGACTCGGCCAAATCCTCGAAACCAACAATGTCCGCACCGGCGGCCTTGGCTTCTTCAGCCTTGGCACCCTGCGCGAATACCGCCACGCGCACCGTCTTACCGGTGCCCTTAGGCAATACCACGGAGCCACGCACCAATTGCTCGGACTTGCGCGCATCAATGCCGAGATTTATCGCAACGTCGATAGACTCATCGAACTTGGCCACAGCATTCTCTTTAACCAGACTCAGCGCATCATTCAAGGGATACAGTTTGTTGCGATCAACCTTGGCTGCAATTGCTTTATATCGTTTAGACATCATGTTATACGCCCTCCACGGTGATGCCCATACTGCGCGCGCTTCCGGCGATGGTGCGCACCGCTGCGTCCATGTCGGCAGCCGTCAGATCCGGCATCTTGGTTGTTGCGATTTCTTCCGCTTGCTTGCGGGTCAGCTTACCCACTTTGTCGGTATGAGGCGTTTTACTGCCCTTTTGAATACCGGCGGCCTTCTTGATCAGAATGCTCGCAGGCGGGGTTTTCATGATAAAGGTGAAGCTCTTGTCCGCAAAAGCGGTGATCACCACCGGAATTGGCAGGCCCGGTTCAACGCCTTGGGTTTGCGCGTTGAACGCCTTACAAAATTCCATGATATTCAGACCGCGTTGACCCAGTGCCGGGCCTATCGGTGGGCTTGGATTTGCCTTACCAGCAGGCACTTGCAGCTTGATATAACCGACGACTTTCTTTGCCATGTACTACTCCTTATCAGTGGGTTAAACGCATACCGGGCACCTCTAAAAACTCAGATTTCATCCCAACTGCTTCGTTGTGGAAGAAATTTCTTGCTTACATATAACCCATATGCGGCGCGGCGAAATTTTTTCCACGCCTTGCATTTGGGCGAACTCTGAATTTTTAGAGGCACCCTACCGCTGTTACTCCGGTACGCTCCCCGTTAAAAAACAAACTACTCTTCCACTCACTCCTGAGTCCTCATTCCTGAATCCTCAGTCCTGCATTTGTTAGGCCTTTTCTACTTGGCCGAAATCCAGCTCAACCGGTGTCGAACGACCAAAGATGGTCACCGCCACGCGGATTTTATTCTTGTCGTAATTAACGTCTTCTACCGAACCATTAAAATCAGTGAA
>PLBS01000135.1 GCA_003134595.1 Gallionella sp. | reverse complement strand
AGCGT
This sequence comes from Gallionella sp., assembly GCA_003134595.1. GTDB lineage: Bacteria > Pseudomonadota > Gammaproteobacteria > Burkholderiales > Gallionellaceae > Gallionella. The sequence continues at coordinate 47,911 of PLBS01000135.1, read as the reverse complement.
GACGAACAACTCGCAGCCGACCAGCCGGTAATTGCCGATATTTTTCGCGGCATCGCGCAATGCCATCATCTCGGCATGAGCGGAAGGGTCGTGGCGCGAGATCGGCGCATTGAAGCCGCGGCCGATGATCTCTCCATCCAGCACCACCACCGCCCCCACCGGCACCTCGCCAGCGTCTTGCGCCTGGCTTGCCAGCTCCAGCGCGTGGCGCATGAAATCTGCATCTGTCATAACGATCGACTTTGGTAAAACGGGCAACTTTGTCAAAGCAGGCAACTTTGGTAAAACGGGCTGCAACCGTAGCACAACCGCGCCGGTTTGACGAGGGCACGATGATGCTTGCCTTTAGCGCGTTTTTTGACAAGAATGTCACCCTCTTTAGCGAATTCGTTTATGTCAGAAAACAAAGTTGCAGATTTTTCCCTGCCCGCCACGGGCAATCAGACCTTCACCCTGTCCGGCGCGCGCGGCAAGCATCTGGTCATCTATTTTTACCCCAAGGACAATACGCCGGGTTGCACCACCGAGGCGCAGCAGTTCCGCGATTTGTACGCAAAATTCAAGAAGGCACATTGCGAGGTGGTGGGTATTTCGCGCGACAGCCTCAAGTCGCATGAGAATTTCAAAGCCAAGTTCACCCTGCCGTTCGCGCTGCTATCGGATGCCGATGAAACGGCATGTAAGCTGTTCGGCACCATCAAGCTGAAGAACATGTATGGCAAACAAGTGCGCGGCATTGAGCGCAGTACCTTTGTATTCGACAAAAATGGCATACTGCGCCAAGAATGGTGCGGCCTCAAAGCCGATGGCCATGCGCAGGAAGTACTGGATTTCGTCACAACTCTCAACTAAAGGAACGTAATGTCCCCACCCCCACGCAACAATGCGGTCAAAGCGGTCAAAGCGGTCAAAGCGGTCAAAGCGGTCAAAGCGGCAAAGGATACCGACACCAAGCTGTTCGTGCTGGACACCAACGTGTTATTGCATGACCCGACCAGCTTGTTCCGCTTTGAGGAGCACGACATTTGCCTGCCGATGTTCGTGCTGGAGGAGCTGGACAACAAGAAAAAAGGCATGACCGAAGTCGCCAGGAATGCACGTCAAGCCAGCCGCTTCCTGGATCAGATCGTCAGCGATGCGCCACACAAGATAGAGGAAGGCATCGCGCTCGAATCCGCCGCGCACAAGAATTGCTCGGGGCGTTTATTCCTGCAAACCAGTTTCGTCAAATACGAGTTGCCGCAAAACCTGGAACTGGGCAAAGCGGACAACGCGATTCTCGGCGTAGTCATCGGTCTGCAAAAACAGCAACCGGAGCGCGCGGTGATTCTGGTCAGCAAGGACATCAACATGCGCATCAAAGCGCGCGCGTTGGGGCTGGAAGCGCAGGATTATTTCAACGACAAGGTGCTGGAAGACAGCGATCTGCTTTATACCGGTGTGCTGCTCCTCCCTGACGATTTCTGGGACCGGCACAGCAAGGACATGAAGTCGTGGCAAAAAGAAGGCCGCACTTATTACCAGATATACGGCCCGCTGTGCGCGGCATTTTTCGTCAACCAATTCGTCTATCAGGAAAATGGGCCCACACCGTTCTATGCCATAGTGCTGGAACAGAGCGACGTGACCGCCCAGTTGTGCACCCTGACCGATTACACGCACAGCAAGAACAACGTGTGGGGAATCACTGCGCGCAATCGCGAACAGAACTTCGTGCTCAATCTGCTGATGAATCCGGAGATCGATTTCGTCACATTGCTGGGTCAGGCGGGTACTGGCAAAACTTTGCTGACCCTCGCTGCTGGCTTGCTGCAGACACTGGAAACCAAGCTTTATTCAGAAATCATCATCACCCGTGTGACGGTTCCGGTCGGCGAAGACATCGGCTTTCTGCCCGGCACCGAGGAAGAAAAGATGACACCATGGATGGGCGCACTGGAAGACAATCTCGATGTGCTGAACAAAACCGACGAGGAGGGCGGCGACTGGGGTCGTGCCGCCACACGCGATTTGATTCGTTCACGGGTCAAGGTCAAGTCCCTCAATTTCATGCGCGGGCGCACTTTCCTCAACAAATATGTAATCATTGACGAGGCGCAAAACCTCACACCCAAACAGATGAAGACGCTGGTCACCCGCGCAGGTCCCGGCACCAAGGTGGTGTGCATGGGTAACATCGCACAGATCGATACGCCTTATCTCACCGAAGGAAGCTCCGGTCTGACCTATGTGGTAGATCGCTTCAAGGGCTGGCAACACGGCGGGCACGTCACGCTGATGCGCGGCGAACGCTCGCGGTTGGCGGATTATGCAGGTGAAGTTCTTTAAAACCGCAATTCAAGCCACAGAGATCACAGAAAAAGGCGAATAATGTACATCCCCATGTTTTTACTTTGTGAACTCTGTGCACTTTGATGTCACTACTAGCCATTCGACTGATGGAACTACTGGCCATTCCACTAGGCTACCAGCCGAAGAACTTCTGGCCGGGCACCCGAAAGACGCCAGCCAAGTCGCTGGTTATGTGGCTAACTTGTTTTTCATGATTACTTAATGACTACACCAATTACAAAATCCCCTGCCGAATGGCGCGACGAACTCACGCCTGAGCAATACCATGTATGTCGCCAATGCGGCACCGAGGCACCGTTTACAGGTGCGTATTGGGATTGCCATGATGCGGGAATTTATCGCTGCGTGTGTTGCGGCAACGCCTTGTTTGATTCCGCAACCAAATTCGATTCCGGCAGCGGATGGCCGAGTTTTTGGCAACCCTATAAATCCGAAAACGTCATGTCGCGCACCGACACCAGTCACGGCATGACACGCGTGGAAGCGTGCTGCAAACAATGCGGGGCACACCTTGGTCATATTTTCCCGGATGGTCCACCGCCAACCGGGCTGCGCTATTGCATTAACTCTGCCGCGCTCGCGCTGGACAGAAACTAACCTGACTGCTAATGCCATGAAACTGCTGTTCGATTTATTTCCCGTCCTTCTGTTCTTTGTCTTTTTTAAATTTGGCAATACCCACCCAGAGACGGCGACTGCACTATTAACTTCGCTTGACATCGTCTTGGGGGAAGGGATCAAACCCGCTATTTTCCTTGCCACTCTGGTTGCAATGATCGCCACTACCGCCCAGATCATCTGGACGAAATTGAGGCATGGCAAAGTCGACACAATGCTATGGGTAAGCTTTGTCATCGTCGGCGTGTTCGGCGGTGCAACGCTGCTGCTGCATGACGAGACTTTCATCAAGTGGAAGCCTACCGTGCTGTATTGGATGTTTTCCGCCATCTTGCTGTTCTCGAGTTGGCTGTTTCACAAAAATCTGATGCGCACATTGCTGCGAGGAAAGATCAAACTGCCAGTGCATGCATGGAATCGCCTGAACCTGAGTTGGAGCCTGTTCTTTGCGATGCTCGGCTTTATCAACCTGTATGTGGCGTTCAACTACTCCACCGATACATGGGTAGATTTCAAGCTGTTCGGCTTCACCGGATTGATAGCGCTATTCATCCTTGCGCAGGGAGCATGGCTGTCCAAGTATATCGACGAGAAGAAAGAAAATAACTGATGTGGTACGCAATCATCGGTCAGGACGTGCCAAATAGCTTGGACAAGCGCATGGCGGCTCGACCCGCACATATTGCGCGCTTGCAAGAACTGCAGAACCAGTGTCGCCTGCTGCTGGCCGGCCCTTTCCCTGCCGTGGATGCCGTTGATCCGGGCGTGGCGGGATTCACCGGCAGCCTGATCGTGGCCGAATTTACTTCATTGCCAGCCGCTCAAGACTGGGCGAAAGCCGACCCTTACGCAACGGCCGGGGTATATGCTGAAGTTCGTGTGCAGCCGTTCAGAAAAACATTTCCGCAATGAATGAATGTCAAAAAAAAATGTGCGCGCGACTTGCCGTGCTTAATCCGACGATTTTGGAAATTATCGACGAAAGCCGGAAACACGCCGGACATGCCGGTGCGCGAGACGGCGGCGGACATTATGTGCTGCACATCGTCTCGGCGCAGTTTGACGGCAACAATACGGTTACACGTCACCGTATGATATATTCCGCGCTGGGCGAGTTGATGAAGCGCGAAATACACGCACTCACCATACAGGCGCATACGCCCGATGAAATTTGATTGTCAATTTTTAATTTATTTACTGAAGAGGACTCAGCATGTTGAAAACTGGAAAATTTGCAGCACTGGCAATATTAAGCGCTCTGGCGGTTAACCCGGCTTTTGCCGAGGACAAATCCGCCGCCTTGGTGAATGGCGTTTCCATTCCGCAAGCTCGGGTGGACCTTCGCGTCAAAATCGCCGGCACACAAGGACAGGCAGACACCCCCGAGCTGCGCAAGGCGATCCGTGAAGACATGATCAGTCTCGAGGTGCTGGCGCAGGAAGCGAAAAAAATGGGACTGGAGAAGGATCCCGAGGTCATCCAACAATCCGAACTGGCCGTGCAATCGGTGCTGGTCAGCGCATTCGTGCAAGACTATGCCAAGAATCACCAGATCAGCGACGATCAACTCAAGCTGGAATATGACAAGCTGAAAGTCAATCTCGGCAAAAGTGAATACAACGTGCGCCACATCCTGGTGGAGACCGAAGATGAAGCCAAAGCCATCATCGCGCAGCTCGGCAAGAAGGGCAAGTTCGACAAGATCGCCAAAGCAAAATCCAAAGATGCCGGTTCCGCAGAAAAAGGCGGCTCATTGGGCTGGGCGGTACCGAGCAACTTCGTTCCGCCTTTTGCCAACGCCCTGCTCAGCCTGAAAAAAGGCACCTACACCAAAGAGCCGGTGAAATCGCAGTTCGGCTGGCATATCATCAAGCTGGATGATGTGCGCGACCTGAAAGTACCATCGTTTGAAGAACTCAAACCACAAATTCTACAACGCCTGCAGCAGCAATCCATCCAGGAATATATTGCCGACCTGCGCAGCAAAGCCAAGATTGAGTGACGAGTGACGACTGGTCACCATCAATAGCGAAAAAGGACACCATCGGGTGTCCTTTTTTATTTCCAAATAGCCACCCATCATCCATCCATGCGACTTTCCAGCCTCCAAAACCCTCATCCGCTGGATAGGCGAGTGGATTGACTGTTTGCTGATTACACCATAATTAATTGTGCGGATATCGCTCTTGCAGGATCAGACATCATCAACGTGGCTGCGGTGAGCTGCGACTTACACAAATTTCCGGACACCCCCAAAAGGACACTCAATTGCGCCCTTCTTTTATTTCCGCCTACTCCTTATCGACATCGACACTTTCTCAACAAATCGAGTCGGCATCTCGTCAACAAGAACAAGTCACCTGCACGGTACTTAAAAACTACATTACAAATAACCACCATCACCTTGTTTAATTTTAAATTTTTATAAAAATATAATCCTGGCACGTTCCATGCTCATGTTAATATTATGAATATTTCCAATAAATTCAAACCATCACTTTGATAAATCAGAAAAATTTGCTCGAGCGGATCGAAAACTTTGTTTTTAGCAGCCTTCCCTACACGCTGAAAATCAAAGGGGTATCCATGCGACTTTCTGCTCGTCCAAAATCCCGCTCCCTCACTCGCCTGCTCGGCGTGTGGGCTTGTTTGTTGCTGATTGCGCCGCAAATCAGCTGGGCTGCTGCCACACCTTCCGGAACCACCATTTCCAGTCTGGCGACCTTGACATACGTGATCGGCGCCGACCCCTCTTCCACCGCGACCAGCAACACCGTGTCGTTCCTGGTGGACAAAAAGGTAAATTTGCTCGTTGCCGAAGTTAGTGGATCGGCCACTTCAGTGAATATCGGGCAAATCGGAGCTGTGACCACCTTCTCTGTCACCAATTTGGGTAATGATCCACAAGGTTTTAATTTGACTGCCGCATTGGCCTCAGGCAACCCCGCACCTGGCGGTACCGCACCATTCACGACCAACAACTTTAGTGCAACCGGTTTGCAGGTATTTGTTGACTCGAATGCTAACGGTGCCTATGACCCGGTGATTGATACTGCAACGTCCATCCTGACTTTGGCCGCAGGCGCTTCCCAGACAGTGTTTATCGTTGCCAACCTTCCGGGAACCGTGCTCAACGGCCAGCAATCGGTGGTCAGTTTGACTGCCACTGCGGTTGTCCCCACCACAATGACGGCTTTAGTCGCCACGTTGGGTGGGAATACCGCCGGTGTGGACGTGGTGTTTGTTGATAGCAAGGGCGTGGCAACGGGCGACATCACGCGCGATGCCAAGCATTCTGCGTACGCCGCATACCTCGCCAAAGGCGTGAACTTGGTGTTAACCAAGTCAGTTGCCAGCGTACTGGATCCGAATGGCACAGCCGTGCTGATGCCGGGTGCGATGATGACCTACCAGATCGCAGTCGTGCTCTCCGGTACCGGGACTGCAACCAACCTGATGATTACCGACCCGCTGCCCGCCAACACCACTTACGTGCCGGGCAGCATCACGGTAACTTGCGTTTCGGGCACCTATACGGGAGGAGCTTGCGGGACGAGCACCACGCCGCAGCCTGCCGCTACAAAAACTGATACGAATACGGATACAGATTTTGCGGATTTCACCACCAATACCGTTTCTGTTTCGCTGGGGAATGTTGCCGCTCCAGCGAATGTTGTCATCACGTTTCGCGCAACGATTAACTGATTGAAGGAGGCCGCTATGCGTATTTCTCGTTTATTGCTCACCACCACCCTGCTCGCCTTGCTGGGCAGCTTTTCGTCAAGCGCGCTAGCGGCAGACGGGGCCATCAAGATATCGAGCACTGCCCAAATCGAAGTCGAAGTAATCGGCAAGGACGGCAAAAAGACACTCAAACGCACCCTTCCCGACAAGGCCATTCCGGGCACCGAGGTGATCTACACCAACACATTCGAAAACGTCATCAACAAACCGGCCAGCAACATCGTCATCAACAATCCCATCCCGAACGACAGCGAATACAAGGCGGGCAGCGCATTCGGCAAGGATTGTGAAATTCTGTTCTCAGTGGATGGCGGCAAAAAGTTCGGCCATGCCGAAGAGTTGAAGATCAATGATGCTGAAGGTAAAGAACGCACCGCACTACCCAGGGAATACACACACATCCGCTGGATTTATAAAGGGCAACTGGCGGCCGGAAAATCCGGCGAAGTCGGATTTCGTGCGGTAATCAAATAGCGAACTGAACCATGAATTTTTCTTATTCAAGTTATCCCGGGCGTTTCGTGATGCCCGAGCCAATGACGGATCCCCCGTGGATCCGTTCGCCGTTTTCCGAGCGGGGTCTGACAACTGGTGCAGGCCCGCCCTGAATGGCAAGTTTTTGTAAAAGTTTTTTGCAATGAATAGTAAATTTCTTAGTGGTCATTTTTTAGTTGAATTTTTTAAGGAGAAACAAAATGAAATATATCAAAACGAGCATATCTTCCAAGCTCGTCGCACTGTTGGCCGGTGCGGCGTTGTTTGGTTTGGTGTCGCAAAGCGCGCTGGCTGTAGGCACCGCGTCCGGCACCGTCATCAGTAACACCGCCACACTGTCATATAGCGTCAGCGGCGTTGCCCAAACCGGTATTACCTCCGCCGCCTCGACGTTTACGGTGGATAACAAGGTCAACCTGACCGTAGGAACGCCGGTCAACTTGACCACGGTCCCGGGTACCACCAAACAGGCCCTGGCATACACCGTGACCAACTTGGGTAATACGACCCAGCGCTATGCGCTGACGGCCAATGCGGGTGCGGCCACCATTGTGACCATGTCCAACGTGGCCATCTACCTGGACGTTAATGGTAACGGCATATGGGACGCGGGTGACACAGCCTACGTGGATGCGAGCACCTTCGGCGACGTTGTCGCTGGTGGCACCCTCAAGGTCCTGATCATTGCCGACACACCGGCAGGTGCGACTAACGGTCAAACTGCGTTATTTAACCTCCAGGCACAAACTGTAAACGCAGGTACGACTGTCGTAACCACAGCGACAGCCGGCGCAAATACGGCCGGTGTAGACGTGGTATTTGCTGACACTGCGGGCTCGATTGACGCAGTTACGGACGGTAAACATTCCGCAAGTGCCACCTACTCAATAGGTTCGTCTATCCTCAGCGTGACAAAAACCGTAACGGTGCTGTGCGATCCGTTTAACGGCTCTACCAACCCGAAGAACATCCCGGGTGCAGTAGTGCAATACGCGATCACGATCACCAATGCTGCGACCGCTGCTTCTTCGGCAACCCTGACTTCGGTCACCGATGCGTTGGCTGGTTCGCTGGCTTGGGAGCCAAAGCTGATTAGCGGTGCCGGAGCCGGTGCAGCATGTACCAGTGCTACTGGTGTGCAACTTTCAGCGACCACCGGGTTCGCTGCGGTAGGTGCCACAGGTACCACCACCTCCCCCTATGCGGCACCTGGCCTGGCAGCGCAAGCAACGACTGCCGGGGCGACTGCTACGGCTGGTGCAGGCGGTACTGTCAGCATCAACTATGCCACTTTAGCAAGTCCCACTCTCGTCATTGCTGGTGGCGTTCTGCCGGTCAATAGCGTCGTCACGGTTTATTTCAACGCGATCGTGCAATAAGCAACGACCTTTATAACCGTGTATAACCGTGCTTGATTGTTTGACAATTAGCCCATCCCCGACCCGCACGGTACGCCGTGCGGCAGGGGATGTTTTTGGCAGGTTGGCCACAAGGCCAGCCCGCCTTTTACTGAGCACTTCTTGTGTTCAGCAAAAGGCGTTCGCGTTTGCAACACTGCTAGGCATAAGCGCTGTGGCGTTCGCGGCGACCCCACCGAATACGCCAATCAGCAATACCGCGACGGCAACTTACCAGATCGGTGCGAGCCCCGCGTCCACTACAGTAAACACGACTGGCACAGCCGTGCTCAACACCGCTGCTTGTATATCCATCGGGGTGAAAATTGAGCTGTTGCAAGGCTTTCCGTCCGCCGCACTGGCTCCCGCCAGCGCCAGCCCTATAATGGTGCCAGCGAGCGCATATTCGTCCAGCGGTTCGCTTACAGGGCCTTTTACCCCGCTGGCCAATCCAACGCTGCTGGCTCCGCTGGGCAACACCACACCGGCGGCGTTGCCAGCCACCCTGTGGCTCGCCCCGCTTAACGATGCATCCGGCAAGCAGATTTCGGTTTACGCGCGCAACGAGCCGATTTTTGTGCGCGTGGTCAGCTACGATGCGAACATCAATCCTGCTGTGGCCGATACTGTCTCGGTAACCTTGACTACCAGCGACGGCGACAGCGAAGTGATACAACTGACTGAAACCGGCCCCTCCACTGGCGTATTCATCGGTGCGATACAGTCGGTTTTCTCCGCTACCGGCCCCCCGGTCGTCAATGACGGCAAAATCACCCTCTTGGCGGACAATGAAAAAATCACCGGTGTATACAAAAACGTCACCATCAACTGTCCTCTCGGTGCATCTACCATATCCAGCACTTCCAGTGCGCTGATCGACCCCTACGGCATCGTATTTGATTCCGCATCAGGCGCGCCGGTTAGTGGCGCGAAGGTTAGTCTGATCAACACGCTGACTGGCCTGCCCGCTACGGTATATTGCGATGACGGTGTGACCAAACTGACACAACCCGTTACCTCCGACTCGCCCACAAATTGCGATGCCACGATGATTGCGGGTGGCTTCCGCTTCCCGCTGGTAGCCGCTGGCAGCTACAAGTTCATCGTTACCCCACCCGTCGGGCACTTCTTCCCCTCCGCTGTAATGGCTGCCAGCTTGCCGGTTATCAGTACGATACCAAGCGAAACGCCAGTCATTTTTGGCAACCCCGGTGCTACACCCGGCGGCTCTTATGGCGGCGTGTTCTCGCTGACCGGTCCGGTGCTGCATATAGATATTCCCGTGGACTCCGGCGCCACGACCATGACCATCCAGAAGTCCGCCGATATAGCCCAGGTCGGCATTGGTGAGTTCGTTCCCTACACCCTGACTATTACCAACAATAGTGCGACGTTAGCGATGGCAGGCGCACAGGTTGCCGACCATACGCCGCCCGGTTTCCGTTACAAAAAAGGTTCGGCGCGACAAAATGGTGTGCCCATACCCGACCCGCTGATTTCCGCCGATGCGCGCACGCTCACCTTCAGTCTCAATACCATCGCTGCGTCCGGTGCAGCGATTCTCCACTATGTGCTGGAAGTGACGCCGGGTGCACATCCCGGCACGGCGGAAAATACTGCTGCCGCAACCGGCGGCGGCATCACCTCCAACACCGCGCGTGCCGACGTGCTGGTGACCGAAGATTTATTTAGCAATAAAGCTATCCTGATCGGTCGCGTGGTTGACGGCTCTTGCGACGACAAGGTGGAAAACGACGACAAGGGTCTGGCAAATGCGCGCATCGTAATGGAGGACGGCACCTATATTCTGACCGACAAGGAAGGTCGCTGGCACATCGACAACGTGCGCCCTGGCACCCATGTGGTGCAGCTTGATCTGGATTCATTGCCAAAGGATTACGAAGTGGTCGCCTGTGAAAAGAACAGCCGCTTTGCGGGACGCAAGTATTCGCAATTCGTGAATCTGCGCGGCGGCAGCTTATGGCGCGCCGATTTTTATGTTCAAAAGAAAGCACCTGAAACAGTGCTTATCACGCAGACCCTGGCCGCGCAACCGGCGGATGACAAGACTCTCATGTCATTAAAATTGATCAGCAGCGCCGCCGTGACGGGGTACTCGGCTACCGTGATATTGCCGGGATACGCGAAATACATTCCGGGTAGCTCGAAACTGAATGGCGCGGCTATCGCCGATCCGGATAGCGCAGACACCGCGCTGATCTTCCGCAGCAAGGCGCATTCGGCCAGTTGGCAGGATCAATACTCGTTTGAAGTTGCAGACGTTGCGCCAAACGCGACGATCAAGTCGATGGTGCGCTTCACCCCGCCGAACCGTGCCGCACAAAGCCTTCCCGTCGCGTCCGTCACTCTGGTCGATCATGCGCCTGCCAGTGCTGAAACATCTGCCAAGGTGGCGGTGGAAGCTGCCGACTTGAGGCCTGCCAAAACGCCGGACGAAGACCCGACGCACCTGGTGGAAATCCTGCCTTACGACGAAGCATGGTTGTCAACTGCGCAACCCGGCACTGAATGGCTGCATCCTCAGGAAAGTTTCCATCCGAATCTGCCCGCCATCAAGGCTGCGGTGAAACTTGCTCCCGGTCAGGTCGCCAAGCTGAAACTGAACGGCGAGGATGTCAGCCCGCTGTATTATGACGGCGCGAAAACCAATACGGCACACACTGTATCTCTGGCCAGTTGGAGCGGTATTCACATCAAGGATGGCGACAATCAGTTGGAGCTAATTATCACGGATGCCTCCGGCAAGGAAGTCAGCCGTACTATGCGCAAAATCCATTTCGCGACCACCCCGGATCACGTCGAATTCGTGCCGCAACAATCGCGTCTGGTCGCCGATGGCAAGACCCGCCCGATGCTCGCGGTGCGCTTCCTCGACAAGGATGGTTATCCGGTGCGCCGCGGCCTCAATGGCGATTTCATGCTGAACGATCCCTATCGTTCATACGACCGTCGCGAAGGCATAGACCGCGAACCGCTGACCGGACGCGTCGGCGGCAAGGCGCGTTACGAAATAATGAGCGACGGCCTGGCGATGATAGAGCTGGAACCGACTACGCAAACCGGTGAAGCCGTCCTCAACTTCCAGTTCAATGACACGCGCGCCCATGAAGTGCGTGCCTGGCTGGAACCGGGACAACGCGACTGGATATTGGTCGGCTTCGGCGAAGGCACGCTGGGACAAAAAACCCTGTCCGGTAACATCCAGGCACTCCAGGCAGCGGATGCCGATCAACAACTGTTCGATAACAACAAGCTGGCTTTTTACGCCAAAGGCAGCATCCGGGGTGACTACCTGCTGACCTTGGCCTATGACACCGCCAAACAAACCGGTAACTCGCTGCTCAAGCAGGCGGTCGATCCCACCCAGTATTACACGCTCTACGCCGACGCGACTCAGGCGAACTTTGACGCGGCCAGCTCCGGCCGCCTGTATGTAAAACTGGAACGCAAACAATTCTACGCAATGTTCGGCGACTATGACACCGGTCTGACCGTCACCGAACTGTCCCGCTACAGCCGCACCCTGAACGGCGTGAAGAGCGAATACAAGGGCGAGAAAGTCGGCTACAACGCCTTTGCCACGGTCACGGCACAAGCCTACGTCAAGGATGAAATCATGGGCAACGGCACATCCGGTGTGTACAAACTGTCGCGCGGCAATCTGGTGATTAACTCCGACAAGGTGCGCCTCGAAACCCGTGACCGATTCCAGTCGCAAATTATCGTCAGCATACAAACATTGACGCGTTATCTGGATTACGACATTGACTACGGCACGACCAACAGTCAGGCCACGCTGACCTTCCGCGAACCGATCGCCGCGCGCGATAGCAACTTCAATCCGACCTACATCATCGCCGAATATGAATCGGCCGATCCGTCCGACCAAAAGGCGACTTTTGGCGGGCGCGGCAGCTACAAACCTGCCAAGGGGCTCGAAATCGGTGCGACCGTGGTACACGATGGGACAGTGGGCGCAAGCGGAAATCTGGAAGGGGTGGATACCACTTACCAATTAACTGACAAAACCAGGGTACATGCCGAATTGGCAGCGACCAATACCAACCTCGCCGGTGTTCCTACCAGTGGCAGTGCCATGCTGGCTGATGTGTCACACCACGAAGAGCAGTGGGATTCCAAAGTTTATATGAGCGAACAAACGGGCGGGTTCGGCATGGGCCAGCAAGCCGCCTCGGAAAATGACACCCGCAAATATGGCGCGGATGCCCGTTTTAACCTGTCCGACACCTCACAGTTCCTGGGTCAAACTTATCTGCAAAGCAACCTGACCAACGGTGCGCAAACCAGCTTGATCGAAGGCAAAGTAAATGACCGCATCAGCGATGCGCTGAGTGCTTATTACGGCGCTCGCAGCTCACAAGACCAGAGTGCCGGCATCAACTCGCAAAGCAATCAACTGATCGGCGGCACGGCTTACACGATGATGGACAGGCGGCTCACATTGACCAGCGATGCCGCAGTCGGCAACTCGGCAGGCAGCGTCACCATGCCGAACCGTTTGATCCTGGGCACCGATTACAAAGTGACCGAGCAAAGCAAAGTGTTTGTCAAACAGGAATTCGCGCGCGGTGATCAGATTGCCGCCAACACCACCAGTGCCGGAATACGCACCCAGCCATGGATGAACAATGAAATGTCCGCCTCGGTGGGCGACAATATCACCAACGATGCCGAGCGTATGTATGCCAATCTCGGCATGGTGCAACGCTGGCAGATCAACGAGCACTGGCAAACCAACTTCAGCGTTGATCGCAGCCAGACACTCCACAACTCGGCCGCCGCGCCGCTGAACATCAACACGCCGCTGCCTTCCGGTTCCATGCCGCTGCCAACCGGCGAAATGTCGGACTACACCGCCACTGCGGTCGGTGCGGCTTATCACGAGAAGATGTGGAGTTGCGACGGGCGCATCGAAATTCGCAATTCCAGCATCGACCAGCAACGGAATCTGCAATTAGGAATGCAGCGCAACCTCGATCAGGGTCGCACCATGGCGGCCGGTTACACTCTGCGCATGGCATACGGCGCAACCGGCGATACGCGCAACGCCGATCTGCGCGTATCCTACGCTTTCCGTCCGAACGACAGCCGATGGGTATGGTTGGACCGTCTCGACTACATCACCCAAACCAGCCAAACAACAAGCTCCTCAATCAACGGCGCAAAGTTGGTGAATAACCTGAACACCAACTTCATGCCCAGCCGCCATACCCAGATTTCCCTGCAATACGGTTCCAAGTATGTGCTGGACACCATTGATAGCACCGACTACAAAGGCTACACCGATCTGATCGGCACGGAAATCCGCCATGACCTGACGCAAGACTGGGACATCGGCACATACGGCTCGGTGATGCGCTCGCTGAATGCCGGTGTGCACAACTACGGTCTGGGCGCTTCAGTCGGCTACAAGGTGGTGGATAATATGTGGCTGTCGGTGGGCTACAACGTGCTCGGACTGAGTGACCGCGACTTCGCCGGTGCTGCATATCAGGCTCGCGGCCCGTACATCACCTTGCGCATGAAGGTGGATCAGGATACTTTTGGTTTAAACAAGGGCAAAGAAATTGTGCGCCCGATGACTCCTGAATAATGATCGAGTAATGGTAATGAAAATAATCACGACACAATTGCAAAAGTTGTTATCTCATTCCGGCCTGTTAGCCCGCCTGTTTGCCAGTGCGGTATTGGCAACGGCATTGTTGAGCGCCCAGCCGGTGCTGGCCGACAGCGTGGGACAGCAGCAGACTACCAAATATTTCACACCGGATACGGTGAAGATGCTGATCGACCGTATCCAGTCGGGTGGCGCTCCCGGCTTTGCGACAGGGGATTTTGTCAGTTACATCATCCAGTTCACCCCGGTCGGCAACGGTTCCGATATTGGCGCGGGTGGCTGGATCACCGATTACATCCCCGCCGGAGCGAAAGTGGTCGGCGCCTGGTTCGTGCAGCCGAATGGCTTGGGTGACTTTACCATCATCGCCCCGCCTTCGACAGCACAGATGCCTGCCGGATGGGGAAATACTGGCGGGGCTACCTTTAACGCCAACTGGACCACGACCGACCCAACAGCCGTGGCTGCCTGCGGCGGTAACCTGACCAACTGCTGGGGCTGGCTGTCAGAGTTGTATGCCGACACCGGCATTTTCTACTCCACCGATCCGCGTACTGCCGTCAATACATATCCTAGCGTGGACGGTCGGGTACGCGCTGCCGTACCAGCCGGTAGCGGCAATGGCTACCACATCAAGCCGTTAACGGGTGCCAATTCAGCGGATCCGCTCATCGCTATGATGGGGGGCACCAGCGGCAACTGGACTGTGCATAATTACTGGGATGCGGCCAATATCAATGCTTTTGCCTCGCTCTCGTCACTGCTTCCCCCCCTTCCTGCCGCACCCAGCGCGACCAATCTTCCCATCGATAACGTTGGCACCGGACCTGCGCCGTTCAATGCCGGATCGCCAGTTGCCGGGCCGGACACCGGATACCAACTGGATTACACCGGAGGGGTTGGTCCCTGGCAGCGCATCTATTACCCCGGCTCCACCGCCGGTAAAAACACCAATGGCAAGGCAACAGTAGCAGGAGCCAACGTCGCGGGGGGCACACCCACCGGCACTGGCTGGAATCTGGGTACCTACTCCGGTATTAACTACACCAGCGGTGTCGGCTGGAATATAGCCCCCAACAGCACCAACGCCTTGCCTGTCAATACCAATGCCGTGCGCTGGGCGGCGGGACGTATTTCTGTGGGTACGCTGAGCTATGTCAAGGTTACCTTGCAGTTGACGCAAACTCCACCGGCTGTTGGCTTAATCAATAATTCAGAAGTATTCGGCGGCGATGCCAGCACGGAAGGCGGTAGCGGTGGCCGCGATCAACCCTGGAAATATACTGTCCCCAGCGTGGCCGACAACAATTCCAACCTGTTCGTGCTGAAAGAAGTCATCGGTATTTGCAGCAGCGTCACGCTGGCTACCGCGCAAACCTGTGATCCTACCACCGCCACCAATGGTGTGATCATCCCGGCCCAGTTCGTCAAGCTGCGTTACCGCCTGACTTATCTGAACTCCGGAAATGCGAGCCAAACCAACGTCCAGCTGAGCGATATACTGCCATTCAATACGGCCGCAGCATCCCCAGATCTTGCGATCAATGCGGGCAATCTTTATGTCAAGAGCGGACCGGATATCCGGAATACCACGCCTGGTCTAACGTGGAACGCTGCCGCCGCCGGAGCAACCAGAGTCGCGGGTAGTGCGGTGACAGCGCTGAACACGGCCGCCCAGCAGACCATTGCATTCAGCCAGATCGCTTCATTGCCGGCAGGCACGGGCGGAGTGGTCGAGATGGATGTGGTATTGGGTTCAACGGCAGCGGCTGCTCTGGGCACTGGTGCGCTGGTATCAAACATGGCACAGCTCAGCAGCACCCAGCTATCGTCGCCGGCGATTTCGATAGCAGGTTCATCGTCGACCAATGTGGCGAACCTGGTGGCCAGCAAGACCACCGCTACCCCCAGCGTGGCACCGGGCGGGGCGGCTACCTATACCATCACCATCACCAATAACGGCAACGCTAATGCAAGCACGCTGGTCGTAAATGATTTTCTTCCCTCGGATGGCGGCGCGTTAACGGCGCACGGATTTACGACTACGGCCGGAACCATCGTCCAAACCATCAAGATCAACGGGGTGACGCAGGCCGGTGGAAACAATCCGACGGCGACTTACGTGACACCTGCAATTATTGCGCCCTATACCGGGATGAACCAGCAGCAGGTAACCTGGACCTTCCCGGCGGCACTGACCATACCGGTGGGTCAATCCATGACCATCCTTTTCAGTACGACAGTGGGGGCCAGCGTGGCGGCTTCGGCATTACCCTATACCAATGACGTAGTATTAACTTACAACAGCGCTGGGGGAGGGGGCGCAGCGAACGCCAGTGCGTCGGTCAACAACACCGCACCGGTAGCGGTCAGCATTCCGCTGACTGTGACCAAAACGCTGAATTGCGTTTATTCTGGAGCGATCTGCAACGCCTATACGGGCGGCCCAGTGCCCAGCAACGCCAAGCTGCGTTATCAGATTCACTACCAGAATACCAGTGCTGGTGCGCTAACCAATGTGCAGATTTGCGATCAGATGGTGTCTACCGCAGCCACTCAGTTCGCTGGTAGCAGCATCACCAGTCCGGTCACAATTGCACCCACACCAGTGGGAGCTTATACCGACACGGCCTCGCCAAACGGGCCGGGGGCGGCCGCGACGTCGACCGCCAATGGCGTGACCGTGTGCGGCAATCTGACCAGCGCGACTGGCGGCGCTGCCAGAAACATAACCTTCAGCTACCCGGCGATTGCCTCACTGGCAGCGGGCGCCAGCGGTGACGTGTATGTGGACGTGGCAACGGGCACCGCCGCCAACAACACGACGGTGACCAACACGGGCAACGTGGTCAGCACCGGTTACCCCGGCGGCACGGGATCAATCGTATCCACCAGTGTGCGCGACAACGCCAATCTGGTGGTCACCAAGACCGCCGTTGCGTCTTCGATCAACTACAACAGCCCGGCAAGCTATATCCTCACGATCACCAACAGCGGCAACCAGAACGCCACCAACATCAAGGTGTACGACGAGTTGCCCTACACCGGCACGGTGGCATCTGCCACCACGCGTTTTAACTACACGGCAACGGGCGCGATCACTGGTCTGACATCAGTAGTCCCCACATCGGTCGTGCCTCCCACGCTGGGCGGTTATACCAGCAACGCCAACCAGAATGAAGTGTTGTGGAATTTCGGCGTGCAGACGCTTGCGCCGGGTGGCGTGCTCACCATCCCCTTCACCGCCACGCCGGGCACCGCGCTCAACCCCGGCAGCACGATCTACACCAACGATGCACAGGTCAGCTATACCTCGGGAACCAGCACCTTGTATTCCGGGACAACACTCCAAGCGCCGGTGACGATTCCGGTCGATTTATCCATCACCAAGACCATAGACTGCGTCTATGTGGCCGGTGTTTGCACATCAGGTTCCTTCGTGGCTGGCAGCGGCATTCCCGCTGGTGCCAAGGTGAGATACAGGATCGTTTATCAAAACATCAGCACGTCCGCGCGAACCAATGTGCTGGTGTCGGATGCCTTGCCGACGCAAACGGCAATAGGCTCGGTCAGCAATGTCGTGGTCGTGAGCGGATCTGCCATCGGGACGACAACGCCAGCGCTCGCAGCCATCCCTGCTGGCACGGGAGCCACCTCATTTTCTTTCGCCAACATCGCCAGTCTGGCGGCGGGCGCGGGCGGCACGGTGACATTCGACGTGCAGACCAATGCAGCGGTCGCAGCAATCGTGACCAATACCGGCAAGATCGTCGCCACCCAGAATCCGACCGGTGTAACTAGCAGCGTTACCGAGACGGTTCCTATCAATTTCTCGATCACCAAGACGATAAGCTGTGTCTATGTGGCGGGCATTTGCACTCCGGGTTCTTATGTCGCAGGGGCAGGCTTACCGGTTAACGCAAAAATTGAATACAAAATCGTTTATCAGAACATCGGTCCATTCGCGATGAGCAACATGGTGCTGTCGGATACCTTGCCCACGCAAACGGCAGCGGCTTCAGTCAGCAATGTCGTGGGGACTGGCTCTTCTCTCGGGACAACGACCACGCCTGCGCTGGCATCTATCACGGCGGGCGGCACATTTTCTTTCACCACCATTGCCAGCTTGGCGGCGGGTGCGGGTGGCACAGTGACATTTGATGTGCAGACCAATGCAGCGGCGGCGGCGACAGTAACCAACACTGGCAAGATCGTCAGCACCGAAGACATAACCGGGGTCAGCAGCAGTGTTGCAGATAATGTGACCCAGATGGTCGTCACCAAGATAATATCCTGCGTGTATTCGGGACTGACCTGCACTCCGCTTTCTTATGTGGCTGGTTCGCCGATTCCTCCCAATGCCAAAATAAAATACCAGCTCACCTATTCGAATCCGGGAGGAGCCGTTGCCAATGTATATATTTGTGATCAATTGCCCACCCAGGTTGCCGCGTTTACTTCGGTGACCAATTTTACCAGTTCAGCCGGTCTGGCCGCCCCCACCAGTCCTGCGAATGCAACCTGTGGCTTTGCGGCACCTCCACCTCTCAATTTCAGCTATGCGGTAATTGCCAGCCTGGCAGCCGCCGCACCAGCCGCCACGGTGACGTATGACGTGCAGACCACAGCAGCAATCGGCAACACGCTCACCAACACCGGCAAACTAGCATCGGCCACGCAGAATACATCTTCCGTCGTATCGGCCAGTGTGCTGCTGCCCAATTTGCTGATAACCAAAACGGCTTCCCCGACCACCGCCGCTCCGGGGGGAACGGTGACCTACACCATCACCGTCACCAACAACGGCAATTCCGCGACGACCGCACTCCAGATCTACGACCTGCTGCCGTATAGCGGCGCGGTATTGGATGCCACTAAAAACTTCGCATTCGATGGCACGTTCACGCCCACCTTTGTCTATGGCGGTGGTGCCCCGACACCGGGAAGTGTAACCCGGACTTTAGCCAATCCTCCGACGCTGACCGGCTACACCACCAATCTCAATCAAAATCAGGTGTTGTGGGATTTCGGCGCCGGCGCTTATGCGCTGCCTGTGAATGGCACGATCACGATCACGTTCAGAGCGACGGTCGGCAGCGCCATGCCGGTGGCCAGCTACTACAATACGGTATACGGTGCATTCAACAGCTATGCCGGGCCGGGCACAGCCAGTGTCATCACCGCACTCGTTTCGGTGGCAACCCCGACACCGTCGCTGACCTTCCTCAAAACCGTGAATATCTATTGGGATCCGGTTAACTTACTGGTCAACCCGAAATTCATTCCCGGCGCCCAAGCTCTCTATACGCTGATCGCGACCAATTCCGGCACGGGTCCGGTGGATAGCAACACCCTCGTTATCACCGATCCGGTTCCAGCCAACACCGCACTGTATGTCAGCGACTTGGGCGTTGTGGGTTCGGGGCCGGTGGCATTCAGTCAGGGGGCGACTACCAGCGGATTGACGTACACGTTTACCGCGCTCGGCAACATGGCCGACGATGTATCCTTCTCGACTGACGGCGGCGTTACCTGGACCGCCGTGCCAGTGCCCGGCGCGGACGGTTGCGACCCGACCATCAATGCGATCCGCATCAACCCCAAGCTCGCATTTGCCGGCAGCCCCACCGCCCCCAGTCCGAGCTTCCAGTTGCTTTTCCGTGTTTGTGTAAAATGATTATTCGCCGAGGTATCCGATATGAATAAAATCCTGCTCTCGCTATGCATCCTGTTGGCCAGCATTTCCAGCGCGCAAGCCACCGAGGATGTACAGCCCGGCCAGTTGCAGAAAATCGAAGCGCTGCAACACCGCGCCGAAAATCTGACCTTCGATGAACTCGATTTGAACACCTACCATCTCGCCAAGGCGCGCACCTGGCTGGATCTGGCGCTCAGCGAATATTACGATAATGACAACAGCGGGATAATCTCTGCCGCCATCGGGCAGGCTGAAACTTTGCTGGATGCGCTGGAGAAAAAACAAACTGGCATCAGCATGGACACCCCGCTGCAACTACCAGGCAGCGAACCGGTGCGCCCCGATTTGCTGGACAAGCTCGCCACGCTGAAAAAACACCAAAAATTTTCCTGCGGTCAACGCCCCATCGCCGAAGCCGAAGTCTATCTGGTGTGGACCGGACACGAACAAGCCGAATCCGGCTGGAGCCATGCGGAATCTTACGCGCGCAGTGTCGAAGACATGATCTACGCGGCACAAGTGGCCATCGATAACTGCGCTGCGATATCGCCACCCGTGGCGCCGATTGCTCTGCCGCATGTCATGGAAAGAATCACACTGTCCGGTGACGCGCTGTTTGCCTTCGACAAAGCGACACTGAACCCGTCCGCACTGTCGCGCCTCGATGAATTGGCCGAGAACATCAAGGCGGCGAGTGTGCTGGAAGAGGTCATACTGGTTGGACATACCGACCGCATGCGCAGTGATGGACATCCGGAACGCAACCAGACACTTTCAGAACAGCGTGCCGAAAGCATCAAACAATATCTGATCGGCAAAGGCATCGCGGCAGACAAGATACACGCCAGCGGAGCAGGTGCTACCCAGCCTCTCGTGCAATGTTCGACCAAGCTGAGCAAGGCGAAACAGGTCGTTTGTTTGCAGCCGAACCGGCGCGTTGAAATTATATTGCGCGGCGAGAAATAACAGGTGACATCTGGATCCAACATGAATAAGCCAATTGTCTCGCTGTTGCTCATCATCCTGTGGAGCGGCATTTCCCTTGCGCAAGCTGCCGAGAAATCGCTGCCCAGCGCGTCACAACAGATCGAATCACTGCAACAAATCGAATCACTGCAGCGCCGCGCCGACAAATTGGCCTTCGGCGAGCTCGGTGCAAACAACTACCATCTCGCCAAGGCCCGCACTTGGCTGGATCTGGCACTCGGCGAATATCACGAAAATGAAGGCAACGGGATCGTCCCTGCCGCCATCGCGCAGGCTGAGGCTTTGCTGGATACGCTGGAGAAAAAGAAAACCGACATCACCATGGATACACCGGAGCAAGTACCGGGCAGCAAAGCGGTGCGTCCCGATCTGTGGAACAAGATCGCCACGCTAAAAAAACATGAAAAATTTTCCTGCGGACAGCGGCCCATTGCTGAAGCCGAAGTTCATCTATTGTGGGCCGGACACGAAAAACTTGAATCCGGCTGGAGCCATGCGTAGTCCTACGCGCGCAGTGCTGAAGACCTGATCAACGAAGCACAGGGGGCCATCAATAAATGCGCCGCATCTTCTGCGGTGCAAAGTGCTCCGCCGCCCGTGATAGAAAAAATCACCCTTTCCAGTGACGCGTTATTTATGTTTGGTGAAGCAACGCTGGACCCGTCAGCGCAGTGGCGCTTGAACAACTTAGCCAACACCATCAAGCAGGCGAATACGCTGAAGGAGGTCGTGCTGGTCGGACACACTGACCGCATGCACAGTGATGGACATCCGGAACGCAACCAGGCACTTTCAGAACAGCGTGCCGAAAGCATCAAACAATATCTGATCGGCAAAGGCATCGCGGCAGACAAGATACACACCAGCGGCGCGGGTTCGACCCAACCGCTCGTTCAATGCTCGACCAAACAAAGCAAGGAAAAACAAATCGCTTGCTTGGAGCCCAACCGGCGCGTGGAAATCATTTTGCGCGGGGCGAAATAGCTGCGCTTGATTGAACGCAAAAAAGTACACCCTCACAAGTGTCTTTTTTTTCGTCTAGCGCCATGGTCGGGTCTGATTCCATTTCTATCGTTCCCATGCTCTGCGTGGGAACGCATCTAAACGACAGCCAAGTCGCTGGTTATGCGGTGATTGCCAGATCAGTAACACCATGCACATTGTCGCCGCACAGAGAGCACAAGCTACGTTCCCACGCGGAGCATGGGAACAATAAAATGTAGGTCGGGCTGCGCCCGCAAGGGGCAGGCCGTGGTTGTAAAGCCGCTAAAGGGGCAACAACCACGCCCTGCCCGGCATGGTGGGCATAGCCCACCCTACGGTTACTACTCGGCTGAAACGCCCAGCTCCGCGTACAGCTTGCCCATCATCGCACGCAGCTCGCTCATCTCCGCTTCAAGCTTGGCGACGTTGGCCTTGAGCGCGGCAATTTCACCCACCGTCACATCACCTGAGGAAGTGGCCGATGCCGCTTCGGCGGGCGCGTGCTCGTCGATGACCGGCTCGCCGCAGAGCAGGTGCATCCAGCGGTTTTCGCGCGAGCCGGGCTGGCGCGGCAATTCCACCACCAAGCCGCCCGCCGCACGCTCGGCCAGCTCGACCAGAAAACTCTCGACCGAAGAAATGTCCGCGAACTTGTGCAACCTTTCGCAGTTGATGCGCAACTCCCCCGCCGTCTGCGGGCCGCGCAACATCAGCATGGCCAACAAGGCGGTGGACTGCGTGGGGATGTGCAACACCCGTTCGATGTTGTGCCCATAACGCGACGCCCTCCCCCGCTGGTTTCCACGATCAGCGACAAGCCCCTCAGGCTATCCAGCGCCGCCTGCACTTCCGATTCGGAAGCCTCAATAACCGGATCGCGGCTGCTCTTCTGGTTGCAGCCGGGAACCAGCGAATTCAGCGTCAACGGATAAGAGTCCGGCACCGTGCGCTGCTTCTCGGCGAGTACGCCGAGGACGCGAGTTTCAAGGAGGGAGAGGATGGGGAGTGTTGTGGACATCATTTATCTTGTAAAAATACAGTTAATAGGTTTGTAGGAGCGGGCCATGCCCGCGAATCTCTTGGTCGCGGGCATGGCCCGCTCCTACACCGGCAAAAATATTGTAGTTATTAATGCACATCGGAATAAGTTATGCGCGAATGAATTCGCACCTACAAATGGTGTAGGGCTACCGGCGGATTCCGCCTGCAACACCTCAAATATTTCTGCTCTTCTTGATCAAGTCGTGGGCCAGCTGGATTTCTTTTGCCTGCTCGGTTGCCATTGCGATCATATCTTCCGGTACGCCCTGCCCCATCAATTTGTCCGGGTGGTATTGGCTCATCAGCTTGCGGTAGGCGCGCTTGATCTCCTGGTCGCTACTGTCTTTAGTTACACCTAAAGCTTTATAGGCGTCATCCAAAGCTGCGGCTGCGTTGGCTTGCCCCCCGGCGAAGTGGGATTGATTCAGCACCATGTCCAGCATCTGCTTGAACGCGGCCTGGTCATAGCCAAGACGATTGGCGATGTCGGCGAGCAAGGCTTCTTCAGCCGGATGGAAATGTCCGTCCGCCAGCGCCATCACGATCAGATAAACCAGCAACACCTGCTTCAGATGCTTCGTGTGCCCGCAAACGGCCATGAATCTATTGTAGGTCGGTGCTATTTCAAACGCCGGATCAGTTCCCTGCTTGAACAAAGCAATAGCCTGCTGGCGATGTCCCTCAGTCATGCCCAGCTTTTGCATGAACTGCTCGACATGATCGATCTCATCTTGAGAGACATGCCCATCGGCCTTGGCCAGTTTTCCCATTGAGACGAACACCGTCTCAAGGAAAACGGCTTGACGAAGCGCATTCTGCAACGGGTTCATCCCGCCAGAGCCATACGCTCTCATGCGATCAATAAATGACCCGGCGAACAGACCGAGGAGCGCCCCGAAGAATCCGAAAAAGTAATAACCTGCAATGACACCAATGAGCTTAAACAAGACAACTCCAGAAAGAGAATATTTGAAGAACAGCCGCGACAAAGGCGCGCATTATACCTTCAGCAGATTGCACCGCAGATTTGTCAATCGACGTCGAGCGTCAACAATGATGACGGGCAGCTACGCGCCCATTGCCGGCCGAAAATCACATCAGCCAGCGTCTTTTCATCAATAAGTAGGAAAGATAAAACATCAACGATCCCAAAAGAAATAAATAGACCCAATCAACAGACATGTCCGCCATCCTGCCGTCTTCCAGCAGTATGGATTGAAGAGGCTCATACAACTGGTAGGACGGCAGGAAGGGTGCAACGGAGGTCAATTTTTGTGAAACATCGGACATCGCAGAAGGAAGCAGGTGCGGCAAATAAAAGATAACGCCCAGCGTTCTGGCGCTTGCCTGATTGCGGCAGAGAAAACCCAGGAAAATCCCGTAGGCGCTGAAACAATAACTGCCTGCGACGATAAAAGCGATATAGTCGAGAAGATGTACCGGGCCGAATTTACCCAACAGATGAAGAAACAAGACGGCAGTGATGATCAGAACCATTCCCAAGATCAATTTAGCAATCAGCCATTGGACTTCGTGTATAGGAGTCTGGAGAAGAGCAAGGAGCAGTTTTTTTTCTTTTTCCTCGGCAACTTGCGCCGGGAGAATAATGAAACCGATTAGCAGGACCAGCATCAAGATCCAGGTAGGCAAAGTCTCTCTTTGAACGCCGCCTTGGTGCAGTGATTTGATGTCGGTGATCCAATCCGGGCCATTTCCTTCCGCCGCTTTCTGCAAAGCAGAGAAATTCTGCATGATCGCAATGGTATGGAGAGAATCTTTTTTTAAAACCAGCAGTGCAAGGCTGCCGGGTGTTTTTTCGTTTCCTGTTAGCACCCCTTCTATCTTGTGTTCCTTCAATAGACGCACACCCTCCTCTTCGTTTTGCAACCATGTCACTTCAACGAGTTTTTCTGCTGCCTTGACGCTGTGGGTGATCTCGGGTGAATAGGCATAATTCTGTACGAGTCCGATCTTGATTTTGCTTGCTTCTGCGTTGGTACCGTCTATCAGATTCAAGGAAACAAATACGAACAGCGGAATAAACAGGATCAGAAAGAATGTCTTGTTCTTGAGTGCGATGGCCAGATCGTTGAGTACGAGTACCAGAATATTTCTCATCATCATGCGTACAGCTTTTCATGGATTTCGGATCGCAAATATTCCTGGGGAGATCCGTCGAAGACCAGACTGCCTTCGTGCAGCACCATGATGCGCGTCGCGAGGTTTTTTATCTCTTCAGGGCGATGGGAAGTAAAAATAATGGTTTTCCCGGCGTCATGCATCGTGTTCAACAGCCGGTAAATCTCTCGTGTCATCTCGAAGTCCAGGCCCGATGTAGGCTCGTCCAATAGGAGCACCGGAGGATCCGCCAACAGTGCGCGCCCAATGTTCACCCTTTGCTTCAAGCCTTTTGAGAGCGCCTGTACCTTGCTTTTTCGAAAGGGCATCAGATCGAACTCGCTCAAGATCTCTTTCACCCGCAGCAAGGGTGTTTGAGAGAGAGCAGCGAAGAGTTTGAGATTGTATTCAACGGAGAAGAAGTCGAAAAGATTGGGCACTTCTGGAATAAAACCCACTTTCCTGACAACAGCCATCCTGTTCTTCAGGTCGATCCCGTCAATCATGACGGTACCGCCGTCCGGAAGAATCCAGTTTGCCAGCATTTTCAGAAGTGTGGATTTGCCGGCGCCGTTATGACCGACAATTGCGATCATTTCGCCTTTGGTTACTTCAAAGCTGGTCGGCGTAAGACCCCTTTTTTGATCATATAGCTTTGCAAGATTCCGAATTTCGAGCTGCATAAGTTATCGCTTTATCTTTAAATGAAAATTTAAGCGTAACAGAACCAGACTTTGCAGTCTGATACAAAAGTTGTTGCCGTTGATTCTGATGGTTTGGCGGCGAATACCGACCAACGGCAAACTCCGTCACAATTCAGAAATTCCTCGCATGGCTGGTAAACCAACTTCGCAAGATTTTAGTGCGCGCTACAATAACCTGATAATTACTATCACGAGAATGATAACTATCAAAAGACCAATCATGATGACCTCCTTAGTATTAGGGCGACCTGATGAAAGTCCCCAGGTTAAAATTTAATTCCCTTCACGGCATCAGTAATAAAGTCTGCGCTGTTCAACCCATAGTCGCCGTACGCTACACTAACCTGAGTACAATGATAACGAGAATGATGACTAGCAATAGTTCAACCATGATTACCTCCTTAGTATTAGGGCGGCCTGATGAAAGTCCCCAGGTTAAAATTCGATTCCCTTCACGGCATTAGATGCACAGTCTGTACTTTCCAACCCCTCGTCTCCGTTCGTTACCGCACAGAGCATCAAAATATATTTGGCAGTTCGAAAGGTGTTCGGACTATTGTTACAGCTTTGTAAAAATCAACCGGGAATATTTGCGAAAGCGGACCGGCATAAATAGTTGCCAAGGGGATGTTGAGAATTGATTAGTGCAGCAGTACTTTTGGTTCCAGTGCCCGGATTTATCTTTTCAGACGCACCGCTGCATCCGCCCACCCAGCAACGCCAATTGACGCCCCGACATCGAGGTGTTACCTTGGTGCCACTTTTGCAAGGAGACCGTCATGGCATCCACCACAACGCTGAAACTACCCGAAGAATTGAAGGCGCGCATCGTATTTGCCGCACAAGCATCCGGCAAGTCTCCGCACGCCTTCATGATTGAAGCGCTGGAAACCCAAGCCCGCTTAGCTGAATTGCGTCAGTCTTTCATTAATGACGCAATCGTCTCTGCCGCCGAGGTGGATGCAGGCGGCGCGCTCTACGCGATGGAAGATGTGCAGGCATACATCCTCGCGCGCACCTCAGGCAAGACTGCAAAACGCCCCAAACCCATCGCCCATACTGATACCCAGACCAAAACTCGCACGACAAAACGCACCACCCGGTGATTCCCATGCCCAAGGTGAATTTCACAGAGCAAGCACTGTCCGACCTCAAACGGATATTCCAATTCCTCGAACAAGAAGCACCGGACTTCGCCATCACGGTTGGTGAAGAGATCGTCGATGCCACCTCGGTATTGCAGCGCCACCCCCTGATCGGTCGCCCCGCCCCGCACAACCTGTACGAACTGATCATCTCAAAAGGGCACTCGGGTTACGTCGCGCTGTATCGCTTCCTGCATTCAAAAGATCGCATCGACATACTCGCCATCCGTCACCAGTGCGAATGCGGCTTCGTCGATTGAGCGCACGCAGCCATGCTCCTCACATCATCATTGACAGCACACAACGTACTCCAATACAGTCCATCACACTTGTCCATCCTCCACACACACATCACGGCAAACTTTCGTTGCGCAGGTACGACAAATCGTGGTCTGTCCCTGATTGTTTTTCTGATTGTTTTATATTGTTACAGCATTAGCAGAGACCTCACTCTCTCTGTATTTTCCGGCGTCAGGGGCTGGGCAAATGGCAACAAATTCTCCTGCCAGTGTGATCGTTCCCAGGTATTAGCGCCATGGTATATGTACACGTAGAGGTGGGGGCGGTCCAAGCCAACCAGTTTGTTCTCCGACAGCATCCGCTTGATGACGTCGCTGTCTTCTCCCCGCCTCAAATCCGGGTAGCGGGGCACGGCACTCCGCTCCGCCACCAGGCTTCCCTCCCACGTCCGGCTCGCAGACAGGAATGCCACCTTTGTAGCCTCGTCGTACATGACCCAGCGCAACAATACACATGCCGGCTTGTTGCTCCCGCGGATGGCGCCGATCTGCTCGGCCAACCGGGTCGGCCCGTGCCAATCGTCATCGTCCCACTGTGCAACGTAATGACCGCGACTGGCTTGAATGGAGATGTTGCGCAAGACTCCAAGCAAAAGTTTCGGCGACGTTGGCACTTCGACCGGACGGATCGACGGTTCGCTCAACGTCGCAAGGTAGTCGCGGGTGGCTGGATCGTCCGCTTCGTAGAGAACCACCAATTCGCGATGTTGATAGGTTTGATTTAGAAAACACGAAATAGCGCGGCGCAACATCGGAACCCGGTTGCGGGTAACGCACAGACAGGAAACCAGACGCTCATCGCTCACTCTGCAGCCCTCTCATGGACATAAGTTTAGTGGCCTGTAACAATTATATGGATAGTATCAGTGATGCTAACTGAATGAGTGTGGGATAACGTCGCGAGCGCTGAACTTGAGATACTTTAAATGGCCGGTTTGTGGCTTCATGACCAGCGACCGGTTGAATCCGCAGCACAAATCAGACATTCGCCAATGTCAGTTTGCGACTGACATGGTAGCGCGAACAATTAGTGACAGCCCGCAATTCACAAAATAGGCTATTACTGATCGCCTATTTTTCAAGCAAAGAAACTCCTACCCCACCCACTTCCTTGCATTCTGGAATATGCGCAGCCATGCGCCGTTCTCTTGCCACTCGCGCGGATACCAGGAGTTCTGCACGGCGCGGAACACGCGCTCGGGGTGCGGCATCATGATCGAAAAGCGTCCGTCCGATGTGGTCAGTCCGGTGACGCCTTGCGGTGAGCCATTGGGGTTGAGCGGATAATTTTCTGTCGCATTGCCGCGATTATCCACATAGCGCAACGTGACTAATTTCTGAGCCGCCTTGAGGCGTTTGTCATCGCCGAAATCGGCATAGCCTTCGCCATGCGACACCACGGTAGGCATGCGGCTGCCCGCCATGCCGTTGAAGAAAATCGACGACGAAGGTTGTACTTCGACCATCACGAAGCGCGCTTCGAATTGCTCTGACCGGTTGCGCGCGAAGTGGGCCCAGTTTTCCGCACCCGGAATGATTTCGTGCAGGTTGCTCATCATCTGGCAGCCGTTGCACACGCCCAAGGCGAAGGTATCTTTGCGCCGGAAGAACGCGGCAAACTCATCGCGCGCGCGCGAATTGAACAAAATGGATTTTGCCCACCCTTCCCCTGCTCCCAGCACGTCACCGTAAGAGAACCCGCCGCATGCGGCGAAACCCTTGAAATCGGCCAGCTTGACACGGCCGCTTATGATGTCGCTCATGTGGACGTCCACCGCAGCAAACCCGGCGCGGTCGAACGCTGCGGCCATTTCCACCTGACCGTTCACACCCTGCTCGCGCAGGATGGCGATCTTGGGGCGCGACAGATTAATACTTACGCGCGCTCCCCCTCCCTCAGTCCCTCCCCCGATGGGATAACCAGTGACTTGGACATCGACTTTTGATGACCTAGTCGAATGGCTAGTAGTTTTATCAGAGGGAAGAGAAGCCCTTCTCCCTTTGGGGGAAGGGTTGGGAAGGGGGTTCTCGTTCAGATCATAGGTCAACTTGACGTGCAAACCCGGATCGGCGGCATCCAGCAGGCGGTCGAACTCCTGCTGCGCACAGGCCGGATTGTCGCGCAGCTTCTGCATCTGATACGTGGTCTCTGACCAGATGCGTTGCAGATTCACGCCGCTTTCCGCAAACAACATTTCGTTGTGACGTGAAATTTCCATCATGCCGGTTTGATTCAGCGTGGCGATTTTCTGCACGCTCTTCAGCCCCGCGTCATGCGCCAGTTCCAGCACGTGCTGCACATCACGATTGCGCACTTGTATCACCGCGCCGAGCTCTTCATTGAACAAGGCGCGCAGCGTGTCGCCGTGTAGCTCGTCAAGGCTGATCGTCAAACCGATGTGCGCAGCGAAGGCCATTTCGCATAAAGTAACAAACACCCCGCCATCGGAGCGGTCGTGATAGCTGAACAACTTACCCTCGTCATTCAGCCGTTGTATCAGCTCGAAGAATGATTTGAGTACCAGCACATCATCCACATCCGGCGCGACATCACCGACCTGCTTGTATACCTGTGCCAATGCCGAGCCGCCCATGCGATTCTTGCCCTGTCCCAGATCGATCAGCAACAGCGTGGTATCCAGATAAGCGGCAAGTTGCGGCGTGAGCGTTTCACGCGCATCCGCGCATGGCGCGAAGGCGGTGACGATCAGCGACAGGGGGGCGGTGACGGATTTATTTTCCTTGCCATCCTGCCATACCGTCTTCATGGACATGGAATCCTTGCCGACCGGAATGCTGATGCCGAGCAGCGGGCACAGCTCCATGCCTACCGCGCGCACTGTATCGAACAGCGCGGCATCTTCGCCATGATGTCCGGCGGCAGCCATCCAGTTCGCCGAGAGTTTGATGTCACCGATCTTGTCGATGCGCGCCGCTGCGATGTTGGTGATCGCCTCACCCACCGCCATGCGGCCCGAAGCCGGCGCATTCACCAATGCCAGCGGAGTGCGTTCGCCGATGGCAAATGCTTCGGCGCGATTCGTTTTGAAACCCATCAGCGTGACAGCGACATCGGCCACCGGCACTTGCCAGCGGCCGACCATCTGATCGCGTGCGGTCATGCCGCCCAAAGTGCGGTCGCCAATACTGATGAGAAAAATCTTGTTCGCCACAGCCGGCAAACGCAACACCCGCTCGACCGCCTCGCGCAACTCGATATTGCCGGTATTGAAAGAAGACAGGCGCGCTGTTTCGCGCACCACAGTGCGGGTCATTTTGGGCGGCTTGCCGAGCAATACCGAGAGCGGCATGTCCACCGGATAATCGCCGAACTCCTTGTCATGCACGGTAAGCTGGTCATCTGCCGTCGCTACGCCGACCACTTCGAACGGACAGCGTTCACGCTCGCACAGCGCGCGAAATTCTTCCAGGCGTTCCGGATTAATCGCCAGTACATAACGCTCCTGTGATTCGTTGCACCAGATTTGCTTGGGCGACATGCCGGTTTCATCCAGCGGGATCTTGCGCAACTCAAAACGCGCGCCGCGCCCGCCGCCATGCACCAGCTCCGGCAGCGCATTCGACATGCCGCCCGCGCCGACATCGTGTATCGACAGGATCGGATTGTTCGCGCCCATCTGCCAGCAACGGTCGATCACCTCCTGCGCGCGGCGTTGCATCTCGGGATTACCGCGCTGCACCGAATCGAAGTCAAGATTCTCGGCATTGCTGCCGGTGTCCATGCTGGACGCGGCACCGCCGCCCAAACCGATCAACATGCCGGGCCCGCCGAGATGCACCACCAGCGCGCCGACCGGCAATTCGTGTTTGTGGGTGTGTATCGCCGAGATGTTGCCGACTCCGCCCGCCAGCATGATGGGCTTGTGATAGCCGCGCATCTCGCCGCTGACGTTCTCTTCGAAAGTGCGGAAATAGCCGGCCAGATTCGGACGACCGAATTCGTTGTTAAATGCTGCCCCGCCAATGGGACCGTCCAGCATGATTTGCAGGGCGGTGACGATGCGCGAGGGTTTGCCGTACTGCGCGAGGGTGGAAC
This sequence comes from Gallionella sp., assembly GCA_003134595.1. Taxonomy (GTDB): domain Bacteria; phylum Pseudomonadota; class Gammaproteobacteria; order Burkholderiales; family Gallionellaceae; genus Gallionella. The sequence continues at coordinate 16,613 of PLBS01000135.1, read as the reverse complement.
CGGAGGTTCCGGGCACCCCGCGGCGTCCCCTTGTATAAATTCCGTCCAGCCTTCGGCTGGTAACGGATTGCCTGACTGTGGTATGCGGAGATTGCGCTTCCCATGGCTGTTCAAACCCCGGAATATTCAGATTGGACACCGAGAAACCGGTCAGCCCGGCCTTGGGTTTTGAGCCGCTGCCCGTCGCACCCTCATCGCGTATCTCGCCGCCCGCACCGGTGGCCGCACCGGCAAACGGCGCGATGGCGGTGGGATGATTGTGCGTCTCCACTTTCATCAGGGTATGCATCAGTTCTTCGCTGAACGCATAACCGCCATCGGCGCGCGGATAAAAACGCTCGATGCGCGCGCCCTCGATGACCGAAGAATTATCGGAATACGCCACCACCGTGCCGTGCGGACTGACCTTGTGGGTGTTGCGTATCATGCCGAACAGAGACATATCCTGCGCCTCGCCGTCGATCACCCAGTCGGCATTGAAAATCTTGTGGCGGCAGTGTTCGGAATTCGCCTGCGCGAACATCATCAGCTCGACATCGGTAGGATTACGCTTCAGCTTCCGGAAGTTCTCGACCAAGTACTCGATCTCATCCTCCGAAAGCGCCAGCCCCATCTCGCGATTGGCTTTCGCCAAAGCCTTGCTGCCTCCTTTCAGAACATCAACAGTGGCGAGCGGTTGTGGCACACCGTGCTGAAAGATTTTTTCCGCCGCACCGTCCATAGTGCTTAATACCGATTCTGTCATGCGGTCATGCAACAACGGCAATGCTGCCGCTTGTTCTGACTTGCTCAATGCCTTACCGTTCTTGGTGTCCAGGTAATACACCACGCCGCGCTCGATGCGCAGCACTCCGGACAAACCACAATGTTGCGCGATGTCGGTGGCCTTGGTTGACCACGGCGAAATCGTGCCGAGACGCGGCACCACGAGAACGCGTTGCATTGAACCGGTTTGCCTGGGTTCACCAGCGTCGTTATCCAGACCCAGCACCTTATCCAGCAACTTGGCTTGCGCCTTGCCAAGCGTCGCGCCATGGGCCACCTGCAAAGGGGGTGACGCAGGTTGTCCGGAACCTTTGGTTCCACCCTCGCGCAGTGCGCTGAAGTACCAATGGCGCGTATCCACGATAACAACATTGGGTGCAACCGCATGCAGTGCGCTGCGCAGTTTTTCCAGACGAAAGACAGACAAGGCAGCGGAGCCGACAGAAACTCGAAACATGGATATGTCCGCGATATAAAATTCGAGGCGCGATTATACTATGCACCACCCATATGAATGATTCTTGAAAAATGAGCGAACGCATCTCAGCCCTTACCCCCAAACCCATTATCCAAAAGCAGGTCATGGCAAACTTCCCGAAACGCCCGCGCGACAGCCACAAGGGATTGTTCGGCACGGTCGCGGTGATTGGCGGTGCGCACGGCATGATCGGCGCACCGCTCATGGCGGCACGCGCCGCACTCAAGCTGGGTGCCGGTTGCGTGCATGTCGGACTGCTGGCGGAAAACGCTCCGGGCGTGGATTTGCTGCAACCTGAACTGATGCTGCACAGCGCGACAGCCGCATTACAACTGCCCGATGTGAACGTGTTCGCGGTTGGCTGCGGCATGGGCCATGACATGGCAGCGCAAAAGATCCTTTACGATGCCCTGCACAGCAAAGCCTCGCTGGTGCTGGACGCCGACGCGCTGAACATCCTCGCGCTGCGCCCCGATTTGCACACCCTGCTGATCGCCCATGAAGCCGCTTGCGTGCTCACGCCACATCCCGGCGAAGCGGCGCATTTATTGGCTTGCGGCACGAAAGAAATACAGGCGGATCGTGTTGCGGCAGTAACACAACTGGCCCGGCAACTGCGCTGCAGCGTGGTGCTGAAAGGCGCGGACAGCTTGTGCGCCACCCGTGACGGCCGGCTGTTCGTGAATACAACCGGCAATCCCGGCATGAGCAGCGCGGGCATGGGCGATGTGCTCACCGGCATGATCGCCGCCTTCATCGCGCAAGGACTGACTGCGGACAACGCGTTGTTGTTGGCAGTGCATCTGCATGGCGCGGCGGGCGATGCGCTATCCGGACAACAAGCGACCATCGGCATGACCGCGACGGAGGTGACAGAGTGGGCGCGCTGGCTGTTTAATCAATGGCGCTTGAATGGAAAATCGTAGCCGTAGGCTGGCGGTAAGCGCAGCGCACCCCAGCATGAACGCCAGCCAAATGCTGGGGTTCGTGCCTCACCACCAGCCTACAAAAAAATCACTCAAAAAATGACCACCCCCATCGACATCCGCGAAGAGGCCGGTGTGCGCACGCTGCACTTCGGTTCCGAATGGATACAAGGCGCGATGCGCATCGCGCGCCCGTGGAATCTTGAACTGGAATATACCCGCGAGATGATGGCCAGCCTGCTGCTGCGCGATGATGCACACTGGCCGCGCAAGGTGTTGTTAATCGGGTTAGGCGCAGCCTCGCTGACCAAGTTCCTGTATCGCCACTATCCGCTGGCGCATCTGACCGTGGTGGAAATCGAACCCGCCGTGGTCGCTGCCGCACGGCAATTCTTCAAGCTGCCGGAAGACCCCAGGCGCATCAACCTGGTCATTGGCGACGGTGCGGAATACGTAGCGAATAACGAGAAAAAATTCGACTTGATTCTGGTGGACGGCTTCGACGAAAACGCGAGTCCCGGCGCGCTGGATACCCTGCCGTTCTACCAGATTTGCCGCGCGCGTTTGAGCGACGATGGCGTAATGGCAGTCAATCTGCTCGGGCGCAGTCGCGGCTTCGATGAAAGCTTGATGCGCATCGGTGCGGCATTTGACGATCGTGCGCTGGTGTTTCCTTCATGCGAAAGCGGCAATGCGATTGCCTTTGCGGCGGATGGCAATCCTGTCGAAATCTCCTTCGACGATTTGAGAGAAAACGCGCTGGCCTTGAAAAAGGAAACCGGCCTCAACCTCCTGCCTACCATCACACGACTGGAGCAATCGCACAGCCGCACAGGCGGGCTTCTGAAACTGTAAGCCGCATCTCAGAACTCGAACTGCCACCCCTGTTCCAGCCGCACCGGCTGGTACTTCGCACAGGCTGCAACGACTTCCGCCATGGTCAAATCTTCCTTGCCCGGTTCCATGTGGGTGATGAGCAGCGTCACCGGGCGTTGCAGCCGCGCCAGTCCATGGGCCAGCAGTGCAGCAGTCATGTGTCCGGATAGTACCGCAGCGCTGGCATTCGCATTGAGAAACGTGGTCTCGATCATCAGGTAACGCAGATTTTCGATACCGTTCAGCGCTGCCCAGAATGCCTCGCAGTCTGTCGTGTCACCCGAGTACACGAAACTTGCCGCCCCGCTATCCATGCGGTAACCCACGGCGGGCACCGCGTGGCAGGCCGGCAACGGGGTGACTCGCCTTTTTCCCAGCAGCGTCGGCTCGCCGGGAACGACCGGAACAAAGCGGATGTAAGGATTATCAATAGTTGGCAGCGCGCTGTAATCCGGCCACAGTTGACCATTCAGCAGGTTTTCCTTCAGTGCGGCGATAGTCTGCGGCAGCGCATGCACCAGCAGAGGTTTTTGGCGCAAAAAAGCCGCGGCATCGGCAAGCAGCGGCATGAAGCCGCAATGATCGAGATGGGAGTGGGTCAAGAAAACATGATCCACCTTGACCATCTGCTCCAGGCTCAACTCGCCCGCACCCGAGCCTGCATCAATCAGGACATCATCGTCCAGCAACAGCGCGGTGGTGCGCCGCGCACCACCGATACCGGCATAACAGCCGAGCACGGCAAGTTTCATTTTCCCTCCGAAATGACGATCGGGTATAGGCGCTTACCGTAGCAAGTTCAGCGCTTCGAATCAAGACTGAACCAGACAGCGGGTGGAATAGGCCGGCTGCTGCAATCAGCCGATTTTTAGCATCCCAAAAAATAAGGGCGGGTTCAAAACCCGCCCCTGCATTTGGACTCTCTGAAGGGCGCCTCTAAAAATTCAAAATCCTAAGCGAGACAAGGTGCGAGAAAAATTTTAGCGCGCCGCATATGTATGATATGTAAGCGTTAAAATTTTTTGAGCAACGCCGTATCGCAACAGAGTTTGGATTTTTAGAGGTGCCCTGAAAAATCAGTCCTTTTTGCGCAATGACATTCTGCTCATCAAACCATCTTTCATGATGAATTGATGCTTGATCGCACCGAGTATATGCACCACCGCCAGCACGATCAACACATTGACCAATTGCTCATGTACCTCGTGGGAAAATACGTCCTTAAAACCATGCTCCTTCGGCAGCAAATTCGCATCGCCAGCCAATAGTGCCGCACCCACCTTGCTGTTGAGAATGATCGTTATCCCGCTCACCGGCAACAAGAACAACAGTGTATAGAGCAAGTAATGAACGTTTTTGGCCACTACCTGGTATATCGGCTTATCGTACAGCAACGGCGGCGTACCATCCTTACGGCGGAAAAATAGTTGCGCCAATGTCAACAACAAAACCGTGCCTCCCACCGCGATATGCACGATGTATCCGGCCAGTGTCGCCTTGCTCTCATCGGTTGCCTCTGCTAGGCTGTCGCCAAAGTACCAAGCGGCGATCAACAATGCCAAAGTCAACCAATGAACGATCACCATGCGCTTGCTATATTGAGTCACAAATTTCTCCTAAAATTTTTTCGGAACTTATGGGATAGCCTTATTCCAAACAAGCCCCCATTGCTAATAACTTTGAGCAAGCAATTTACCCGAAATGCGCTTGATGTGCAGACCTTTTTCTTCTCTACGAGAGATCACCCATTACTTCTGCGATTTACTCTCGAACCGCTATCGCGGTATGCTCAGCGCGTAGCAAGGAATCTACCAACCCGAATGTTTCATGAATACACACACCACTCTTGTCGAAGTGGCCGCTCCTACGGCGGTCTCGTTTCGGCTTGGCTAAATTTATGAAACATCAGGGCTAACATGAGCGCAGTGAACGACGAACAGTTAATTTCAGGGCTAAGCACGGCAGAAGCACAACAACGCCTCGCCGCGTCCGGCTACAACGAGTTGAACCCGCCCAAACCACGCCACGTGTGGCACATCGTTGCCGACGTGTTGCGCGAGCCGATGTTCCTGTTGCTGATCTCGGCGGGCGGAATCTACCTGTTGCTGGGCGACGCCGAAGGCGCACTGATGCTGCTGTTCTTCGTGCTGCTCATCATAGTCCTGACCGTGTTTCAGGAACACAAGAGCGAACGGGTGCTGGAAGCATTGCGCGACCTGTCCAGCCCGCGCGCATTGGTAATGCGCGACGGCAAACAGCAACGCATCGCAGGACGCGAGGTAGTGCAAGGCGACTTGATGCTGTTCAAAGAAGGAGATCGTGTCGCCGCTGATGCTGTGCTGCTCAGTTGCAACGACCTGCTTGCCGACGAATCCTTGCTGACCGGCGAGTCGGTGCCGGTGCGCAAACATGCGGGCAGCGCGATCTCGGTTGTGCGTCAACCTGGCGGTGACGATCAACCGTTTGTGTATGCGGGATCAATGCTGGTGCAAGGCAGCGGTATCGGGTTGGTGACGGCGACCGGCAAATCCAGCGCCATCGGACAAATCGGCAAATCGCTAGAAAGCACGCAATCCGGCGAGTCGCCGCTACGCCTCCAAACCGGCAGGCTGGTGCGCCGTATAGCAACAATAGCCATCACGCTCTGTTTGTCTCTGGTGTTGATCTACGGTTTCTCGCGTGGTCATTGGCTGGATGCGCTGCTAGCGGGAATCAGCCTTGCGATGTCGGCCCTGCCGGAAGAATTCCCGGTGATCCTGTCGGTATTCATGGCGCTCGGCGCTTGGCGTATCTCCCAGCGCGATGTGCTGACGCGGCGGCTGGATGCCATCGAGACTCTGGGAGCCACCACCGTGCTATGCACCGACAAGACCGGCACGTTGACCGAGAATCGCATGGTGATCCGCAAGCTGTATAGCAACGGTCAAATGCTGCAAGTGGACAGTCACAGTCCGCTGCCAGAACCGTGGCATGAGTTGGTTGAATTCGGCATCCTGGCCAGTGAGCGCGAACCATTCGACCCGATGGAGCGTGCCCTGCACGAATTGGGCAACCGCACCCTGAACGGGAGCGAACACCTGCATGAAGCTTGGCAGTTGGTACACGAATACAGCCTGTCTTCCGAGTTGCTGGCCATGTCGCACGTCTGGCAAGGCGACGATCAGGAACATCACATGGTCGCAGCCAAAGGCGCGCCGGAAGCCATCATCGACCTGTGCCATCTGCCCGAACCGCTGGCCGGATCAATTGCCCAAGTCGCCGCCGAAATGGCCGACCAGGGCTTGCGCGTCCTGGGAGTAGCGCGCGCCAAACTCAAGCCCGGTCTTGAATCTGAACAACGGTGGCCGGCACAGCAGCACGACATCGAGTTTTCTTTCGTCGGCTTGCTCGGCCTGCAAGACCCGCTACGCCCCAGCGTAGCGGATGCCATCGCGCAGTGCCATGCAGCAGGCATTCGGGTGGTGATGATTACCGGCGACCATGCGGGCACCGCACAATCCATTGCCCGAGAACTCGGTTTGCCATCCGGGCAAGTACTGAGCGGCAACGAACTGGACACGCTTTCCGACGAAGCATTGCGTTCCAAATTGCTCGACGTGCAGGTATTCGCGCGCATCGTGCCGCAACAGAAACTGCGTTTGGTAGAAGCCTTCAAGGCCAACGGTGAGATCGTCGCAATGACCGGTGACGGCGTGAACGATGCACCCGCGCTCAAGGCGGCGCACATCGGCGTGGCGATGGGCAAGCGCGGCACCGACGTGGCGCGCGAAGCCGCCGCACTGGTGCTGCTCAACGATGACTTTGCCTCGCTGGTAGCCACCATCCGCATGGGGCGGCGCATCTATGACAACCTGCGCAAGGCGATGAGTTACGCACTGGCGGTGCATATTCCCATCGTCGGCATGGCTTTGTTGCCGGTGCTGATCGGTCAGCCGCTGTTGCTCATGCCCGCGCACATCATGTTTCTGGAACTAATCATCGGCCCCGCCTGTTCGATATTCTTCGAAGCCGAACCCGAAGAAAAAAATATCATGCAGCGTCCACCCAGACCAAAAAATGAGCCACTATTCGGCGGTAAGCCATTGGCCAACAGCCTGCTGCAGGGATTGGTGGCTTTTGCCGTAGCCGCCGCGATTTATGCCTGGGCATTGTCAAAAGAGATGGACGATAACACCGTGCGCGCGATGGTATTCACGGCCATGGTGGCGGGAAATATCGCACTGGTATTCAGCAACCGCTCACTTGATGCATCCTGGCAAGGCGCGTGGTCGCGGGAAAATCCGGTGCTGTGGTGGATCGTGTTGGGCGGCAGTGCCGGGCTGGCACTGGTGTTAAGCATCCCTGTGCTGCGCGAGCTATTCCATTTTTCCGGGGACGCGCCACATATCCTTGGCGTTGGAGTGCTGGCATCCTCCAGCGTACTGCTGCTCAGCGCGGCCGTAAAACGAATGATGGGAGCACGGAAATAATCGGGCATCCGGAATTACCGTGACGCACCCCCTAGGCTCATAGCAAGACAAAGCCCGGAGTGGGCAAACCTAACTTCATCACTGGCGACATGGTCAAGCCTGGAGCGGTCGTGATCGATGCCGGCATCAATCGCAACACAGAGGGCAGGCTGATCGGCGATTTGGAATTTGCCAGCGTGAAGGAAGTGGCGGGCCACATCACTCCGGTGCCCGGCGGCGACCCGATGGCCATCACCATGCTGGTGGCAAATACCGTGAGGGCGGCGGAACGGTTTTCCGGTTTCAGCAAGTAACGGGAATCAGATTTCCGTGATTGTTTAAGGTCAAAATGTTTTGTGTTCAACCCGGAAAATCCGATAGGTGTTTTATCATGAAAAATTCGGGGTTAAGTAATATTTCGTGAAGGTTTTTTTTCTAACTGCAATACCAGCATTGTGTGCCCGCCCCGGTATGGACGGGCTTTTTCGGGGAAAGAATACATAGAGAACAGAGTTTTTTCATGGGATTAGATTACCACCTTGTCTAATCAAAGCCTGAATCACCTTATAGCCCAGTCAGGAAGCCATCAATTCAAAATACCCCCTCCACGAAATGCCACTTAACTCCGAAATTTGCAATTTGAAATTTTTTTGGCTAAAGTTACTCGCGGATTCAAGTTCGAAGTGCAACACCACATGGCAGAAAAAGGGCGGGGGCTGTATTCCGCCAACATCGTTATATCGACTATTTATTGATATTTTTGTTATGGAAACCAGCGACCTGCTGCGGCACCAGATAATTAAAAGTCTCATGGCACAGCACACTGATAGAGTCGCTGATGTCACGATTAACTTATGGGAGCAGTTGGCATCCGAAATCATTTCGATCATCGGTGAAGGTGGTTTCAATTCACTTTACGCGAGAAGTGTATTCCTTACCCAGCCAGCATTTCCATGGCTCGCAGCGAGCGCGCTGTCTCCACAGACCGATCACCGGCTCAAGGAATTAAAAACGAGCCTTGAAGGACAAACACCTGCGCAAGCCAGCGAAGCAAACAGTCTGCTACTGATCACTTTCACCGACATCCTGGCCTCGTTAATTGGCGAGCGGTTAACAACCAGTATTTTACGTTCGGCTTGGGGCCTTAGCGCTTCGGATAAAGCCGGCGACGAAAAACTTTTGTCCGGGCACCCGAAGGAGTTCAAAAATGAGTAAGGTAAGCATACGTCGTCTGCCAACGGGCATACCTGGTCTGGACAACCTGTTGGGCGGAGGCCTGCCGGAATTCTCGTTTAACCTGATTGTGGGCACGCCGGGAAGCGGAAAAACAACCCTCGCTCACCAGATCATGTTCTCGCTGTCAAACCCGAATAATCGGGCCCTGTACTTCACGGTACTCGGGGAACCGGCTTTGAAGATGCTCCGTTATCAACAGCAATTTCCGTTTTTTGATATCAATAAAGTCAATGTATCGATCCGCTTCGTCAACCTGTCTGCAGACCTGCTGGAGGGAAATTTTGACCGTGTATTGTCACGCATTGCCGAAGAAGTGAAAGACTATGCTCCCAGCCTTGTATTTGTTGATTCGTTTCGTTCAGTTGTGCAGACAGCGAAGCAGAAGGAACAGGGTGCGTCCGGGCTGCAGCGGTTCGTGCAGCAACTGGGCATGGAAATGACGAGCTGGCAGGCAACAACATTTTTGATCGGTGAATATTTGACGCCAGAATCAGAGTCAACCCCTATCTTTACCGTGGCGGATGGCATCCTGTGGCTTACACAGAATTTGCATCGCAATTCAATGGTGCGCAAGATGCAAGTGGTCAAAATGCGTGGTCAAGCCCAGGCACCAGGTTTGCATACGTTCCGCATCAGCGATGAAGGAGTTCAGGTTTTCCCGCGTGCGATTATCCAACAGGGCGCAGCGGTTGGATCAGCAATCAGGGCAGTCACTGGAGAGCAACGTGTTCCGATGGGAATACCTGACCTGGATGAAATGCTGGGTGGCGGCTTGCCAGTTGGATATTCGCTACTCGTGGTCGGGCCATCCGGTTCCGGGAAAACCATATTGGCGACGGAATTCCTCGCCGAAGGTGTACGCAGGGGCGAACCAGGTGTAATTGCGGCGTTTGAGAAGAGCCCCAGCCAACTGCTGAACAATCAGCTGAATACGCTGGTCAAAGGCGGACAAGTTGGGGTAATCGACACGCGTTCCCTGGATTTGTCGATCGATGAAACCTTGCATGATTTGATAGCAATGATTAACCAAATGCAGGCAAAGCGCGTCGTCATTGACTCCTTGTCCGGATTTGAGTTGGCACTGGCACCTGAGTTCAGCGAAGATTTTCGCGGATCGCTGTATAGGATGATTGCCGAGCTTACCAGCATGGGCGTGACCATATTAATGACCTCGGAACTGGAAGACCGCTACACCGATTTGCGCTTTAGTCCGTTTGGGAGCGCTTTTCTCGCTGATGCAATTATCGTACAGCGCTATGTCGAAATCGTGGGTCAATTCAAACGCGTCTTCTCGGTCGTTAAAGTCCGCGGCAGCGAGCACAGCAAGGACATTCGATTGTTTGACATTACAGACGAAGGCATCATTATTGGCGAGACCTTATCCGAGTATGCTGGAATCATGTCGGGCCGGCCCACGGTCAGCCCGTAGCAAGAACAACCAGATGATCAAGGGTAGCAATGAACAGAAAAAAACATGGCGATGCTGTTGATACCGATGACCCAGGTCAGCCGGACGTGGCTAGCCAGCACAAACACAGGTTGCAAGTTGTCCGCGGAAACGACAGGAGGCGCAGGGAAAGCGTTGTTACTCAAGATGAAGCGGCCGTTCTAAGCCGCGAGAAACTGGCGACTGCACGAGAAGACGCTGCCGACTTGCGCGAAGGGAAAGCCATCTCGCGCGAACAGGAAATTCACGCGTCAGAGACGAGACAAGCAGCGTCTGACAATCACAGGATTATGTTGCAGCAAGTGAATGAACGCCTGATCGTCACTACAATTGAAGCACAAAAACTGGCCGAACAACTCCAAACGGCTAAAGTTCAACTGGAGAGCGCCAAGTCACTGGCGGAAAAAGCCAACCTCGCNNTGAGCTGCGCACCCCGCTCAATGTCATCCTTGGCTTCGCCCAGTTGCTGGAGGCCGGTTCACCGCCGCCAACGCCTGCCCAGACTGTAAGGCTGCACCAGATTATCAAAGCAGGATGGCATCTGTTGAAACTGATCAACGAGATCCTCGATCTCGCGAAAGTCGAGTCCGGGCAGGTGCCGCTGACGGAGGAACCGGTGTCGTTGGCCGAAGTCATGCTCGAGTGCCAGGCCATGATCGAGCCGCAGGCGCAACAGCGTGACATCAAACTGACCTTTCCCCAATTCGACATCCCTTACTTTGTCCGTGCCGACCAGACTCGGGTGAAGCAGGTTCTGATCAACCTGCTTTCCAATGCGATCAAATACAACCGCGAGCATGGAACGGTCGAGGTGAACTGCACCGCGAGTACCCCGGAACGCATACGCATCAGCATCAAAGACAGCGGTGCGGGATTGTCTCCGGAACAGCTGGTGCAGCTATTTCAGCCGTTCAATCGTCTCGGGCAGGAAACCGGCACCGAGGAAGGGACGGGCATCGGCCTGGTGATCACCAAGCAACTGGTCGAACTGATGGGAGGCACAATCGGCGTGGCAAGCACCGTCGGGGTGGGCAGCGAATTCTGGATCGAACTGGTTCGGGTCGCTACGCCACAACTTGCCGCTGGAAATGCCATGCCCGCAGAACTTGCGCCGCAAGCTCACGGAGACGCGGCGCGGCGCACCCTGCTCTATGTGGAAGNNCTGCGCGCAGACCCGGCCACGGCTCACATCCCCGTCGTTGCCCTCAGTGCCAATGCAATGCCCCGCGATATCGAGAAGAGACTGGAGGCGGGATTTTTCCGCTATCTCACCAAACCAATCAAGGTCAATGAATTTATGAACACGTTGAACGATGCTTTGAAATTTTCTGAAATGGGATTGAATATTAAATTGGAACTGTGATAAGTCGATTATCCAAAACATAGACCGTACGCAATGAAGGAGATCGAACGACTCCTTTGGGGTCGAATATTCGCAATCCGCAGGTGCATGCCCTGCCTTCACTGGCAGCTGCCTGCCAGCCGTGACTAGTATCACTGAAAACAGGACGGAGTTACTATATCGGGTCGAAAGCTGGCGTTGGATCTCTTCCGATAGCGGCTCGTCACACAAAACACAGTTCGACGCCGTGAGAACATCATCCGGTAATCAATCACAGAATCGGATGCGCATTATTTGGGAGCACCAGAAACAGCAGAAGCAGGCGATGACGCTGCCTGCTTCTCTGTTATTTGTGCAGATGGATCTTCCAGAATCTGGTAGAACACTTCGTCGCGTTTGATCATACCCAGCTCGTTGCGCGCGCGTTCTTCGATAGCCGCCGTACCTTGCTTGAGATCGCGCACCTCAGCATCCAGCACTGCATTGCGCGTTTGAGTCTGCTGATTGACTTGTTGTTGTGCTTCGACTTGGCGATGCAAGTCCCACACTTTCAACCAGCTGCCTTTGCCCAGCCACAGCGGGTACTGCAACAGCAGCAGCAGGACAACCAGTATCAGTGTGACCGCACGCATCAGCCCAACTGATAATACGCGTCGCGTCCCGGATAAGAGGCAGTGTCGCCCAAGTCTTCTTCGATGCGCAACAGTTGGTTGTACTTCGCCATGCGATCAGAGCGCGACATCGAACCGGTCTTGATTTGCATCACGTTGGTCGCTACCGCAAGATCCGCGATGAAGGAGTCCTCGGTCTCGCCGGAACGATGGGAAATCACGGCGGTATAGCCCGCACGCTTGGCCATCTCGATCGCCGCAAAGGTTTCGGTCAAGGTGCCGATCTGGTTGACCTTGATCAGAATCGAATTCGCCAAACCCTGACGGATGCCTTCGCTGAAGATTCTGGTGTTGGTGACGAACACATCATCGCCCACGATCTGAATCGATTTGCCGAGACGGTCGGTCAACAACTTCCAGCCGCCCCAGTCGTGTTCGCTCATGCCGTCTTCGATGCTGATCAGCGGATACTTGTCCGTCCAGTTGGCGAGATAATCGACAAATTGCGCCGAAGTCAGTTTCAACTTTTCGGAATCAAGGTGGTACAGACCATCCTTGTAAAATCCCGAACTGGCGCAATCCACGCCAATCGCCACGTCCTGCCCCGGCACATAACCGGCGGCCTCGATGCCTGCCACGATCAGTTGCAGCGCGGCTTCATTGCTTGGCAAGTTGGGTGCGAAGCCTCCCTCATCGCCCACGGTGGTTGGCATCCCTTTTTTATCGATCAACTTCTGCAGGGCGTGGAACACTTCCGCACCATAACGCAACGCTTCGCGGAAGCTCGGCGCGCCGACCGGAATGATCATGAACTCCTGCATGTCAATGTTGTTGTTGGCATGCGCGCCGCCGTTGATGATGTTCATCATCGGCACCGGCATTTCCATCTTGCCGGAACCTCCCAGATAACGGTATAGCGGCAAACCGCTTTCCTCGGCTGCGGCACGCGCCACTGCCATCGACACCGCCAGGATCGCATTTGCGCCGAGGCGCGATTTGTTTTCCGTGCCGTCCAGCTCGATCATGGTTTGATCGATGAAAGCTTGTTCGGCGGCATCCAGGCCGATGATCGCTTCGGCGATTTCGGTATTCACATATTCCACCGCCTTCAGCACGCCCTTGCCCAGATAGCGTTGCTTGTCGCCATCGCGCAATTCAATCGCTTCCTTTTCGCCGGTGGACGCGCCGGACGGCACGGCGGCACGCCCCATCACACCGGACTCCAACAATACGTCCGCTTCCACGGTAGGGTTGCCGCGCGAATCCAGAATTTCACGGGCGATCACATCAACAATTGCGCTCATACGATTTCCTTGCTTTCTTTTTTAAACATTTTTAAAATCAATATTTTCTTCAATCAGCCCCTGCTGCTTGACCGTTTCGTCCAACACTTTCAGCGTTTGCAACAACGCCTTGATATGCCCAAGCGGAAAAGCATTCGGCCCATCCGACAAGGCTTGCGACGGGTTAGGGTGCGTTTCCATGAACAAGCCGCAAATCCCCGCCGCCACAGCGGCACGCGCCAGCACCGGGACGAACTCGCGCTGCCCACCGCTGACCGTCCCTTGCCCCCCAGGCAACTGCACCGAGTGCGTGGCATCGAACACCACCGGACAACCTGTGTTGCGCATCACTGCCAGCGAGCGCATGTCCGAAACCAAATTGTTGTAACCGAATGACGCACCGCGTTCGCACACCATGATGTTGTCCGCGCCACTGGCCTCACGCGCCTTCTCCACCACGTTCTGCATATCCCACGGCGACAGGAATTGTCCCTTCTTGATATTCACTGGGCGGCCACTGCGTGCCACGGCGTGTATGAAGTCGGTCTGCCGGCAAAGGAACGCGGGGGTTTGCAGCACATCGACCACCGCCGCGACCGGCGCGATCTCTTCGATGCTATGCACGTCGGTCAACACCGGCACACCCAACTGCGCTTTCACTTCGCTGAGGATTTTCAATCCGGCATCCAGACCAAAGCCGCGAAACGATTTTCCGGAACTGCGATTGGCTTTGTCGTAAGACGATTTGTAAATGAACGGGATATTCAATTCGCGGCAGATTTCTTTCAGCTTCCCGGCGGTATCCAAAGCCATTTGCTGTGATTCGATCACACAGGGGCCAGCGATCAGAAACAGCGGGCGATTCAGCCCGACATCAAATCCGCATAATTTCATGATGCCACCTTTTGTAGGGGCACGGCGCGCCGTGCCCCTACGAGCTGCCGTTGCAAAGCCGCTTCCACAAAGGATTTGAACAACGGATGTCCGGTGCGCGGCGTGGAGGTGAATTCGGGATGGAACTGCACGCCGACAAACCACGGGTGCATGGACTGCGGCAATTCCATTATCTCCGGCAAGTTTTCACTGGGCGTGCGCGCGGAAATGATCAGCCCGGATTTTTCCAGCGCGGGCACGTAATGGTTATTGACTTCATAGCGATGGCGATGGCGTTCGTTTACCTCATCGCCGTAAATGCGTTGCGCCAGGGTGCCGGGTTTGATCGGGCAACGTTGCGAACCGAGGCGCATGGTTCCGCCCAGATCGGAGTCGTTGTTGCGTGTCTCGACTTTGCCATCGCGGTCACGCCATTCGGTAATCAGCGCGACCACCGGATGTTCGCTGTCCAAATCAAATTCCGTGCTGTTCGCATCGGTCATGCCCGCCACATGGCGTGCATACTCGATCACAGCCAACTGCATACCCAGACAGATACCGAGATACGGCACTTTATTTTCGCGTGCAAAACGAATCGCGGCAATTTTGCCTTCCGTACCGCGCTTGCCGAAACCACCTGGAACCAGTATCGCATCGAAATGCTCCAGGCCTTGCATACTGGTGGTTTCAAGCACCTCAGAATCAATGTATTCGATGTTCACCTGAGTTGCGGTGTGTATTCCGGCGTGGCGCAATGCCTCGATCAGCGACTTGTAGGATTCGGTCAGGTCGACATATTTGCCGACCATGCCGATGGTGATTTTATGCTGGGGATTTTCCAGCGCAGTCACCAGTTTCGCCCATACCGACAAATCAGCGGGCGGCAGACTCAGCCCCAGCTCTTCACAGACGATACGATCCAGGCCTTGCTGGTTCAGCATTTGCGGCACCTTGTAAATGCTGTCCACATCCCACATCGAAATCACCGCTTCTTCGCGCACATTGGCGAATAGCGAAATCTTGGCGCGCTCGTCATCTGGAATTGGCCTGTCGGCGCGGCAGATCAACGCAGTCGGGAAAATACCAATCTCGCGCAACTTCTGCACGCTATGCTGCGTCGGCTTGGTCTTCAACTCACCCGCGGTGGCGATGTAAGGTACCAGGGTGAGATGCACATAAGCGACTTGATTGCGTCCCATGCGCAAACCCATTTGTCGAGCTGCTTCGAGGAACGGCAGCGACTCGATATCGCCGACCGTGCCGCCGATTTCGACGATCGCCACATCGGCCTTGCCATCATGCGAAGCGGCCGCACCGCGCTCGACGAAGGCTTGAATTTCGTTGGTGATATGCGGAATCACCTGCACCGTCTTGCCCAGATATTCGCCGCGCCGCTCCTTGCGGATCACGCTGTCATAGATCTGCCCGGTGGTGAAGTTGTTGGCCTTGCGCATCTTGGCGGAAATGAACCGCTCATAATGTCCCAAATCCAGATCGGTTTCCGCACCGTCTTCGGTCACAAAAACTTCGCCATGCTGGAACGGACTCATGGTGCCGGGATCGACGTTGATATAAGGGTCGAGCTTGAGCATCGTCACCTTCAGTCCGCGCGATTCCAGGATGGCTGCGAGAGAAGCGGCGGCGATGCCCTTCCCTAAAGAAGAGACAACGCCGCCGGTGATAAAGATGTACTTGGTCATGCGGGTGCCCGGACACAATGTTTTTCGTAGGGCGCGATGATACCGTAAAACGCCCTGCTATTAAAGGAGCGCACCATGGCGTGCAGCTGTATGGCCGGCTTCCCAATCCCGGTTTGAAAAAAAGCCGATCAACCCCGTACATTGAGTATCTAAAGGGAACCTCTAGAAATTCACTTTTGCGGGATGGCAGGCTGGACACGGCGATGCGAAGCATTTGGGGCGGGAAGGCCTGCTGCTCCGCACTCCCGCACTAAAGGGCTGCGCCCCACCGTGTCGCGCGGGCACCGCAAGGAGCCACGCATAACCAGCGACTTGTCCGCTTGCGGACTTAGTCGAATGGCTAGTAGTTTTACCAGCGAACGACGAGGCATATCGGATAGATAGACGAGGAGTGAGCGAGCACGTGACGCCGCGATTCGCCCGGAAAACGAAGTTTCAGTGAAGACTAACCTTCAGGTTATTTCGCAACTAAAATGAATTTATAGAGATTCCCTAATGCAGCAACAAGGATTGCTGGACAGAAACGGCGCAAACCGACATCAGAGTGCCGGGCAGCAAACCAAGCAACAACACGCCCAAGCCGTTCACGCTGATCAGCAGCGTGGTATCTTGTCCGAAGATAATCGGC
>PLBS01000057.1 GCA_003134595.1 Gallionella sp. | reverse complement strand
CCAGGAATAGCGCGTGATGCTTGTTGGCAAACTGCTCGGCGAGCTTGGCGATCTGGGGTTCGAGCTCAAGAACTTTTTGCACCGCACTGGGCAGGTGGCGCAACTCGTGGAGATGTTTTTGCTCCTGCTCTGCAGTCAATCGCTTGCGCTGTTTGGCGAGCACCAGCGTCAACAAAAATAGAGCGGCCAGTTGCGTCGTGAAAGCCTTGGTCGAAGCC
Organism: Gallionella sp.; assembly: GCA_003134595.1. Lineage (GTDB taxonomy): Bacteria > Pseudomonadota > Gammaproteobacteria > Burkholderiales > Gallionellaceae > Gallionella. The sequence goes on along the minus strand of PLBS01000057.1, from coordinate 16,292 downwards.
ACGCCGATCTCCGGCCCGGCGCGCGTCAGCAGCCGCAGCTTGCACAGGCGCACCAAGGCGCTTTCCGGCACGTTGCATATTGCGAGGGTGTGGCTGTGGCCCAGCGCCTTGGCATGGTTCAGCGCAGCCAGTGTGTCCGCTGTCTCACCCGACTGGGAAATGACGACGACCAGTGCTTTCGAATTGGGCACACTGGTGCGATAACGGTATTCGCTGGCGATTTCCACGTTGCACGGAATTCCCGCGATTTCCTCCAACCAGAAACGCGCCACCAATCCGGCGTGGTAGCTGGTTCCACAAGCCAGGATCAGAATGCTGTCGATGTCGGCAAAAGTCACTGCCGCTTGCGCGCCGAAAATGCCCGGCACCAGCGACTGGCTGTTGCATACCGATTCGAGCGTGTCCGCCAGCGCTTGCGGCTGCTCATGGATCTCCTTCTGCATGTAGTGCCGGTATTCGCCCAACTGCACGCTCTCGTTGCTCAGCTCGCTGATCTGCACGGGGCGCTCCACGCGCTTTCCCTTTGCATCGAAAATCTGATAACTGCGGCGCCCCAGTTCGACCACATCGCCTTCCTCGAGATAGACGACTTTGCGAGTCACGGGCAACAGCGCGGATACATCCGACGCGATGAAATGTTCTTCGATACCCACGCCCAGCAGCAACGGACTGCCGCGTCGCGCACAAATGAGTTGATCGGGATTGTCCGCCGCGATGACGCCGATGGCGTAAGCACCCACCAGCTCGGCAAGCGAGGCTTGCGTTGCTGCCAGCAAGGAGTTGCCGCGTGCATAGTGACTGTGGATCAAGTGGGCAATGACTTCGGTATCGGTGTCCGAGGTGAATTCATAGCCTTCCGCGGTCAGTCGGGTACGCAGTGCCTCGTAGTTTTCGATGATGCCGTTATGCACTACGGCGATGTGATTTTTGCTGATGTGCGGGTGGGCGTTGCGCTCGCTGGGCACACCATGCGTCGCCCAGCGAGTATGCGCAATGCCGATCAGGCCTTCGGTGTTCGCGCTTTTTTCGGTGAGATCAGCGACTCGCCCGATGCTGCGCACACGCTCCAATTGCCCGTCATGCACCACCACCAAACCAGCCGAGTCGTAGCCGCGATATTCCAGGCGTTGCAGTCCCTCCAACAAGATCGGCACGACATTGCGTTGCGCCACAGCACCTACGATTCCGCACATTTTTTAAACTCCTTCGTGCCGTCATTCCCGCGCAGGCGGGAATCCAGCAAAAAAACACTCCGCGAAGCGGACAAAACCGCAATGCTGTCCCGCTTCGCGGGAAATTATTTAATCATCTGGATTCCCGCCTGCGCGGGAATGACGCAGTTTTGTGTTAATGGACAATTTGGGTTTACTATTTCTTGATCGGTCGTTTCCATCCGGCAACGGTCACCTGCTTGCTGCGCGCCAGGGTGAGCTCGCCCGCCGGTGCGTTAAGGGTGATAGTCGAACCCGCGCCTATCGTTGCGCCCTTGCCCACCGTCACCGGCGCGACCAGTTGCGTATTCGAACCGATGAAAACATCGTCTTCGATGATGGTGCGATGCTTGTTTGCGCCGTCGTAATTGCAAGTGATCGTGCCCGCGCCGATGTTCACGCGGCTGCCGACCGTGCTGTCGCCGATGTAGCTGAGATGATTGGCTTTGCTGTTTGCCGCGATCTCGCTGTTTTTGACTTCGACGAAATTGCCGATATGCACACCTTCATGCAGCGTGGTACCGGGACGCAATCGCGAATACGGACCGATGTGGCAGTTAGCCCCCACTTCGCTGCTGTCGATGTGGCTGTAGGGCGCGATGTCAGTGCCAGCTTCGATGCTGGAATTCCTGATCACGCTGTAAGCGCCCACGCGCACATTGTCGCCCAAGCTCACTTCACCCTCAAAAATGCAACCAACATCGATCTCGACATCGCGCCCGCAGCTCAGCTTGCCGCGCACATCGATGCGCGCCGGATCAGCCAGTGTTACGCCGTGCACCAGCAAACGTCCAGCCTCGACCAGTTGCCAGGTGCGCTCCAACACCGCCAGCTGCGCCTTGCTGTTTATCCCGTGTATTTCCCATTCGTGTGCCGGTTGCACGGTATGCACCGCAACGCCTTGTTGCACGGCCATGCTGACGATGTCGGTAAGGTAGTACTCACCTTGCGAATTTTTGTTCTTTAACTTCGCCAGCCACCCGCGCAGTTTGTTGGTCGGCGCGAGCAAGATGCCGGTATTCACTTCCTGAATTTCGCGTTGTTCGGCGGTGGCATCTTTTTCCTCGACGATGCTGAGCACATCGCCCTGCTCATTGCGCACGATGCGTCCGTAACCGGATGGATTTTCCAAATTAACCGTCAATAACACCAAGCCGCTGCCCGCCTGCTTCATCTGATGCAGGGTGCTGTGCTGGATCAGCGGCACATCTCCATACAGCACCAGGGTATCGCCGTCATCGGATAAAAGCGGCATGGCTTGCTGCACTGCATGACCCGTGCCGAGCTGTGGTTCCTGAATGACAAACCTCGCGGCATACTGCTGCATCGCTTTCGGCACGGCTTCCCCGCCATGCCCATACACCACGCAGATCTGCTGCGGCTTGAGTTCCGCCGCGCAATCCAGCACATGCTGCACCAGCGGCTTGCCCGCCAGCGCGTGCAGCACCTTGGGCTTTTCGGAATACATGCGCGTGCCTTTTCCGGCAGCGAGGATGACGATGTTTAACGGGGTCATGTTCGGCTTTCTGGAGATAGCGGATTATAAACAAAAGCGGCTATCCGGCGCGCGATTAACTTGCAACTACCTGTCCAGCAGACTAACCACACTTTTGCCGTCACGATTCAAGACGTGGGTGTAGATCATCGTGATAAAAACATCCGAGTGGCCGAGCAGCTCATGCACCGTGCGTAAAGAAAGCTTCTACATCCCGCGCCTCCATGTTTTTCGGATGCCGCTTGTCGTGGAAGAAAATATAGCGTTTAATCCAGTCCACATAAGTTTGCTCGGTGCGAATACTGTAATGCTTCACCCGCAGCTTATCGCGCACTTGATCAAGTAATTTGGAAGGTTTTATCGTGGTGCTTTTATCCGATAAATTAGGGGGTGCCATAATTTCTCCTCAAATAAAAACAAGGCATTGCAGGACGGATGCCAGTTTATGCACCTCGAAGGTGCTTTTACTGGCGCGTTTTAGGGTGTCTACTTAACGTTAGCGGTATTAGGAAAGAATCGATGAAGCGATACGCATTCTCAGTCATATTAGCTCTGTTCCTTGTAGGATGTGAAACTCCAGATGGATCACAAAATAGTCTTGAGTTTCATCGCGCATCTAAACTGGCGGAATTCGAAGGGGTATACAAAAATAAAGGGGACAATGGAACAAGATATTCAATGAATAATTATTATTTATCGGAAAATATCTGGGGTTACAAATCGAGTTTTTTATGGGGCACTATGGGCCCAAATTTACCTGCGGGAATCCGACATGAGGACATTGAATTTATCGAGGTAACTTCAACAGAAAAATCTCTTACTGCGAAAGCCATTGAACATGGTTGCTTTGTTTATGAAAAGACCTATATCAGTGGGCGCGATTTTGATGTAGATAATGGCCAATTAGTTATCAGCCAAGATGTCAATCTTCTGTCACCGGGAGGACAGGGCGGTGTCTTAGTTGGCCCTAATCGCCGAAAAATTACTTTAGGTATTGATACTGCAAATCAAGGAAAATCACGAACCCAATTTGATCAGGTGGGGTTAGTTTATTTATTTCTTCCTGCCGCGATATCTGAAACTTATGACAATCGTTTTGAACGAGTATCTGACAAACCTCTAGGCTATAAGCATTGTGAAAACCGCTAACCCTGCGCTCAAGCGGGACTCCGCCACTGCGTGGCTCCGCCCCTTAGCTCCACGTTAGCAGGCTACAAATGAGCAGAGGGAAGCGGATAGTGTTATCAGTGCTCGGACTCTACCTCGCAGCCCTGGGTGCAGCTTGGGTTTGGTTTCTCCCAAGCCTAGTCAATGAGAGAGTTCTCAAGCGTATTTCAATCGGAGCGCGTGCAGTTGACGTTACGAAGACGTTCCAAATTAATGCACCGTTTGATATCCCAAGATCGGCGCATTGTGGTATCGACGTCTCGCCAAACATAACGAGGATATCCATCTACAATGCTGGTAGTGTTCCATTGCTACCTCTCCCGATGGTTCTCGCCACCTCAACCACATTTTGTTTTGATAATAATGACATTCTGGTGGGTATAAGAACTGAGAGGGGTTTCGATGGACCATAAGAATGCTAACCTTACAGTCAAGCGGGACTGCGCAAAAGCGCGCAGCCCCTTAGCTCCACGTTAGAGTACGCGAGGAAGTTTCTTGTCTGAGTTTATTCACCTCAAAAAGTGGCCCGCGGATCATGCTCAGGAAGCGTATGACGCGGGGTATTACATCGAAGCGCTTCAAACCTTGCATGGCTGGATAGAAGTTAAGCTCAGAGAGTTGCTACAATTACAGCGAGTCGGTACACCAAGCGAGAACAAAGATACTGAGTGGGAAAGGGTTTGGAATATGACTAACGAGCTTTCTCTCAATCAATTAGCTAAAGCCCTTTTTATAATCGGCGCTTTGTCTGAGGACATACTTAATCAGATTCTCAGTTTTAATCGTGTTCGGAACAACATGACACATAAGTTATTTCACGATCCATACGAAAAACAGCACCCTGGCATTCCGCGAGAGGATTATGACAAAGCATTTCATGACGGCATAACTCTCGGCTACATTATTGAGAACTTGTCGGTGGAGAAAATTGGGTGAACTACTCTAACCCTGCGCTCAAGCGGGACTGCGCAAAAGCGCGCAGCCCCTTAGCTCCACGTTAGGCATCATGAAAGTGACCCACCGATCTGGGTGAGTCACAAAAAAGGGGGTGCCGTGGCGAAGATGATGAGGTTTTACGTACCCGAGGACATCGAACTTCTCGCGGCCTACGGCGAATTGAGCTTACGTCATGAGCACCTTACTCACATCCTGCGAATGACCATCAAGACGCTGGCGCGCCTAGAAGTTCACGAGGCATTGGACGCAACGGCAAACGACGGAGCGGCTCGACTTCGTGATCGGATCAAAACGCTCGCTCGACAGCGACTTGGAGAAGGCGAAGCGCTGCTGAAGCTACAAGCCATCCTCGAGCGATGCAAGCGCGCGACTGAAAAGAGAAATGACCTAATTCATAGTGTCTGGGGCGAGGAGCTTGACGGAGAGCCCTTCCGGCGAGGAAGCGACCATAGTTGGCAACCACTCCCAACCGCTGAAGAACTCAAGATGCTCGGAGAGGAAATTCGCGTTCTCACTGAATCTCTCAATGACGCCAGACTCTTAGGCTTCTTAGCAGAGGCCCTTGCAAAGCGACCCATTCTTCAATGAACGGACTCCGCAACTCATGACGCCCAACCCAGCAGTCAAGCGAGACTGCGTAAAAGCGCGCAGCCTCTTACTTTTACGTTAGCGCGCACAATGTCATGCAATCGTAGGAGAGTTATATGAGGAAACTCATTGCGTCCACATTTACATCACTGGACGGTGTCATGCAGGCACCAGGAGGACCGACCGAAGATCCAACCGGAAATTTCACGTTAGGTGGTTGGTTGTTCGCTTTCGGGGACGCAGGGATGGATCTTTCTGCGGCAGGTTTCGATGGTAAAGACCGAGAGCTTGTACTCGGTCGCAAAACCTACGAAATATTCGAGGCATATTGGCCTTACCAATCAGAGAATAACCCGATTGCGAGGACGCTCAATGCGGCAAAAAAGCATGTGGCGTCCCGCACTTTGAAGTCATTGCAATGGAACAATTCATCGGTACTTGGCGATGACATCGTTTCAGCCATCACCGCGCTCAAGGTTCAGCCCGGACACGACCTTCAAATTATTGGCAGCGGCAATTTGATTCAGACGCTACAAGCCGCATCGCTCATTGACGAATACAACGTATGGACGTACCCGGTAGTTCTTGGCCGTGGAAAGCGATTATTTGAAAATGGTGCAAGGCCATGTGCACTGCGGCTCGTGGCTTCGAAGGTTTCAACAACTGGCATTGTGATGAGCACCTATGTTCCAGCTGGAGATATTCCGCTTGGCTCGCTTAGCCAGGCCGAGCCAAGCGCGAAAGAATTGACCCGGCGCGCCAAGATGGCTACAGATGCGACGTGAATATGCTGTCTACAAACTGCGTGCTAACAACGCGCTCCAAGGGACGCCGCTATCGCGGCGCCCCTGGGCTCAGGCGTTAGGGGTTTGTCGCTATGATACTCTACGGTTACACCGGAATTCATCGATGCGGAAACGTCGGCCGAGCCAATGCCCTTGGATCGTGAGTGTGTCGTTTTACAGCAGCGCCGGGCGGCTCATCACAATGGAGAAGTGACATGGATAAGCAAGCAAAAAATACAATTTGTCTTTGGTACGATGGCGACGCCGAGGAGGCGGCGCGATTTTATGCCAAGACCTTTCCCGATTCATCCGTTAGCGCGGTGCACCTCGCGCCGGGAGATTTTCCGTCCGGGAAAAAAGGAGATGTGTTGACGGTCGAGTTTACGGTGATGGGAATTCCCTGCCTCGGGCTCAATGGTGGGCCCGCGTTCAAGCACAACGAAGCATTCTCGTTTCAGGTCGCAACCGCTGACCAGGCCGAAACCGATCGTTACTGGAATGCAATCGTCGGCAACGGCGGCGAAGAGAGTGAGTGCGGGTGGTGCAAGGACAAATGGGGTCTGTCCTGGCAGATTACGCCGATCGCTCTGATCAAAGCGATAATCGATCCCGACCCCGCCGCCGCCAAGCGCGCGTTCGATGCGATGATGGAGATGAAAAAGATCGACATCGCTGCAATTGAAACGGCGCGCCACGGTTGAATGGCTTCTCAAACATGGGGCGCTTTGGGCTAAGAGAAGACTGCTGTAAATGCTTTACGTAATCTATTCCTCTAACCACTCGGTCAACCGGACCTGCCTTCGGCAGACCGGTTACCTCAAACGTTGAGCACCTGAAAGCTGAGCACCCCTGGCATTGACTGTAGTTAGCATATTTGCTAACCTTCAAACATGGCCTATTCCATTGAATACTTTCATGCCCGGGTGCAAACCGCAGTCGAAGCCTGGCCAGTGGATGTTGTCGCGGATTACGCAAGGATTGTCGAACTTCTTATCGAGCACGGCCCAAACTTGCGTTTACCCCACTCACGCGCTTTTGGTGGCGGGTTGTTCGAGCTACGCCCGCGCGGTAAATCGGGCATTGGAAGAGCGTTCTACTGCTTTCTTGTTGGACAGCGCGTAGTGATACTGCACGCTTTCATAAAGAAGTCGCAGCAAACACCGGAGCAAGAGATCAAGCTTGCGCGCAAACGAATGAAGGAGATACAAAATGGCTGACCTTAAATACGACCCTGTACCGCACAATCAAAAAGCATTTCTTGAAAAGGCATCGAAACGCCGTGGATTTCGCGAAGCCTATGACGCCCTTGATGTCGAGTATGCACTCGCGCACGAAATGCTGTCCGCGCGCACGCGCGCTGGACTTACTCAAGAAGCAGTCGCTGATCGTATGGGCACCACCAAGAGCGCCATTTCGCGACTTGAAGGTGCTGGAAAGCATGCCCCATCCATGGCATCACTCAAGAAATATGCTGACGCAGTAGGATGTACGCTCAAAATTGAATTTATCTCACGGCCAGTGAAACGTCGCGCGTCAGCCCAACCCGGCGTTCGAGCGGACGCGCCAAAAGCGGCGCGCCGCTCAACTTGAACGTTAGATGTGACGTTCAAAAACAAACAGAAAGAGAGGAGACTATTATGAAGAAGAAGCTTTATCTCATAGCAATGTTTAGTGCAGCTATCGTTGCGACAAGCCCTCTATTCGCTGAGGAGAAGGCAAAAAGCCCGGCGGATGGCTACAACATCCATATCATCGCGCCACATCGTCACGAAGACGGCACGGTGCACGGTCCGTATCACCATTATTGCAAACCGATCAAGCCGGAGATCATGCAGTGCATGATTTTTCTGTCCGACGATCCGAATGCCGAGCTTGTTGAGATCGAATACTTCATTGACAAGAAGCTCGCGCGCACGAACGTGACGCTGGAGCAATGGAACAAGCACTTCCACGACCATAAGGAAGAGGTTGCAACCGGGCGTGTGCAAGTTCTTGATGTACCCCCCGAGAAGGCGAAAGAGATTGCCGAGGCCGCGTCCAAAACCGACGGTATCATCTTCCACCTGTGGCCGATGGGAGCTAAAGTACCGAACGGCGATGTTACGTTCCCGACGGCCATCAGCCACAAGCGCGTAGAGAAGCTTGAAATCCCGAAGTAGGGATTGCGTGTTAACGGCGTCAATCTCGATTAAGCGGCGTCATGCCTGACACTGCGCTGGAGAGGGACGCCGCAAAAAGCGGCGCGTCGTTCAACTTGAACGTTAGTTGGCGTTGGCTCCGTCCGCTCGCTATGTCTCCGAAGCCCAGCGGAAAAGCAAGCTGTTTTCTCACGGATTAACAAGGATCACAACCAGGAACTTCAATATGCGTCCGCGTCACTTTGAACGACACCGCACTGATCGCATCGGCTGGCTCCGCGCTGCGGTATTGGGCGCGAACGACGGCATCGTTTCCACAGCGAGCCTGGTGCTGGGTGTTGCAGCTGCGCATGCAACCCACAGCAACATATTGGTCGCCGGGGTTGCCGGCCTGGTCGCCGGAGCCATGTCGATGGCTGCCGGCGAGTATGTGTCCGTCCACTCACAGGCAGATACCGAAAAGGCAGACATCGAGCTTGAACGCAAGGAACTCAAGGCAGACGATGCGGGCGAGCATAAAGAATTGGCGGCAATCTATGTCCGTCGGGGTCTTGATCCTGCGCTTGCGAAACAGGTCGCCGATCAACTCATGGCGCATGACGCGCTCGGCGCACATGTCCGCGACGAACTCGGGATCTCCCAGGCACTTAGTGCGCGTCCGCTTCAGGCTGCTTTTGCTTCGGCCGCCAGCTTCGCTATTGGAGCAGCCATGCCCCTTTTAGTCACGTTATTGGCCCCCGAGGCAAGCCTGATTCCCCTCGTCTCAGGTACTTCACTCGTTTTCCTCGCGCTCCTGGGCGGGGTGGCTGCGCGCGCCGGTGGCGCGCCTTTGACGGTGGGTGCAATACGCGTCACGTTCTGGGGTGCGCTGGCCATGGGGTTGACCGCTGGCGTCGGCGCTCTGTTTGGAGCGGTTGCGTGAGCGCAGCGGCGATATGCCACCTGACAAGCTATTCAATTCTGACGCGCTGACTCGCGCCGGTTAATTCGTGCGTTATACATGGCGACATAAATCCCAACCGTTCGTGGTGAGTGTTTTTCGTTCGCTCCTTCGATACACCGCGCTACGCGCGGCACTCAGGACGAACGGAAAATGTATCGAACCACAAGTTGCTTTCCACTTTTGTCGCTATGTATAGTAGAGGAGAGACACTCATGGCAACGACACATCAATCTCGTAATCTCAGCGTTTCCATCAACCGGGATGCCGAAGACGTATATAACTTTGTCTCCGTTCCGGAGAATTTCCCGCGCTGGGCATCAGGGTTGGGTAAGTCACTGAAGAAGGTAAATGGCGAGTGGATTGCCGAAACACCGGAAGGTCCGGTGAAGGTCATGTTTTCGGAGCGAAATGAATTCGGAGTTCTGGATCATTGGGTAAGCCCGAAGCCGGGACTGCAGATTTATATTCCCATGCGCGTCATTCCAAACGGCAGCGGCTGTGAACTCATTTTTACTTTGTTCCGTTTGCCTGACATGTCTGATGAGCAATTTGCCGCAGACGCGGAATGGGTCATGCGCGATTTAACCTCTTTGAAAAACTTGCTGGAATCGCAATGACTCCTGCCGTTAATATGCTTGGCTCGGCACGCCCCTAAACTAGTACGCTAACGCTGTATAGGCCTTGATATTTCATTTGGTTCACGGCACGATGCGGTTATGAATATACTTTTTCTACAGCTTCGTTAGGTGATTATGGCTTTCATCCGCGGGATTTTGGACCGTATCATTCTGGTGATAGGTGTCGTTGCGGCCGGTTGCATCCCGAGCTTTATTGCGCAGTACCGACAGCGCGTTGGCGGTCGGCTCGATCAAGTTCTGCAGGATCTTGCACCGTTCCAGGCAATCGCAGATCAATTTCATCATGGCAGCCTTCAGGAGCTCATTCAACATCACCTTGCCAGCGTTGACGCTACTTTTCATGACGAGGGCGCAGCAATACAAGCAATGGTTGTTTCTGCCGAACAATTAAAGCAGGCGCTTGAAGCGCTCAATACCGATTTGTTTCATCAGCTGACTTATCTGCTTACCAAGGCGGATCCGCTCATTGCGCGCGCAACCTGGGAAATATTTTCACCCTCCTTTAATTTAACTGCGGAGAGTGTCATATTTGCCCTGATTGTCGGCGTCGCCATTTGGTTGGTATTCCTCGCGGTCTGGATACTTTTCGCACGTCTTGCAAGCATGCTGCTTGCCAAATAATTCCAATTCCGAATAGAAACGATAACTGTGTTGGCTTCGTCTTCGGATCCTAGCCGCACTAAGTGTGCTGTCTTCGTCGCCTCATCCTTGCCGCCTTGTTCTCCTTTCTATTCGAAATTGGAATAAGTGTGCGGCAAATGGAACAGCTATATTTCGAGTCAGCGGTTGCAGAAATGAAAATGTTATTGCATCCGCCCCGAAATCAAGGCTGGTGCTTGAACGGGCTTCTTTCATTGAGCTCATCCATATACCCTGAAATTGCACTGGTCTCGCGTTGCAAATAATCTTCCACTGCACGCGAGAATTCGGGGTGTGCCAGCCAGTGCGCGGACCGGGTGATCACCGGCAGGAACCCGCGTGCCAATTTATGTTCGCCTTGAGCGCCGCCTTCAAATGTTTTTATTTTGCGCGCAATGCAAAACTCAATCGCCTGGTAGTAGCAAGTCTCGAAATGCAGGCCGGGGTGATATTCCAGCGCGCCCCATGAGCGCCCATACAACACATCCTGGGTAAAAAAATTGAGCGCGCTTGCGATCGGTCGCCCTTCGCGCGACGCGATAACGAGTAAAGCATGCTGGGGCATCGTAACTCCAATACGCATAAAGAAATCCAAATTCAGCGCCGGTGGGGAATGGTGCTGTTGCCGGGTATGTGCATAACACGCGGCAAAGAAAGCCCACTGATCTGGCGTGGCGTTTTCCGCGGTGATGCATTGAAGTTTTATGCCCGCCTCTCTGACCTTGCGCCGTTCTTGTTTGATGCGCTTGCGCTTGTCGCGGCTCAGCTCGGCAAGAAAAGTCTCAAAGTCGCGATAGCCGGGATTCTGCCAATGGAATTGCACATCCTGGCGCAGCATCATTCCCTGTTGCTGCATCAACAGCGTATCGGCTTCGTCAGGGAACAAACAATGCAGCGACGACACACCGATTTCTGTTGCGAATTGCAGGGCGGAACGGAGCAGCAACGCGCGCACTTCATTTGATCCCGGGGACGATGCCGCCAGCAGTCGCGCCCCGGTGACCGGCGTGAAAGGCACCGTACACACCAGCTTGGGGTAATAGCGCAGCCCGTGCCGCTGGTAAGCATCGGCCCATGCAAAATCGAACACGTGCTCGCCATACGAGTTCATCTTCAGATAAAGTGGCATCGCACCCAGCAATTGCCCGTTCTGCCACAGGGTGAGAAATTGCGCTTGCCAGCCGAATTGCGCCGTGGCGCAGCCGCTTTCTTGCAGCGCCCGCAAGTAGGCGTGGGAAAGAAAGAGATCAGTCCCTGCCAGCGCGTCCCATTGCGCTGCGGGAATATCCGCGAAGTTCTCGATTATTTTCAGTGCGGGCGCATTCATGAGGTTCTAAGCTGTATCTGCATATTCTATCTGCTTGCTACAATAAGCCGACGAAATACGCGTACCTTTTCATGAAATCATATTCCGAATCCTGCGAAAAAAATAAGACGCCCATTCTTGCTGTGCTGAAAGAAATTTTCGCCGAACGAAAGCGAGTGCTGGAAATTGCCAGCGATACCGGCCAGCACGCGGTGTACTTTGGCCGCGAACTACCTCATCTGATCTGGCAAACCAGCGAACTGGCGCAGCATCATGCGAGTATTCAAGCCTGGCTGGACGAAGCGCAACTGCCCAATGTGTTAGCGCCGTTGTCTGCAGACGTGAATGATGCGCGCTGGCCCGTCGAGCCGGCGGATGCCATATTCAACGCCAACACGGTGCATATCATTTCGTGGCCGGAAGTGGAACTTCTGTTTGCGCATATTGAACGGATCATAGTGCCGGGTGGCTGCGTATGTTTTTACGGGCCGTACAATTACGGCGGGCATTTCACTTCCGAAAGCAATGCCCGTTTTGACGCTTGGCTCAAGTCACGCAACCCCAACAGCGGCGTGCGGGATTTTGAAGCGGTGAACCGGCTTGCCGAATCTCATGGCCTGGAATTGCTGCGCGATATCGCCATGCCCTCCAATAACCGCATCTTGGTGTGGCGTGCGAAGGAGAACAAATTCCCCAATTGACTTGAGTAGAATTGCCTGTGGTTGAATCAAGCCTGTCGTGAAATGTTCGACCCACGATTTCTTTAACCGCATATATTGACTCTATAGCAGCAGGGTGGCCAAATGAAATCCATACTGGGCTGGGAGCGCTGAATATCGAGTGCCGTCAAAATACAACGCTGAACTTTAACGTTCGTGAGCTTACGAATAGCCGTTTCAGGTGAAAAAAAGCAGCCGAAGCTGCTTTTCTGAACTCCCTGTGCTTAAGGCTTAATGTCCGCTACGATTGCGCAGTTGCTTGATTGCCGCTAGCTGTGCTATCGCTTCAGCCAATTCGGCTTGGGCTTGAGCATAATCGATGTCGGAGCTGCGATTCTTCATTGCTTCCTCGGCGTCTTGCTTGGCTTGTAACGCACGAACTTCATCCAAATCCCCGCCGCGTATCGCAGTGTCGGCCAAAATGGTTACGACACCAGGCTGTATCTCAAGCATACCGCCGGACACATAAATAACTTCTTCCTGTTCCTGATTGGGTCGCTTGATTCTGACCGAGCCGGGTTTGATGCGCGTCATCAATGCAGTATGGCGCGGATAAATACCCAGTTCGCCCATCTCGCCGGGAACCACTACCATTTCTGCCAGCCCCGAGAAGATAGACGCTTCCGCGCTAACTACGTCAACATGTACGGTCATTGCCATTTTTGCCCCTATTGTCACTGCAGTGTCTTGGCTTTTTCAACCGCTTCTTCGATGCCGCCTACCATATAGAAAGCTTGTTCCGGCAGGTGATCGTATTCGCCATCAACGATGCCCTTAAAGCCCTTGATGGTTTCTTTCAGCGTGACGTATTTACCTGGGCTGCCGGTAAACACTTCGGCCACGTGGAACGGCTGCGACAGGAAACGCTGTATCTTGCGCGCGCGTGCCACCGCCAATTTGTCTTCTGGTGCAAGTTCGTCCATGCCCAGAATCGCGATGATGTCGCGCAATTCTTTGTAGCGTTGCAGAGTCGCTTGGACTTTACGCGCCACGCTGTAATGCTCTTCGCCAACCACCAACGGATCAAGCTGACGGGAAGTGGAGTCCAATGGATCAACCGCCGGATAAATACCCAACGAGGCGATGTCACGCGACAACACTACGGTGGAATCCAGATGCAGGAAGGTGGTCGCAGGTGCCGGGTCGGTCAAGTCATCCGCCGGTACGTAAACCGCTTGCACGGAGGTGATCGAGCCTACTTTGGTGGAGGTGATACGCTCTTGCAAACGGCCCATCTCTTCGGCCAGGGTCGGTTGATAACCCACGGCGGAAGGCATACGACCCAATAGCGCGGACACTTCAGTACCAGCCAGAGTGTAGCGATAGATATTGTCCACGAAGAACAAAATGTCGCGGCCTTCATCGCGGAATTTTTCCGCCATGGTCAGTCCGCTCAACGCCACGCGCAAACGATTGCCGGGCGGTTCATTCATCTGGCCGAACACCATCGCGACTTTGGATTCGGACAGGTTGTCCAATTTGATTACACCTGCTTCCGACATCTCGTGGTAAAAATCGTTACCTTCGCGGGTGCGCTCGCCCACACCGGCGAACACCGACAAACCGGCGTGTTCCTTGGCGATGTTGTTGATCAACTCCAGCATGTTCACGGTTTTGCCCACGCCCGCGCCACCAAACAAACCGACCTTGCCGCCTTTGGCGAATGGGCACACCAGGTCGATCACCTTGATGCCGGTTTCCAGCAAATCGACTGAAGGCGACAACTCGTCGAATTTCGGTGCTTTAGCATGGATCGGGCGTCTTTCGTCACAATTGATCGGACCAGCATCGTCGATCGGGCGGCCCAACACGTCCATGATACGGCCCAATGTGCCCACACCAACCGGAACCGAAATCGGATTATTGGTGTTCACTACGGCCATGCCGCGCTTCAGACCATCCGAAGAGCCCATCGCAATGGTGCGCACGACGCCATCACCAAGTTGTTGCTGCACCTCGAATGTCAGGCCGGCTTCAACGATCGAACCCGTTTCTGCTTGCAGTGTCAACGCGTCATATACCTTGGGCATTTGATCGCGCGGAAATTCGATGTCAACCACCGCACCGATACACTGAACAATCTTTCCTTGATTCATTTTAGGATTCCCCGTCTATATAAATTTTGTAAATTGCCGCCACTTTTAATTAGCCAACCGCTGCCGCGCCGCTGCATATTTCAGAAATTTCGCGGGTAATGGCCGCTTGGCGCGCCTTGTTGTATACCAGCTTAAGATCTGCAATCACGCTCTTGGCGTTATCCGATGCGGCCTTCATCGCCACCATCCGCGAACTTTGTTCGGATGCCATGTTTTCCACAACCGATTGGTAAACCAAAGACTCGATGTAACGCACCAGCAGCGCATCGATCACTTGCTTGGCATCCGGCTCATAAATGTAATCCCAACTGCCCTCGGCGGTTCCCATCTGTTCCCCGCTCAGCGGCAGTAACTGCTCGATGCACGGCTCTTGCTTCATGGTGTTGACGAAATGGTTGTAGCTGATATGTATCGCGTCAATCTCACCCGCCGTATAGGCATCCAGCATCACCTTCACGGCACCGATCAATTTATCGATGTGCGGCGTATCACCTAACCCGTTCAGGCTGGATTTGACCCTGGCGCCAATACGCGACATGAAGCCCATGCCCTTGTTGCCGATCGGACAAACCTGGATGCCCTTGCCTTCGACTTCCCACTCCTTCATGCGGCTCACGGCAAGGCGCAGCACGTTGGTATTCAAACCCCCGCACAGACCTTTGTCTGAAGTCACCACGATCAGGCCAACGTTCTTGATCCCTTCGCGCTTCACCAGAAACGGATGTTTGTACTCTGGGTTGGCACGCGACAGGTGCGCAGCAACGGCGCGAATTTTTTCTGCATAGGGGCGGGCAGCGCGCATACGTTCTTGCGCTTTACGCATCTTGGCTGCAGCGACCATTTCCATAGCACGCGTGATCTTGCGTGTATTTTCTACACTCTTGATCTTCGTGCGTATCTCTTTACTACCAGCCATTTCTCACCCCGCCTTAGTAAACAGCTGTCGCTTTAAATTTCTCGATCGCTGCGGACAACAGTTTTTCATTGTCGGCATTCAGATCCTTGCTGGACTCGATCGCTTCCATCAGGCTCTTGTTATTGGATTTCAGGTGAGCATGCAGCACCGACTCGAACGCCAGCGCTTTAGGCACAGCGACATCATCGAAGTAGCCCTTGTTGACCGAGAACAGCGTGACCGCCATTTCAGCAACCGACAACGGTGCATATTGCAGCTGCTTCATCAACTCGGTAACCATACGACCGCGTTCCAGCTGCTTGCGGGTCGCTTCATCCAGATCCGAGGCGAACTGCGCGAATGCCGCCAATTCACGGTATTGCGCCAGTGCCAGACGCACGCCGCCGCCCAGCTTCTTGATCACTTTGGTTTGTGCTGCACCGCCCACGCGAGACACCGAGATACCGGCGTTGATCGCGGGACGGATACCGGCGTTGAACAAGTCGGCTTCCAGGAATATCTGGCCGTCGGTAATCGAAATCACGTTGGTAGGCACGAAGGCTGATACGTCGCCGGCCTGTGTCTCAATGATAGGCAAAGCGGTCAGCGAACCGGTCTTGCCTTTGACCGCGCCCTTGGTGAACGCTTCCACATAATCGGCATTCACGCGCGCGGCGCGCTCCAGCAAACGGGAGTGCAAATAGAACACGTCGCC